>CAJBSZ010000096.1 GCA_903958395.1 uncultured bacterium | reverse complement strand
GGGATACCGATGCGACCGGTCGCATCATTATCCAAACTCTTGAGGAGTTCGGGATCAAGACGGAACTCAAGACGGTGGAGTGTGGTCCTTCCGTGACCCGTTTTGAATTGATTCCCGCGCCCGGCGTGAAGGTCGAGCGGATCGCCGGCCTCAGCAACAACCTGGCACTTTCACTCAAGGCCAACAGTGTCCGTGTTCAGGCACCCATCCCCGGAAAAGGAACGGTGGGAATCGAGGTGCCCAACAGCGCCACCAGTATTGTCTACCTGCGCGAAATGCTGGAAGGCGCCCACTGGCATCCGTCCCGCATGGAAATCCCCATTGTGCTGGGTAAGGATGTGGGCGGGAACGATCTGATAACGGATCTCGCGAGCATGCCGCATCTGCTCGTCGCCGGCGCCACCGGATCCGGAAAAACCGTTTGCATGAATTCCATTCTGGCCGGTCTGTTCATGTCTCGCTCGCCGGATCAACTCCAGTTGATGTTGATCGATCCCAAGATCGTCGAATTCTCCGTGTATAACCACCTTCCGCATTTGCTCGGCGCGCGAAACGAGGTCATCACCGACCCGAAGCGCGTTGCCGGCGCCTTGCGCTGGGCCATTACCGAAATGGAACGCCGATACCGGATCATGGCCAAGGCCGGCGTGCGCAATATCAAGAGCTACAACGCACGCCCCGTAGAGAAACAGGCCAGTTTATTCGGCGAGGGTGAGGAAGTTTCGAAGTTACCTGACCGGTTGAGCTATATCGTTATCATCGTAGACGAACTCGCCGACCTGATGATGACGGCCCAGGCCGAAATCGAAAATTATATCGCACGGCTCGCCCAGCTTTCACGGGCGGTTGGCATCCACATGATTTTGGCCACGCAACGGCCCTCGGTGGATGTCATCACCGGAACGATCAAGGCTAATTTCCCCGCGCGTATCGCCTTTCAGGTGGCGCAGAAAAATGACAGTCGTACCATTCTTGACGCCAACGGCGCCGATAAGCTCATGGGCCGCGGGGATATGCTTTTCCTGCCGCCCGGCGCCAGCAAGCTGATCCGCGCCCAGGGCGCGTTGGTCTCGGATGAGGATATCCGGAAAATTGTGGACTTCATCAAGAAGCAGTGCCCGATGGAGGTTGACGAACCGGTCGTCGCCGGAAACGCCACGAAGAAAACGGAGTCGTCACGGGGCGGCGCCGCCACGATGCCTGTTCCCGAGGCGAAGCCCGCGGCTAGTTTTGACGAGATGCTCGCCAAGGGCGGGGATGATGCCGAGGATGACCAGCTTATTGAAATGGCCGTTCAGATCATCCGGGAAACCCAGCGGGCTTCAACCTCCTCCCTGCAGCGCCGGCTGCGAATCGGGTATACCCGGGCCGCCCGGATCATGGATGTTCTGGAGGAGCGCGGGATGGTCGGCCCGGCCCGGGGGTCCGATCCGCGCGAGATCCTCATTGATATGGATGGGCAGATGCCTGAGAATTCCAGCGAAGAACAGGATGAAAAACCATGAGTGAATTGCTTACCCCCAGAACCCCCGGAGCCCTGTTGCGGGCTGCTCGCGAAAACCATCGTTACAGCATCGCCGATGTGGTGGAGGCGACCCGGATCAAAACCCACATCATTCAAGCCTTGGAGAATGATGATTACAGCGACATTCCTGCACCGCTTTATGGAAAAGGGTTTATTAAAATGTATGCCGAACTGGTGGGGCTCGATCCAGCCCCCTTGATCCGCCTCTACCTCAGCCAGTACGCGCATTCGGTCCGGCCCACGCTGAAAACCGAAATACCGGCGCCCGCCACCATGAATGATGGACTTCCGGTGCCCTCGCCGTTGGCTCGATTCAGGGAGACCAGTGGCTCGGCCCTGACACATGTCGTCAATTCCGTGGCGACGGCTGCCCGGGATACTCTCCAGACGTTTGTCGAGGCCGGGGCGCGTTATCAGGCGTCCCGTCAGGAGGCGCCACGAAGCCAGTCCCGACTGTCCTCGACCCGCCGTGATTATTCGGAACCGGCACCGATTCCGATCGGGCGTTATGCCGCCATCGCGTTTGCCGTCCTCGTGGTGGCCATTCTGGTGGCCAGTGGAATCTCCCTCTTTTCGGGATCGAAAGCCCCGGTTGCCTCCGCGACCCTCGCTCCGGCTCCTGTAAAAAAGATCACCGGCTCGCGATCCCTGCGCCTGGCGGAACCGCCCCCGCCGCCCTATATCAAACTGAAATAGCGGCAGGGTGGTATGACGCGACACTCCATGCTTTCCGTCGGCTTCATCAGTCTGGGGTGTGCCAAGAATCTGGTTGATTCCGAGCATATGGCGTCTGTTCTCCGCGCGGAAGGAATTGCCCTTGCGCGCTCGCCGGAGGAGGCGGATGTGATCCTGGTGAACACCTGCGGGTTCATCGGCGACGCCAAGGAGGAGTCGGTGGATGCCATCTTGCGGGCGTGCCAGCTGAAGCAATCCGGCGGATGCCGGGCCGTCATTGTGGCCGGTTGTCTCATCCAGCGCTATCAGGCGGAGCTTCAACGCGCCATGCCCGAGGTTGATGCCTTTATCGGGCTGGATCAATTGGCGGAGATCGGGCGTGTGGTCCGGAAGTTGGGACAAGGCGAGAGCGGTATTCTCAATGTTTCTGCCGTGTCACGAAAAGTGTTCAGTCCGTTGCCCTCCCGAATCATTCTCACGGGCGGACCTTTTGCGTATCTGAAGATTGCCGAAGGCTGTAATCATAAGTGCGCCTTTTGTGCCATTCCCGCTATCCGTGGGCGCTATCGGTCCCGGGGGATAGACGATATTGTAAGAGAGGCCGAAACGCTTCTGGGGCAGGGGATCCGAGAGTTGAATTTGATTTCCCAGGATACGACGCGCTACGGTTTCGACAGGAAGGATGGAGCCGACTTACCGGAACTTCTTCGCCGGCTTGGGAAACTGGGCGGAAAATTCTGGATCCGGCTGCTCTATGGACACCCGGCTTACCTGACCGACGAATTGCTCGATACCATGGGTGAAGTCAATCAGGTGTGTCGCTACCTCGATATCCCGATCCAGCATGCACATGACGCCGTGTTGAGGGCGATGCGGCGGCCCGGCGGCATGGACGCCGTGCGGCAGTTTCCGGAGCGTGCCCGGGCCCGGTTACCCGGTGTGGTGTTGCGCACGACCTGTCTGGTGGGATTCCCCGGTGAGACGGTCGCGCAGTTTAATGAGCTCGTGAGATTTGTCAGGGCAACCGAATTCGATCATCTCGGTGTTTTTGCGTATTCCCCGGAGGAATCCACGGCGGCGGCAAAGTTGCCCCATCAAGTTTCGTCCGCCACCGCGCAACGCAGGCGGGACACACTCATGGCCATCCAGCAGGAGATCGTCTTCCGGAAAGCCCGCGGGAAACGAGGGCGCGAGGATGAAGCCCTACTCATCCGACCGCTTCCGAATACACTATGGGAAGCTCGTTCCCGGGGCCAGGCTCCCGAGGTGGATGGCATCACGCAGGTCAAGGGTGTGTCTGCTAATGCCAAGCCCGGCACCCTGGTCAAAATCCAGTACACCGGCGCCACTGGTTATGACTTGAAGGCGCAAATCCATGCCTAGCCAGGCGCTGCAGGCGATCAAAAAAGCCAATGCTAAACGGGTTGTGCAAGAGGTTTTGTGCATGTGAAACGCGCGAAACACAGCCAGAGGGACTAGACAGGCTCCCGGGAGAAGGTCGCGGCGCACAGCGCCCCTCCCACGGAGCCTTGAGAAAGCCATTGCCGCCTCGTTAGTGACCCCTTAGGTTCAATCCTTGATTCTCTACTACCAGCGAACTATTCTCCATTCATCGGTGCATAAGGCGGTAAAAACACGAAGTCGCCACCTTTGCTACTCGTGTGGATAACACCCCGAAAGAATGGCCGTCATGCTATGAAAAAAACAGCCACGCGCTCGGACAGCAAAGTGCTCCTCGCCGATTTGCGCGGCCTTATTCAGTCCGCTCGCCAGCGCGTTGCCACCGTGGCAAACGCCACGACGACGATGCTCTGCTGGCATGTCGGGTGCCGTCTCTTGAAGGACAACCTCGAGGATAGTCGTGCGGCTTACGGGAAGCGAATTCTCGTGACAGTGTCACGAGAATTGACGGCTGAGTATGGTCGTGGGTTCAGCTACGCTGAAATAGCCCGACGGAATACGGGAGAGACTCATGAATAGTGAAACGATGATTTGGTTGGTTGTGGCCGTGGCGCTTGCGCTGGTTGTTGCGCCGATTATTTCGATGATCATGGCCTTCAAGATCCGGGGTGAGCAAAAGCGGCAGGCTGATGTGCTGGCCATTCTGCTGGCGCGCCGCGAGACGCCTCCCGCCCAACCGAAACCAGTCGTTCCGGTTCCGGCGCCGGTGATTCCCGTAGCGCAACCCATGCCCGTTCAGAAGCCTGTTTTTGTTCCTCCGCCCATACCGAAGGAAAAGGCGGCCTCCGTTCCTCCGCCGCTCATGCCCCCTCCAAAAGAGCCCAATGAATTCCAGGTCAAGGCTACGGAGATCCTGAGAAAGATTTGGAACTGGATTGTGATCGGCGACGAATTTCGCCGACCGGGCACATCGTGGGAATTCGCCGTGGCCACAAACTGGCTGCTGCGGGCGGGTATCGTTGTTGTTGTCGTCGGCATCGGGTTCTTTCTCAAGTATTCCATTGAGCATGGGATGCTGGGCCCTGAGGCCCGCGTGGCGTTAAGCGTCCTGACTGGCGTGGGTATGCTGGTCGGCGGCGTGAGGATGATCGGGAAGCCCTACCAGCTGGTGGGGCAGGGGCTGATTGGCGGCGGTCTGGCGATCCTCTACTTCAGCATGTTTGCCGCCTGCAATTTCTACCACCTGATCGGAGCCCTCGCGGCCTTCGGCCTGATGGCGCTGGTGACACTGGTTGCCGGAACTCTGGCGGTGCGGCTGAACTCGTTGCTCGTCGCCGTGCTCGGCATCCTCGGCGGTTACGGGACGCCCGTGATGCTCAGCACCGGCGAAAAGAACTTTCCGGGCTTTTTCGGCTATATGCTACTGCTCGGGGTCGGCATTCTGGGCATCGCCCGTCGCCGGCACTGGCCCCTCCTGAATTACCTGGGTCTGGTGCTGACCTACGGCCTGGCGACAGCAGCAATCGCCAAGCAGTATATTGTCACCGATTTCGTTGATGTCCTGCCCTTTCTCATAGGTTTCTTTGTTCTCTATGCCGCTGTGATGATCCTGCATAATCTGGCGCATGGCGTGAAGGCCGGTTTGCTGGAACTGCTTGGCATCATGGCCAATGCGGTGATGTTCTTCGGCCTGACCCACCGGGTGATCACGACCGGTTATCCTGAAAAGTTTGCGGCCTTTCCGGCCCTGGCATTGGCGGTGTTTTTTATTGTACTCACGCGGGTTTTTCTTGCGGGAAAGCGGCGAGATCGCGGACTGCTCTACACTTTCCTGGCGCTGGCCGCACTGTTTACGGCCATGACGCCTTCTCTGGCCTTGTCCAGGCAGTGGATTACGACAAGCTGGGCATTGCAGGGCGTGGTGATGCTATGGCTGGCCGGCAAGATCGACAGCCGGTTCCTGCGCCTGCTCGGCTGTGCCGCGTGTCTATTATCGGTGGGGCGTCTCGCCTTCTGGGATATGCACCGGCAGTTTTCCATGTGGCTCCCGCCGGACACCACGTGGGTGGCGTACCTGAAGATTGCCGGTGAGCGGCTCCTGTCGATCGGTGTACCGATCGCCTCGCTCGGAGTCGCTTGGAAATTCCTGCGACGGCCCCCGGCCTCGGGATCCCTCGCCGTGGTGCCGGAAAATGATCTGGCGTCAGATTCCTGGCAGGGTGCGGCCGGCGGCATTATCGCCGCACTGGCGTGCGGCGTTCTGTTTGTCTATGCCCACTTCGAACTGTACCGCACCTGCGGGTTTTTCTGGCCCGCCCTTTCGGTACCGGCTATGACGCTGGCATGGTTCGCGCTTGGTTTGTTCCTGTTGGCCGTGGCGCGGCAGGATGGCGCAACGTGGGTTCCGCGGGCGCTGGGGCTTCTGTCGCTCGGGTTGGTAATCAAGTTGCTTGGGCTTGATATGGACGGTTGGCGGTTAAACATGAACAGCAGTTCCTGGTGTTATGGAGGCGACTATCTCCCCGGTCTTGCGCTGATCCGGTTTGTGGATTTTGGCTTATGTATAGGCCTGCTCTCCCTGATCTTTTTCCAGTCACGGGGGAATGAGCCGGGCCGCCGCGTCGGCCGAATCGTCGGCATTGCCGCGCTGCTGCTGCTGTTCGTATATTTGTCGCTGGAGATGAATACCGCGCTCGCCTGGTTTGTTCCGGGGCTCCGGGCAGGGGGTATCACGCTGCTCTGGGCGGCCTATGCGCTTACGCTGTTGCTATTCGGCCTTGTCCGATCCGTTAAGGGGCTGCGCTATGCAGGACTTGCTGGTTTTGTGGTAGTGGTTCTGAAGATATTCTTTTCGGATCTCGCGCACCTCGATGCGCTCTACAAGATCGTGGCGTTCATCGTCCTCGGCATCATGCTGCTTGGTGCCGCCTTTGTATACTTGAAGTACCGACAGCGATTCCAAACCCCGACGGAAGGAGATCCCTCTTGAAAAAAAGCCTGGTTACTCTCATTGCCCTGGTGCCTGGTTTCGTGCTTGCGGCCCTGAATCCAGATCATTTCAAGTTCGATCGGACGCTGGAAGGGGCCGCTCCCTTACGGACGGAAGCCGCCGCTGTGACACTGGATTCCGAGTTGCACCGGACGGCGTCCGACGGCTACACCGATGTCCGCGTCATCGATGATCGCGGAGTGGAGATTTCCCGTGCCGTTGAGAAGGTTCTCATCAACGAGACGCGGATCGTTCACCGTCCCGTTGGTTCGCGGGCGACGTCCGTAAGGGAGCTGCCCGGCAACCGGATTGAGGCTGAATTCGTTCTGGCCCGGCCGGAATACCGTGCGGATGGGTTTGATGTGGTTACGCCGTTGCGTGATTTTGCACGGGCGGTGTCGGTCTCTGGCAGCAGGGGTGGTGCGGTTTGGCAACCGCTGGTTCAAAACGCCGACATTTGCGACTACAGCCGGTATCTGGATGTACGCCGGACAGAGGTGGTGTTACCACCCGGATCGGGGCCGAATTTCCGGATCGAAATCGGTAATGCATCGGAGGACCGGATCCAGCCGCTCGTTAAACTGGTGACTCAAAAAGGCGGCCAGGATTCAGGCGCTGAAATCCGAACGCAGGAATTGCTGCGCACTCCGTTTCGCATGGACGGCATTGCATTCTGGAGAAATGACTCAGTGGTTGAAAATCAGCGGGAAGCTCTGCGAGAATGGGACTTGCCTGCGCCGGTGGTCGTTGAAAATACTCGCGAGAAAACGACGGAAATCACCGTCGACACGGCGCGGTTACCCCTTAATCGGTTGATGCTGGTGAGTACATCCCGGAACTTCAGCCGACTGGCCCGAGTTCAAATCCAGACGGTTGAGAACGGCGTGTCCCAGTGGCGCCCCCTGGCTGAGGCGCGGGTGCGGGATGTGGATCTGCCGGGATTTGTCCGTTCGGATGTGGAGATCAATTTTCCCGAGCAGCGAGCGCGGCAGTTGCGTGTGACAGTCCTGAATGGCGACAACCCGCCCCTGTCAGGGGTGCGGTTGCGCGGCTTCGGGCCTGTGTACCGGGTTCTGTTGCTGGTCGAACCGGGCCGGGCCTATCGCATGCTGTATGGGGGAGAAAATCTTCAGGCGCCGGTGTATGATCTTGAAGCAGTGTTGACGCCAGTGCGGCAGGGGCTTCAGCCTACGGCGCGGACACTGGGGCCGTCACGTGAGAATCCTGCCTATCGGCCTGCCCGGGTCGGCTTCGGCGCCTGGCTCAATAAGCCGGGATTTTTAACCGGTGCCATTATTCTCGCCGCATTGGTTCTACTGATTGTGCTGGCTCGTTCGCTAAAACGGGTCGGCGGATCTCTGGACGGGGACGATCAGCATTGACAGGACCCGCCCGCTCTTTGCACACTTCCCGTTTATGGCTGAAATGAATCTTCCAAATAAGATCACGGTCGGGCGCATTGGCCTGACGTTTGTGATGGCGGGCTTTCTGACATCAGGGGTCCCTTATGGCAAGACCCTGGCGTTGCTCACCTTCGGGTTGGCCGGGCTGTCGGATTGGCTGGATGGGATGCTGGCGCGCCGGCTGGGAAAGATCACGATCTTCGGCCAGCTGATGGATCCGCTGGCGGATAAAATTCTGGTTTGTGCGGCGTTTGTGAGTTTTGTAGCCATCTCAGTGGTGCCCGCCTGGATTGTCATCACAATCATCAGCCGCGAATTTGTCGTCACCGGGTTGCGGTTACTGGCAAGCCAGCAGGGGAAAGTTCTGCCAGCCGGTCCCTGGGGCAAGCACAAGATGATCTGGCAGACCGTCACGATTGTCGTCATCATGCTCGGGGTTGCCTTGCAGGAGGAGCTTCTGCCCGCTTTTCTTTCGGCGGCGGATCATGCCCGGTTCATTCTGGAATTCGAGGTCTATTTCACCACGGCAACGTTGTTTCTGACCCATCTGGTGGCGGCTTTGACCGCGATCTCCGGGGTGATCTATCTCTGGGATGGGCGGGATTTATATATGGAGCATACCTAAATGGCACAGGACTGGAATATCAAGTCACGATCAACGGCCTGTGCGGGATGCCAGGCGGGGTTTACGGACGGGCAGCCTTATCACACCCGGCTCGTTTTTCAGGAGCATGATTATTCGCGCGGGGATTATTGCGAAAAATGCTGGGCTCCGGAAATGGCGGCGAATCCCGGCTACAGTTCGTGGAAGGGGTATTTCAAGATGCCGTCCGCCGAGCCGGATCGCCGGATCAAAAAGGAAACGGCCGAGACGCTGCTTCGGGAATTAATCGAGGCGGCGGATGCTTCCAAGACCAGTGTCATTTATATTCTGGCCGTCATGTTGGAACGGCAGCGCGTTCTGGTGGAACGTGAGATTAAAACCATGGAAGACGGGTCGCGTGTGGTGATCTACGAGCACAAGAAGACGGCGGAAACCTTCGCCATTACCGACCCCAAGCTGAAACTGACTGAGCTGGATTCGGTGCAGCAGGATATCATGGCATTATTGACGGGGTCAGGGCAGGGAGACGCCCCGGTGGCGGAGCCATGTTCGACCTGAAGATCATCAACGGGATGGTATTGGACGGCACGGGGGCCCCGGCTGTCCGGACGGATGTCGGGATTGTCGGGGATCGCATCACGGCTCTCGGCGATCTCGGCAAGGCCGAGGCTCTAAAGAGTCTTGATGCTGAAGCCCGGATGGTCTGTCCCGGTTTCATCGATACCCATTCCCATTCCGATGCCTATCTCCTGATTGAGCCCTCCGCGACGAGCAAAGTGTATCAAGGGGTGACGACGGAGGTGATTGGTAACTGCGGAGCTTCGGCGGCGCCCCGGCTGGGTGAGGCGCGAATGCCCTCGGATTGGCAGACGCATACTTATCCCGGGTCATGGAGGACGCAGGCCGAATACCGGAGGTTGCTGGAGCAGGTGAAGCCGGCCGTTAATGTGGTTTCCCTGATCGGGCATAATGTCCTGAGAGCCTCGGTGATGGGATACACGGGTCGGGCTGCCGCGCCGGAAGAATTGATCGCCATGGAACGGCTTCTGGAGCAGAGTCTGGACGAAGGCGGGCGGGGATTGAGCTCGGGTCTGATTTATCCCCCGGGCATGTACGCCACAACGGAGGAAATCACCGCGCTGGCTCGTGTGGTGAAACGAAAAGAGGGAATTTACACCTCCCACATGCGGAGCGAAAGCAGCCGGTTGATCGAGGCCCTTGAGGAAACCATCGGCGTGGGCCGCGCGACCGGGGTTCGCGTTCAGGTGTCGCATCTGAAGACATCCGGGTCAGGAAACTGGCATTTGATTGATGCCGCGCTTCAGACCATCGAACGGGCGCGCACTGCGGGAATTTCGGTGGCGGCGGATCGGTATCCCTATCTTTCCTCGTGTACCGAACTGGATGTTATTTTTCCGGATTGGGCCACGGAGGGCGGGCGTGATGCTGAACTGGCGCGCTTGCGAGAGCCGGCCACCCGCGCCCGGCTGCGGGCCGAGTTAATTGGGAATCGCTCCGAACGCTCCTGGGGCAGCATTACCATCGGATCCACAAGCGACGAAAACGCCCGGTTCCGGGGAAGGCCCCTGGAGGAGGTGGCGGAAAGTCTGGGAATGGAGCCGGTCGATGCGGCGCTGTTCCTGATCGAGACTGATGCCCTGATGACCAGCGCCTTCTTTCAGGGGATGTGCGAGGATAACCTGTGGAAAATTCTGGCCCAACCCTGGGTCATGATCGGATCCGATGCGTCCCTACGGGCGCCCCGGGGGCCGCTGAGTCACGATTATCCCCATCCCCGTGCGTACGGCACATTCCCGAAAGTCCTCCGTGCGGCGATGGACGGAAAAACGGTTCCGCTGGCGGCGGCTGTGATGAAAATGACCTCATTGCCGGCCGGCCATTTCGGGCTTTCGGCCCGCGGTGAAATCAGGGTGGGCTATGGCGCTGATATCACGATCTTCGATCCTCAGTCCATCCGGGACGAAGCGACCTACAGTGACCCGCACCGGTTATCGGCGGGGATTTCCCATGTCCTGGTGAATGGGACGCCGGTTCTGGAAGAGGGTCAGCTCACAGGGCAGCGCTCCGGCCAATGGTTGTGAGTCGCGTTCAGCGAACCTCATAAAGTCTTCTTGACGGTCTGCGCGGTATCCAGGGCGCTTCGAATGGCTTCTGCAATCTGGCGCAGGACGATGGGCTTCATGAGGATTTCATGGATACCTTCAGCCAGAAGGTCCTGATCGGACACCGTCTTACTGAAGCCTGTGCAGAGCAGGGCTGGAATGTCGCGCCGGATCGCGTGCATTTCCCGAACCATTTCCATGCCGGTTATCCCCGGCATGATCTGGTCGGTAATGATGAGATCGAACCGTTTGGGTTCCTGCTTGAAGATCGCAAGGGCATCCTTGGCCCGCGTGGCGGTTGTCACCTGATACCCGAGAGAGGAGAGCATCTGGGTTGCCATGGCGACAATACCGGGCTCGTCATCCACAAACATGATTGATTCGGAGCCCCGTGGAAGGGGATCGTTAGAGGTGGCCGCTTGCTCTGCGGCCTGTTCAATAAGGGGCAGAAAGAGGTGGAAGGTTGTGCCCTTGCCGACTTCGCTTTCCACGGTGATGATGCCCTGCAGGGAGGTGATGATGCCGTGCACCACTGACAGCCCCATCCCCGTTCCTTCCCCGCTCCGCTTGGTCGTGAAGAAGGGCTCAAAAATCCGTTCCATGACGGCGCGGTCCATGCCGTGTCCGGTATCGCGGATATAAATTTCCAGGTAGGCTCCGAACCGTAGCCGGGCCATCGCTCCCCGCGTCCGGCTATCCACACTCACCGGACGCATGCCGACTTCCAGGACGCCGCCCTTGTCCTTCATGGCGTGGAGTGAGTTGGTGCACAGGTTCATGATCACCTGGTGCATCTGGGTGGGATCGGCCCTCACAATGTCGCGCTCAACCTGGATCTGGGTGTGTAATTCGATGAGGGGCGGGATGGAGCCCCGGAGCAACTGGATGACTTCCTTGACGAGGGGAATCAGGCGGATGGGTTTCACCTCGTGTTCCGTTTGGCGGCTGAAGGTTAGAATTTGTTTGACCAGTTCCTTGGCGCGATGGCTGGCCTTCAGGACTTCCTCAAGATTGGGCTGAATGGGGTCATCGGGTCCTGCGGTTAACATGGCCATTTCGGTATAGCCGATGATGGGGGTGAGGATATTGTTGAAGTCATGCGCGATGCCGCCGGCCAGGGTGCCGATGGCTTCCATTTTCTGGGCCTGACGCAGCATACGCTCATGCTGGTGAAGCGTTTCCTCGGCACGGCGGTGTTCAGTTATATCCTGGATTTGGACCATGAATCCTTTGGGTTTATAATCCGAATTCAAACCCAGGTTTGTCACCAGAACGTCAAAATGACTTTTCCCTGTTCGCGTGGACGGGTACCGGCTCTCGCGTTTTACCGCGTCGAAGTCGGTGACGTTTTCATACCGGACGGTTCCCCCTTTTGAGAGCGTCGTCTGGGATTCCGGAGATAGGTTTTCGGAATCCAGCAGTCGGGTGGCGGAGAAAACGGAGCGTTCGCTTAATCCGAACATGGCCATCGCGGCCTGATTGACCTCTGTCAGCTCCCGGGTGGGACTATATAAGGCGACGCCGATGGGGGAGCGGGAAAAGAAATCAGAGAAACGCTGTTCGCTTTCCTTGAGAGCCGCCTGGGCTTTCCGGCGGGTGGTGATGTCGTGCAGGTGATAATAGATGATGGGTTTCCCCTCATGGGCGAGGATGCGGAGGGTGACTTCAAAGGGCTTTTCCGCGCCACTCTTAGTGCGAAACGACAGTTCAGTGGTAAGGGAGGCCGGTGGCCCGGGATCCGACGATGCATCCGGCAGACGGGCGTCTTTCCATTTTGACAGCATTTTGGCATATCGGGGGGCGCCCCCGCCTTCGGAATTGATTTCGACATCGCGCGGAGACAATGCCAGCAGTTCTTCGCGGCTGAAGCCCAGGCGGAGGCAGGCGGTTTCGTTGACTTCCAGAAATTTCCCCGGAAGGCCTTTCGCATCCACGCCGTGAATCAGGATGGCATCGGGAGTGTTGTTCAACAGGGCGCGATACCAGTTCTTGTTGGCCTCAGCGGCCTCCTCGCGGCGAAGATGGTCGTCCACGATTTTTAGCAATTGACGGTTGGAGGCGGCCAGTTTTTCGGTGCGCTGCTCGGATCGCTTCGAAGTCCGGATAGTGATTCCGGCAAGGAGTCCACCCCCGAGCATCAAGAAGAGGAGAATCAGGCCGGTCTTCGCAAGGAAAGAGAGGGGCTCCTGATGTGCGGTCCATTGGGAGAGAGTCTTGAAATAGAAGGATTTCTTGTTCTGTTTAAGGGACGCAAGTTCTGCTTCAAGTTTTAGGAGGAGTTGTCGATTCGTGTCGCGCGCCACGGAAAAATGGAAATCCACCGGCCCCGTGGTGATGAGACTGGTGACTAGGCCGTATTGTTCAGAGTTTTCGGCATTGAAAAAATGGTCTACCAATCCGCCCTCTGCGCGTTTGGTCTGAACGGCCTGAAGAACATCGGGATAACTCCGCATTTCCAGAAACTGACATTTTGTGCGGGCGTCCCGGAGGGCTTCCTGAAAACGGAGGTAATGAATGTCATCGCGGACCACGGCGATCGTTTTTCCGTTCAAATCCTTAAGGGATGCGACCGGATTGCCGGGAGGCACGACGATTTGCGCGTGGGAGATGAGAATGGCGCTCGGACTGTAGTCCAGCTTATCAGAGCCGTCGAGAGGGAGCGGGGCTGGAACGATCAGATCGACCTCTCCCCTTATGAGTTTATTGATGATGGAGAGCCTGGAATCCACCTGATAGACGAACTTCCAGCCGGTGCGAGTCGCCATATCCTCGAGCAGGTTAATGCAAAGACCCTGCGGGGTTTTCTGGTCCTTGCCGAGGGTGGTTAATGGGGGTTGCAGAATCACGCCCACCCGGATCGTTTCGGTAGAAAGCGACACCCCTGCAAGCAGGGTGAGGGCTAGAAAAGATAGCGCTGTTTTTCTCATGAATCCGAAAGTCAAGTTAGCCAAAATCTATCATAACGGGAGTGTGGAACCAGAAAGAAATCTTCAGTGCCCTTCGAGCTGGGCGATGGCCCGTTTCATGCATTTTCCGTCAATGGCCCAGGTTCCCGAGACATATCCCGCCAGCAGGGCATTGTCACAAACGGCGTTGATCAGGCGTGGAATGCCGCCCGAATAGCGATGGGCGAGGTGGAGGGCCTTGCTTTCAAAAACAAGGCGTCCATCGGCCCCGGCGGTTTTCAGCCGGTGTGTGACATAAGCCCCGATCTCGCTTTCATCAAGGGGGCCGAGGTGGTATCGGACCGTGATCCGCTGCCGCAGCTGGCGCAGGGAGGCGTCGTTTAGTTTGTCCGCCAGCTCAGGCTGTCCGATGAGGACGATCTGAATCAGCTTCTGGTGGGTTGTTTCGAGGTTTGACAGCAACCGTATCTGTTCCATGAGTTTCAGTGAAAGATTCTGGGATTCATCAATCAGCAGGGCGACATTCTCTTTGGCTTCCATTTTGGCCAGCAGGAACGTGTTGAGCGTCTGGATCAGAGTCAGCATGTCCTTGCCGGTTGTTTTGAGTCCAAAATCCTGAAGGATCGCCCGGATCAACTGGGCTTCGGTCAGGCAGGGGTTGAGGATCAGGGCAGTCTGGACATTCTGGCCGAGTTCCGCGAGAACAGCCCGGCAGAGGGTGGTTTTCCCGGAACCGATTTCGCCGGTGAGCTGGATGAAGCCCTTGCGTTCCCGGATGCCGTACATGACGTGATTATGGGCTTCCCGGTGTTGACGGGACATGAACAGGTAATGGGGATCGGGCGTGATGTTGAATGGCGCTTCCCTGAGCTTGAAAAAATCGAGGTACATATCAGGGGTATCCCGCCTCCCCGGCGAAGCGCCAGGTTGATCGGGTGTCGCGGGTGAGGGGCAGGTTCAGCAGCCGGGCCCGGATTAATTCAAGGGGAATGGCTCCTTCAGAAAGCACGGCGTCATGGAACGCCTGGTCCGTCATTTTCCCGGAACCCACAAGTTCGTGGTGGAGTGCTTCCAATTGAAGGGCGCCCAGCGTGTAGGCGGCGGGGTAGAGGGGCGGGAAGCCGTCCCCGATGAAGCGCCGGACTTCTGCCGTGGCCCCGAGGCGTTCGTGTCCGACGCGATTGACCAGAAAATCCACCATGTCGGGTGGCGATATTTTGCCGAGATGGAACTGGAGGGCCACCACAACGCGGGCAGCCCGGTTGATTCGCCAGAAGAGCATCCCGAGCCGGTCTTCCGGAGTGGTTGCCCAACCCAAATCCCGGAAGCGCCGTTCGCCGTAAAGTGCCCAGCCCTCGACATAGAAGGGGGTGCTGAAGAGGGCGCGGTGGGGTTGATTTCGGGCTGCCTGGAATCGTTGGAGATGGTGGCCCGGAATGAGTTCATGGGGAGTCACGGTGCGCATGAAATGACGGTTATTGCCGCGCATGGTCATGAGTTTATCCTCATGGTTCATATCGTCTCGGGCATAGGCGATCATCATGGCTTGTCCATTGTAGGCGGCGTAGGGGATGGTTTTCAGGGTTTCCGGTGGCATCATGGTCAGGTGCCAGGTCTCCTCGCACAGCGGGGGGATTGTCACCAGATTGTGATCTTTGCAGAAACGGATGGCCTTCAGGGCTGTTTCACGGATCAGGGAGTCCTGCGCGCCGGGGGCGACAAAATCCGCCTTGATCCGGGTCAGGGCGGATTTCCAGTCGTCGCCGCATCCCATGGCTCGAGCCTCTGATTTCATAGCATTCTCGCACCAGGCCATTTCTTTTTCTCCGAGCGACAGGAGTGCTTGGGCGTCATAGGGAAGGAACTCGCGACGGATGGCGGAAGCCACCGCCGCTTCGCCCACTGGTTGGCCGACAAGGGGGTCATCGTCCTTGCCCTTGATTCCTGCCGCATTTTCACGGAGAACCTTGATGTAATCCTCCAGCGCCTTGTCGGCCTCCTCGTAAGGCTTCTTCAGCCACCACGAGAACTCAGGACGGAACCCATCGTAAAAGGCAAACCATGATTTCAGGGTGCCCCGGAGCAGCGTGGCGGAAGCGGCGGCCTTGTTAGCCAGGGAATCGGTGACTTTGAGAGGGGTGCCGGTCGGCGAATGGGCGGCGGCGGTGCTGTTGGACGGGGCGGTATTCAAGCCCAGTTCGACGCGGGTTTTGAGCTCCTTGATTTGTCTGGCGAGCTCACTCACTTGAGAGGCTGCCGCGCGGCAGTCGAGTGGGGCGCCCTCCCAGCGAGCCTGTTCCAAGGCGTAGAGGATGCTCCGGAAGGCGAGGACGGAATCCATTTCAGCCCATTGTTTCCGGTCAAAGGCGAACTCGTCGAGTCCGCATTCCAGTTCATTCCGGAGGAGGATTGCGTCCACTTTCCCGGAGTGCGGAAGCGAATCAAAATCCACAGTGCGGAGCCGGGTCAGCCATTGGGTGTAAAGGGAATTAAGGCGATCAAACCGTAGAGTGGCGCCGGGTAGATCAGTGGCGTTCATCAGATCCTGCCGGTCGGCGACAAACTGGCTGATTAACCCGGGAAGGCCGGTATCCGGGAGCGCGCCGGCTTCTGCCCCGGGTTGCATGACCAGACAAAGGACAATCGCGATCAATAAGGGAAGACAGGCTTGTTTCATGGTCTTTCCCAAGTCTTTCTTTTTCGTGGGTATCAGTCGAGTCTAAAGTCAAGGTCCTGTTGTTCGCGGGCTGAGCCATTTTTGTTCGAGAGTGTCGAGGGAGGGGGCGTCATGGGGGTAGGCGGAGGCGAGGGCGGCGGCAAGATCCTTGCCATCCCGCAGGGCCCTGCAGAAAGACCCGAAGGAGTCGCCTCCGTAGGTTTTGATAAGGAACCCGACCACGCTGGCGGATTGGGCATAAAAAAGAGACACGCGCTCCCGGTCAGTATCCCGGCGGATATCCATGCTGAACAGGGTTTTGAGGGGAAATCGACGGGACATCAGGCCGCCCGCCGCCGGGGGGGGGCGGCCACTCTGTTCCCATTCGGAAAACCCTTCCGTGAGCCAGAGGGGCACGCGGGATTCACCAATAAAATCAGAGAGGATCAGGTGGGCCAGTTCATGGGGGAGCAGGGTGGAAAGGAAGCCTTCGCCGCTCTGACGGTAACTGGCGATTTCGTGGCGTTGCGGGCTGGCCCGGCCGGCCGCCCAGGCCGGGGCGTCACAGGCCTCTGAAAAAGCGGCAGCAGAGGGGTAGATCAGGATCTTTACCCGGTTGTCCCAGAGCCAGAAATTCTGGTATCGCGTGTAGCCGAGATCGGCGGCGATGGTGGAGTAATAGGATTCCGCACGTTCGGAGACGGTTTTGGCGAGAGGTTCGTCGCCGGTATGCATCACGATAAAATGAGTGGAGCTGACTTTTTGCCAGGCCGTGCTGTCGGCAGCAGGGGAGTGGCTGGCGGAGTAAGCCAGAATGGCGGTCAGGATTAGAAAGCGTCCATTCACGACGTCCTATTGTTGCGGACAGTCGGCGGAAGGCGAGAAAAAAAACGAGACCGGCCTTTCGGGGCCGACCTCGTTCCGGGTGTGGGCTTGAGTTACGGGAAGTTGACGTCCAGCTGGAGGGTAACCGTATTGGCCCCCGCCAGAGCGGGCTTATCCCACATGTCGTAGCCCAGGATCACGGAGACATTCTTCGAGAACGCCCAGGAGGCACCGAAGCTGACGCCGCTGTTGAAGTTTCCGCCACCCATGTAGTCCACCGCGAACCACAGTTTATCGGAGATCTCGCTCATGGTGCGATCCCATGAGGCGAGGATGCCGGTATTGGCGGCTTCGCCATCCGTTCCCCGCAGCACATCCTTGTTGCCGGAATAGTAGCCGACGGAGAACCGGCCCAGGGACGGGATCGCGCCGAAGGCGGGAAGCGTTTGTCCGATTTCACCGTAGAGGATGTTCTGGTCGGTTCGGGTCGCGCTGTCTTTCCTCGAATCCGTCCCGAAGTTGAACCCACCCACCGCGAGGGCGGGCGAGTTCAGGGCGGCGGAATTCGTGTAGAGCGTTCCTTCAGGTACGCCCACCTTGGCATTGAAGTAGAACGGCTTGCTGTCATAGGCCGTTCCATTCACCAGATAGTCGGCACCCACCTCAGCCTTGATCGAGTCGAAGGGGAGGATACCCACCGTCAATCCGGCATCGTAGATGTTCGGGTCGCGCTGCCCTGCTGTGAAGTGCCCGGTACCCGAGGACCGGACATAATTATCCAGGCCCAGATGCCAGACATTGAAGGGCTGAATATCCGTTGAAGGAATCCAGATTTGGGTTGAGGGGGTCGCCAGACCCAGGGTTGCTGAACCCGCGCACAGAATACCGACCATAATTTTTGTTACTAGTTTTTTCATGATACTCTCACTTTCTTTCTGTTTTGTGTTGTTATCCGATCGCTTCGTGTCCTGTTTCACCCGTTCTGATGCGAACGCACTGTTCCAAGTCGAGGACAAATATTTTTCCATCCCCGACTTCCCCGGTTCGTGCCCCGCCTGTGATGGCCTCGATGGCCGCCTTGACGAAATCGTCATTTACGGCAATCTCGAGTTTCATCTTCTTCAGGAGCGTGCCGGCCTCCTTGTGACTCCGGTAAACCTGGGCGATTCCGCCCTGGCGGCCGCGCCCCATAACGCTCGACACGGTGACCAGGTGGACCTTGCTTGCCGTGAGCCGTTCCAGGACTTCGTCCAACCGGTCGGGCTGTATGATTGCTACGATGTATTTCATTTTATTTCTCCTTCACTTCGTCGTTATCTTGGTTGTTTCCTTAGTCCAGCACGGTGTATCCGGTTTCACGATGGTCAGTCAGATCCAGGCCGATCCGTTCGGACTGTTCTGTCGCACGCAGGCCGATGATCTTGTCGACCAGTTTCAGCAGGACGAAGCTGACCACGCCGGAGTACGCCACGGTGATCGCCACCGCCTTGAGCTGGATGATGAACTGGGCCGGGTTCCCGTAGAACAGGCCGTTTGCGCCGGCGCTGTTGACGGCTGTGGTCGCCCACAATCCCGTGGCCAGCGCGCCCCAGATTCCGCCCACGCAATGCACACCGAAGGCATCCAACGCGTCGTCATACCCGAGCTTCTCCTTCACGAAGGTGACAAACAGGTAGCAGATGACTCCCGCGCCCAGTCCGATTCCCATGGCACCGCCGACCGTGACGAACCCTGCAGCAGGAGTGATGGCCACCAGCCCCGCAACTGCGCCGGAGATCAGGCCCAGCACCGTCATGCGGCGGTTGAAGATCACATCCATCGTCGCCCAGGCCAGCCCTGCGACGGCGGTGGCCACATGGGTCACCACAAAGACGCTACCCGCCAGGCCGTTCGCCGCGAGGGCGCTTCCGGCATTGAAGCCGTACCATCCGAACCACAGCAAGGCCGCACCCATGACCGCAAACGGCAGGTTGTGCGGGGGAGAGAGCTTGTGAGGGTGACCCAGGCGGCGACCGAGCACGAGGGCGGCGACCAAAGCCGCGATGCCGGCATTGATATGCACGACCGTGCCCCCGGCGAAGTCCAATGCGCCCATCTTGCGCACAAACCCGCCCACGCCCCAGACCCAGTGACAGACGGGATCGTAGACAATCGTGGCCCAGAGCACCATGAACACCACAAATGCGGAGAACTTCATGCGCTCGGCAAAGGCTCCGATGATCAGGCCGGGTGTAATCACGGCAAACATCATCTGGAAGATCATAAAGACCTGGTGCGGAATCGTGCCGGCATAGTCGGCGTTCGGTTCCAGCCCCACATTCTTCAGCATCGCCCAGTCCAGATTGCCGATCAGTCCCCTGACGTCAGGCCCGAAAGACAGGCTGTACCCGCAGATTACCCACTGCAGGCTCACGGCGCACATCAGGAAGAAACACTGCATGAGCACGGAGAGCACATTCTTTTTCCGGACCAGGCCCCCGTAGAACAGGGCAAGTCCCGGAATGGTCATGAGCATGACCAGCGCCGTGCTGACCAGAACCCAGGCGGTATCGCCTGAATTAACGGCCGACGCGGCGGCCACCGGGGCCGGAACCGCTGCGACCGCTGTGGTAACGGTTATGGCGGTCTCTTCCGCCAAGGCGGGCAACGCGCCCGCAAGTGCCATGCCGGTTCCTATAAGCCCCCTCATGAATCCCCTCCTTTTCATAGCTCCTCCTTTTTCTCTTGTTAAGGCCAATGTCATTTTGTTCCAGGATCTGTATTACCACTATCCGTGCCAACTAAACTCTATCCGGCGACATAACGCTACGTAAAAGCATGATAATAAAGAGGATGCGAAAATAATTAAAATCAGGCGCAGCATCAGGAATAATGAATCGAACTACATTAATGTACCGAATAATCGATAAGATACAGACTTGTCCCGCTCCGGTTCTGCTTCTTGACACCCGGGTGGGCTTTCTCTAGTTTGAATTCAACTTATCTTCTGGCGGGCAAATGGGTGTGATGCGAAAAAACAAAAGCCGATCCCTGGGGGAAAAAGCAACCCGGTCAGGGCGGAGGCCGGAGAGGCTCACCTTGGACGATTACCGGAGTCTGGCTGAGCATTCACCGGATATCATTGACCGGTTTGACCGTGACTTTCGTCATCTCTATATTAATCCGGCGGGAGCGCGCCTTAATGGAGTAAGCGCCGCACAGATAATCGGCAAGACTATCCGGGAGACGGGTGTCCCTGAGCCCTACTGCAGTCTCTGGGAAGACCGGATTCGAAAGGTCTTTGAAACCGCGCGCCCCTGTGAGTTGCGGGACACCTTTCAAAACGCTCGGGGCGTCTTGACCTACTACGAATCCCGCTGTGTGCCGGAGTTTGCCCCGGATGGGACCGTGCGGACGGTGCTGGTGGTCTCCCGCGACATCTCTTCCCATGCGCGTTTGGAGGAGTCGATGCGGGAAAGTGAAACCCTGCTTCGAAAGATCATTGAACTATCCCCCATGGCTATGGCGATCGTCGGAATGGATGGAGTGATCGAGTATATCAACCGGAAAGCGATCGAGACGTTTGGGTATTCGCCAGAGGACATTCCGACGATGGAGGAGTGGTGGCGTAAGGCTTATCCTGAGAAGGGATATCGGAAACAATCCATGGCCAAATGGATGGGGCATGTTCAGAAGGCGATGGTAGAGCAGACCGAAATCCAGGGGGATGACTATCGGGTGACCTGCAAGGATGGCGCCGTGAAGACGATGTTTGTTTTCGGGGTCCCGGTCGCCAGCAAGGTGTTTGTCATGTTCAACGACGTGACCGCCTACAAGACCCTGCAGGGGGACTTGGAGGCGATCCGGGACGGATTGGAAGTGACGGTCAAGGATCGCACCACCAAACTTCAGGCACTGGCGGAGGAGGTCATCCGGGTTGAACATCGCGAACGGCGGCGGATTGCCTATATCCTGCATGAGGATCTTCAGCAATGGCTGGTGGCGGCGAAGTTCAAGGTCGGCGAGCTTCAGGGCATGATTTCGACGCCTTCAGCCCGGGAGGCGGCGACTCGGCTGCAGGCCGTGTTGGACAAGGCGATGGAGGTGACCCGTTCACTGACAGTGGATTTGCGGCCACCCATCATCCATGAGCGGGGCTTGAAGATGGCCCTGCGCTGGCTGGCGGCGGACATGAAGCATAAATTCACCCTGTCTGTTCAGATCAAGGCGGGGCCTGTGGCGGAGCGGGTTTCGGAGGAGATGGGGATCTTTGTTTTCGAAGCGGTGCGGGAATTATTGATGAATATTGTCAAGCATGCGGGTGTTCGTGATGCGACCATTCAGGTTAATCCCGAGGGACGGAACCAGTTCAGGGTGGAGGTTTCCGACAAGGGGCGCGGATTTAACCCGGCCCGAACCGGAAAAAGGAAATTCGGTCTCTTCAGTATTCGCGAGCGCGCCGATATTCTGAACGGCGGCATGACCATTGTGAGCCGGCGCGGCAGGGGAACAACGATCAAGTTGACGCTTCCGGTGAAATCCGGAAAATCCTGAATTCAGGAAGCCGGCAGGGGGGGCTGCAGGCGTGGATCAGGGGGTGGCGCGGTTGGTCTCGATGGTGGTGAGCCAGTCGTTCAAGTCTTGCAGGTTCACTGGTTTATGTAGCACTTTCACGCCGAATTCCGCCGCCCATTGCAAGGTAACATCAGTCCAAAGTCCTGAAATCAAGGCGATGTGACTGGTGCACCCCTTGCGCTTCACCTCATCGATGAACTGGATTCCATTGACAGTGTTCATGACCAGATCGGTCACGATGACATCGGGGCAGGGGATATCCGGGGGGCAGGACCGAGCCGTGAAGAGTTGGCAGAGAATGGGGCTGGAATAACCCACGACGTCATAACCGCGGACCTCAAAGTGCTTCTTAAGGATCTCGAGCATGACCGGATCATCATCGAGAATTAGGGCTCTTTTTACATTCATGGTGTGTCGCTTAGCTGCATTCTTTTCACGGCGAATAGTGTACTCTTTTTGACCTCTAGGGCTCAAGCGTGAAAACAGGAGGGTCATGCGCCGAAAAGAAACTGGACCCCCCTCTCGAAACTTTTCGCATCCCGCCGCTCCGATTTATTGCCGGATAATGGTAGCACGGCAGATGCTGAATGACTTACCCCTTCCCGCTCAAGGTCATGGCCCAGTCCCGGAATGCCCTGATGTGTGACCAGTATCCCTGTGCGTCCGTCGTGACGATGTCGTTGTGGCCGGCATGGGGTACCCACCAGCATTGCTTGGGGACGGGAGCCAGATCGTAGAGTTTGCGACCATGCCAAATCGGAATAACCCCGTCGGCTTCGCCATGGATGACCAGCAGGGGGCATGATATTTCCCGGATGCGACGGTCGTTGCGAAGTTTGTCGAACGGAGCCATGGGGATATCCGTCTAGCCCCCAAGGTTCTCCGCCGTCCATCCGATTTGAGGCCCGTCCCTTCCGCTGACCTTGCTTTATTAGTCACCGTTAAGTCATCGTTAAGGTTTTCTGCCGGCGTATACCGAGGCATGCCTACGCCCGCCAGCGGGTGTTGCAGGAAAAGGACTGTTGGTCCGGAAATGCTGAAAAAGCCCAGTAAATCGAGGGAAAAAAGCCTTGAATCATTGGGGTTCTATGGTACATTCGTTGTCTTTCCTGCCGGATTGTGTAATGGTAGCACAGCAGATTCTGAATCTGCTTGTCTAGGTTCGAATCCTAGTCCGGCAACCAATCAACTCCCAACCCTTAAAATCCCGGAAGCCCCGTGTCGGGACCGCCAGGCTAAAGGCTAACAATACGGGCCGGGCGGTGGAATTAACTTGGAAAATGATCCGGCAAGGTAAACAATCAGCCCATGAAGACCATGAAAAAGTCAAAATCCGACAGACTCTTCAACTATACGCTCATTCCCTTTGAACAGGTCTATCGCTTCAAGATTACCCTCCGGGATACCCCGCCCGTGTGGAGACTGATTGAAGTGCCGGCCTGCTATGACTTTTGGAACCTCCATTGTGCCATTCAGGATGCAATGGGATGGAAGGATTGCCATCTTCACGAATTTCGTATCATGAACCCCAAGACCGGCGATCAGGTCAGGATGATTCTGGACGAAAAAGAAGCCGCCCATGATACCCGCTATGGATGGGACGAGGATATTGCCGACTATTTTTCAGATACCAACAGAATTGCGGAATATGAGTATGATTTCGGGGATTGCTGGAGACATTGGCTCGAATTGGAGGGTATTTACCCAAGGATGGACGGAGCCGCGTATCCGTTTTGTCTGGCGGGAGAACGGGCCTGTCCGCCTGAAGATTGCGGGGGCGCGATGGGGTACGAAATGCTTTTGGCGGCCTTGAAAGACCGCAAGCATCCCGAGCATAAGGCTATGAAACGGTGGGTCGGGAAGGATTTTGACCCGGAATGGTTTCATCCCGGTGCGGTTCATTTTTCAAATCCGCAAGCGCGATGGGATAAGGTGTTTATGGAGAAAGAGGGGGCTTCACTATGAAGATAAAATCAAAACGTATTCATTTGATAGAGCGGAATGACGAAATCATCAAGGTCGCGGAGCAGATTTGGGAAAGCGGCCACTGGGCTCTTCCCGAAGCCAAGGCGAAAGCCCTGCTGGGCGGTTCCATCCTTTTTCACAAGAAGCGGGCGGAGCCTTCCTATTTTGGCGGGCGCATTTTGAATTACCGGCTACAGGATAAAGGAAAATTCAAGGGGCTGGTTATCTTCACTTTTGAGTATCAGGCGGATCATCGGATGGTTTTGGCGGATAAAGGCTGGAGCAAGGATATCAAGATTGTCATGAAGGAGTGATCGGCTCCCATCAGGAAAATCCTGACCCCAATATCAGGGTTTCCCCTATATCCCTTTCGGAATTACGCCCCTAGACTCCCCCGCAGAAACACGCGGAAGGATTCTGCGTGAACGCGAGGGAGCCGGTTGAAAAACAATAAAGCCATTATTATTGATGATGATCCGATGGCATTGTCGTATTTAAAACGGGTTCTGCAGCGACGGGGTTATGAGGTTGAAGGCTATGCAGACCCCGCTTTAACCCCCCTGCACCAGGATTTGAACTGTCCCTGTTCCCTGCATCCCAACTGTCCGGCCATTATCATCTCGGATGTCGATATGCCGTCTGTGAACGGAGTCGAGCTCTTGGAATCCATCATGAAAAAAGGGTGCCGCTGCTTGAACCTGGCCCTGATTTCAGGGAAAGGGCTGGGGCATGAGGATTTGACCCGGATGGCGAAATACGGGACACGCTATTTCACCAAGCCTCTGGATCTGGCTGAGTTCAATGCCTGGATTGATCGGATTGACAGGGCCGTGGACTGTCACCCCGTGATTCCGGCTTTATTTTGAATCACTCCGGAGCGGGATTCCCGAAACTGAGCTGGGCGATGTCGGGTGTGGTGCCCAGGAGGTCGCGACGCCGCATGACTTTTACCTTCACGGCTTCCGGGTAAGAATAGAAATCCACAAGAGCGTCCAGCGTTGTAAGCATCCAAGGCTGGGCAAAACTCCCTCCATTTCGGGTGAAAACAATTCCGCCCGCGACATAGTTGCAACTGTGAATCGCCTCGGCCTCGTTTTTCATCAGTAGAATGACATCGCCAAGTTTGAAATCCTGCCTGACCTCCACGTAGTCAGTCGCCAGAGTTTGGGCCACTTCCGTAAGGTTGGTGAACCGGCCGTCGGCTCTTTCGTTGAGAAAGTTCATGGCCGTGTAGTGGCAACTGGCAAATTCGGGGTCGCCCTCATGCCAATACCGGTAGATCCGATCCCGCGCAAAACCGGGTAGGAGCATGGATACGGGAACATCACGGCAGATATCGGTGCCCTGCAATGTTTTCATCAAGGTTCGGACTTCAGTCTCGCGATGCGGAACTCCCCAGTAACTCGCCAGGGCATCCGCATCATCTTCCGGCAGTACCCTGACGTGGGCCACCAGGGTGGATTGTCGCGACAGAACGGAAAAGAGGGTGGAGTAGACGGCGGCCGAGGGATAACGTTCCAGTACGAAATTCAGATCTGAAAACATCTGGCACTTGCCCTCGTGATAAATCAGTGATTTGACAAGGTCCATCACCGGTGAATCAACGGTTCCCTCCTTGAGCCAGTCCTCCGGGGCGTCTCCGCTGAACCGGAAGGGCCAGGTGCACATATCATTGGGAGCGTATTTCCCAAGCATGCCATAAAGTTTTCGCCGGACAGGATCACTCAATGAAAGAATCAATTCTCCCGAAGGATTCAGGAGTCGGCCAATTTTGTCTGGGGCAGGACTCATCGTGGACAGGAGATCCCTGATTTGCTCCGCTGTCAATCCGCAGGAGTGAAGGGAGTCCATCAAGCTGGATGATGACAAGCCCGCAACATACCACTGCGTCTTTTTCACGCTGAACGATTGAAATTGAATCCGATCCGGAGGGATTTCAATGGACGAGGGTTCATACCACAGCCGACCCCAGGCCCCGATTCCGCAGACACGAAGTTCCGGGTTGCGGGGTGGCCATTGAGAAGAAGACGCCCAAAACCCATCAAATCCAAGGGAGACAATCACAAGACTGCAAACTGCCAGCCCGGCAATCCACCCGACATGTCTTTTCTTTATACGTTCGATGGTCATTACCTGAAGGAGAAAACTCGAAGGCTACGCGACAGACTGAAAAAAACGGAATTATCATGGGGCCGTGATGATTCCTCAATCAGAATTATCCTGATTTTGAATCAGGGTTTTTCTGATGCGCGGTAATGAACAACCGGGACTGCTGCAGCAATTCTCGTTATGGCCGCCAGGCGGTCTTCGGCCATAATGCGAATTGCTGTGGCCGCTGTTCCCGGGCTTGCCTTTCGGCCGCGAGGGGGTTTAGGATAAGAAACCTGAGGGGAGGACGTTATGATGGTTCCTGTTTTGTGCCTGGTGTGTCTTTTTTTTCTTTTCTGGATCCTGATTCTGAAGAGTGAACTGGAGCGCGCGAATAAAGAAATTGATCGCATCAAAGTAATCCTGAAGTCAAAACTGGGCTCGCTTGAAAAAGAAGTGATGGTGGATCAAGGCCGTTCCCTCAAGGGCCGCGCAGCGGAAGGCAGTTTGCTCCGGTTCCCTTGAAACAAGCCCGTCGTGCGGTTGCCCTTCAACAGGGGGCGCTTGACTTTACCCCGTGTATTCCCCCATAAGGAGGACTTGGAAGATTGATGATGGCCCAGAGAAGGGGTGAAGGGTAGGATTTATGGTCGATCCGAGTTCAAGAGGCATCCAGTTGGTGGAATTAACGATTCTTGCCTCCATGCTGGCCGGCGCGGTTGCCGGATCCGTTACCGGCTGGCTCGCCAGGCGGAATATCCTGTTGTCCATTTGCACCTTCATGATCGGAATCATGGGCGGAATGCTGATGGGAACCGGAATGGGACGCCTGATCTATGGGCGGGCCGACGGGTATGATCTGCCGCCTATCAAAGCGGGCTGCAGTGCCTTATGTTCCACCAGCCTCGCCGGATTGGCGGGATCCATTCCGACGGCGCTTGTGATTGCCGTACTGGTCGGGTTCTTAACCCTTCGCCATTTTCATCCCCGTCCGCCCCGGGTACGAACCTGCCTCATCGGCTTTACGGCCGGGGTGTTGATGGGCGTCTTGGGCGCGATGGTCATGACGGTGGTGTAACGGCCTTTTGAGCCCTACGCCTTGACGATATTTTTCGCGGGTTTCAGGTAGATTCCCCGGGTGTCCACAAGCAGTTTCGCATGCTTCTTCAGTTTCTTGTAGTCGAAGGCCGTATGGTTTGTGGCCAGCAGGATGCAGTCGAATGAGGCGATGTTGCGCGGGGTCAGGGACACGCTTTTCAAATCGAAATGATGTTCCCGCATTTTGGGGAACGAGGGAAAGTAGGGATCGGAGTAGGCGAATTTTGCGCCCCGCTTACGCAGCTTCTCCAGCAGGATCATGGAGGGCGACTCACGCGGGTCGTCCACATCCTTCTTATAGGATATTCCCAGAACCAGGATTTTGCTGCCCTTCACGGATTTACCGCGCTCATTCAGGGCGTCCGCCACTTTATTGATGACCCATTCCGGCATCCCGCTGTTTACCTCGCCCGCCAGCTCGATGAATCGGGTATGGACGCCGTACTCCCGGGCTTTCCAGGTGAGGTAGAAGGGATCGATGGGAATGCAATGGCCGCCCAGTCCGGGACCGGGCTGGTAGGGCACAAACCCGAAAGGCTTGGTCGAGGCGGCGGCAATGACCTCATGAATGTCAATGCCCATGCTGTCGGCCACGATCTTCATTTCATTCACCAGCCCGATGTTCACGGAGCGGTGGATATTTTCGAGCAGCTTGGTCATTTCCGCCACGCGGGTGGAGCCAACCGGAACGACCCGGTCAATCACCTGGCTGTAGAGACTTTCGCCGACCGCGCGGCAGGCCGGGGTGTCGCCGCCACAGACTTTCGGGATGGTGCGGGTGTTGAAGGACTTGTTTCCGGGATCCTCGCGCTCGGGAGAGAAGACCAGGAAGTAGTCTTTCCCCATGGTGAAGCCGCGGCGCTGGATCCGGGGCAGCAGTTCCTCATCCGTTGTCCCGGGATAGGTTGTGCTTTCAAGCGACATGATCTGGCCCGCCCGGATATTCGGGATCAGGGACTCCACCGTGCCGATCACATAGCTCAAATCCGGCTCACGATGTTCGTCGAGGGGAGTAGGGACACAGATGATGAGCGCATCCGCCTTGCGGGCCTCGGCGAAATTCGTGGTGGCGTGGAACCCTGCCTTCACGCAGCGGCGTATAGCCTGGGTGGGAATATGCTCGATATAGCTTTTCCCGGCGTTGAGCTTTTTCACCTTGGCATCATCGATGTCGATTCCCAGGACGCGGAAGCCTTCCTCGATAAAGCGGATGACCAGCGGCAACCCCACATAACCCAGGCCGATAATTCCAATCACCGCGGATTTGCGATTCAGTTTCCCAATAAGCTTTTCCTGATAGGTCATGAGCGGCTCCTTATACAATGCTGACTTTCAATCCTATTTTGAATGGTAGTCCCGGTACCACGCCAGAAAACGGGGAATTCCCTGTGCGATGGAGGTGGTGGGCTGGAATCCCAGTTTGGCTTGAGCCACTGAAATGTCCGCGTAGGTGGCCTCGACATCACCCGGCTGCATGGGGAAGAATTCCATTTTCGGTTCCACGCCCAGTGTGTTTGCCAGGATCCCGATCATGTCCATGAGATTTTCGGCGTGATGGTTGCCGAGATTGATCACTTCATAGGGATTCAGGCCCGGGCTGAAAAGGGAGGCCTTCACGCCGGCGACAATATCGTCAACAAAAGTGAAGTCCCGGCGCATTTTCCCGTGGTTGAAGACCGGAATCGGTTTTCCCTCGAGCATGGTTTTTGTGAAGATCCACATGGCCATATCAGGGCGACCCCACGGGCCATACACCGTGAAAAAGCGGAGCCCCACGGTTTGCAGTCCATAAAGGTGCGTGTAGGTGTGAGCCATGAGTTCGTTAGCCTTCTTCGTGGCGGCATAGAGGCTCACAGGATGGTCAACGGGATCGCTTTCGCTGAAGGGGAGTTTGGTATTGCCCCCATAGACGCTGGAGCTCGAGGCATAAACGAGACGCGGGATTTTGGCATGCCGACAGGCTTCTAGAATGTTAAGGAAACCCTCCAGGTTGGACTTCTGGTAGACAAACGGGTTGGTCAGGGAGTAACGCACCCCGGCCTGGGCCGCGAGGTTGCAGACCCCGTCAAACTGGTGTTCCTTGAAAAGGCGGGTCAGTAGGGTCGTGTCGCACAAATCCCCCTCAACTCCGGTGTAGCGGGGATGGTGGGCGAGCAGGGCATGCCGGTCGCGCTTGAGTTGAACGGAATAATAATCATTGAAGTTGTCGAGCCCCACAACCTCATGGCCATCCCCGAGAAGTGACTGGGCCAGATTCATTCCAATAAAACCGGCGGTACCTGTGACAAAGACTTTCATGATGTGTCAGATTAGTTCAATTCCCTGAAACAGGCAACAATCCGTTCGGCGGTGTGGCCATCCCACAAGGGTGGACTATGTTGGGCGCGGGGCAGGGTGGCGGCCAGGCGGAACTCCTGTCGGATTGTTCCGATGTCGTTTCCCACCAGGATGCTGGCTCCGCCATGCTCGCGCAGGGTGACGGGCCGCTCGGTATTTTTCCGGAGAGTCAGGCAGGGCGTTCCCAGGACGCAGCATTCCTCCTGAAGTCCGCCGCTGTCGGTCAGCATGACCTTGGCCCCCAGGGTTAGCCGGAGCATCTCATGGTAACCGAGAGGTTGGGTCAGGACCACCCCGGGACAGTTCCGGAGCGTTTCCCAGAAACCGAACAATTCAAGTTGTTTGCGCGTGCGGGGATGGAGTGGCCAGATAAGAGGCAGAACGGGCGCCACATCGGTGGTCAGGAAGGCGACCAGCTCCCCGAGGATGTCCTTATCGTCGACATTTGAAGGGCGGTGCAGGGTGATGACGGAATAACGGTTGTCGCGCAGGGGAGGATTCGG
This sequence comes from uncultured bacterium, assembly GCA_903958395.1. Taxonomy (GTDB): domain Bacteria; phylum Verrucomicrobiota; class Kiritimatiellia; order CAIKKV01; family CAITUY01; genus JAABPW01. The sequence continues at coordinate 8,274 of CAJBSZ010000096.1, read as the reverse complement.
ATGCAGGGCGCCCGGGATGGCCTGGGTGGCGCAGAAGCGGTCGGGGATGAGCGCAGCAGCCGTGAGGCGGTGTTCCTCGAGCGAATCAATCATGATGTTGCCGACCCGCTTGATCCGGTTGGCGGGAACCCCTTCCTTGAGGAGATTGGCATCCGCGAGTTCATCCGTGGTGAACAGCAGATCCGACAGCCGGTCAGTTACCATCCGGTTGATTTCCTCCGGCATATCGAGGTCGAAGGAGCGGAGGCCCGATTCAATATGAGCTAGATTGACGTGCTCTTTTTTAGCGGTGATCGAGCAGGCACAGGTCGCGTTGACATCGCCCACCACGACGACCCAGTCGGGCTTATGGTCCCGGACGACCTTTTCGAAGGCGATCATGGTTTTGCCGACCTGCTCGGCGTGGGAGCCGGAGCCGATCTCAAGATCCACATCAGGCCGCGGAATATTCAGGTCGCGGAAGAACGACTCCGACATGGAGTCGTCATAATGCTGTCCCGTATGAACCAGAATGTGTGAGAAGTCGTCAGGAAAGCAATTCAGCTGCCCGACAAACGGCGCGATTTTCATGAAGTTCGGCCGAGCCCCCACGACGGATAAGATTTTGAGCTTGTGATGACTCATGGTTCGCACCTATAGCGCGAACAGGGCGTAAAGTCGAGTATTCCTGTTTGTGCGCGCGGAAAACTTGGCATGACCAAAAGAAGCATTGACAGAATGGGGGGTGGAATCATAGATTATGCCCCCTTTTGTGAGCAGGAAGTCGGCAAGCGGCGCCCTGCCTTGGGTAAGGATGTGAATTATGGAAGCCTATGCAGTTATTGGAACGGGTGGTAAGCAGTACCGGGTACAGGCCGGTGACACCCTTAAAGTTGAACTTCTCGAAGGGGAAGCGGGCGGTGCCGTGACGTTGGAGTCGGTGCTGGCGCTTTCAAATGGGACAGACCTCAAGGTCGGAACCCCTTTTGTGAAAGGCGCCAAGGTCGTTGCCGAGATTGTGGAACGGACCAAGGGCCCCAAGGTGGTGGCGTACAAGAAGAAACGCCGTAAGGGATATAGCCGTAAAGTGGGTCACCGCCAGCCGTTGACCGTATTGCGCGTGACCAGTATTGGCTGAATAGGAGTTTAGATATGTCGAAAGCAGGCGGCAGTAGAGTTAACGGGCGGAACAGTCCCGGCCAGCGTTTGGGCGTCAAGAATTACGACGGCGAGATCGTGAAGGCTGGCAGTATCATTGTCCGGCAGCGCGGAACCAAGGTTAAGGCGGGGCGCAACACCAAGTTGGGCAACGACAATACCGTGTTTTCGCTGGTGGCGGGCAAGGTGAAGTTCGAAAAAGAAGGACGCCGCGTGATGGTGGTGGCGGAAGAGGCCACGGCGTAAGCGTGGGTCTTTTTATTTTTCGATTCGTACAGGCCGCGGCCCCCTGGGCGCGGCCTTTGTCTTTAGAGGGGAAAAAGGAAAGTCCATGAAGACCCGGAAATTTGTTGATTCTGTGGTGATTCATGCCGCAGGCGGTAATGGCGGCAATGGATGCCTGTGCTTCCGGCGGGAAAAATATGTTCCTAAGGGTGGTCCCGACGGTGGCGACGGCGGCCATGGCGGTAGCGTCATCCTGAGGGCGGACCTGAATACCGACAGCCTGATTTCCCTGTTTTTCAATCCCCTGCAACGGGCAGAAAAGGGCCAGCACGGCATGGGGAAGCGGATGCATGGCAAGAATGGGCAAGACCTGGTCATCCCGGTTCCCTGCGGCACCGAGATTCGTGATTTATCCAATGATCAGTTGTTGAGTGATCTCATCGATCCCGGGACGGAAGTGCGGATCGCGCGGGGGGGACGGGGCGGACTGGGGAATCCTCACTGGCAGACCTCGACGCATCAGACCCCGTACGAACACACCGATGGAGAACTGGGCGAGGAAAAAAATATCCGGCTCGATTTGAAACTTCTGGCGGACGTTGGCCTGGTAGGGTTTCCCAACGCCGGTAAGTCCTCCCTGTTGAGCAAGATCAGCAATGCCCATCCTAAGATCGCTCCTTATGCGTTCACCACCCTGAATCCGATCATCGGGACAGTCAAGGTGGGTGAGGATTTTGAGGCCGTCAGCTACACGGTGGCGGATATTCCGGGACTGGTGAAGGATGCCCACAAGGGAGTTGGATTGGGCGACCGGTTTCTCCGTCACATTGAACGGTCTTCCTGCCTGGCCATCGTGATTGATATGAACGGGACGGAGGGACGCGATCCGGTTGAGGATTACCGGGTTCTCCAGAATGAACTGAAATTTTATCGCGAAGACCTGCTTCAGCGATCCACGCTGGTAGTGGCAAACAAGATGGATTTGCCTGAAGCGAAGGATAATCTGGCTCGCTTCCGCAAGGAGACCAAAACCAAGCCGCTTCCCGTGTCCACCGAGACCGGCGCGGGCCTCGATCTTCTCAAGACCCGCCTTCTTCAGATCGTCCGACACGAGGCGTGAGAGGTTATTCCCGGAATGCCATGACCTCATCGAGCGATTTGGCTCCGGCCAAAACCATGACCAGGCGGTCGAGGCCCAGGGCGATGCCGCTAGCGGGCGGCATACCCAACTCAAGGGCAGCCAGGAAGTCCTCATCCAGGGGATAAACGGGGGCGCCTGAGGCCTGTCTCTGTTGCGCCCACAGTTCAAATCGCTGGCGCTGCTCCACCGGGTCGGTCAATTCACTGAAGGCGTTGGCGATCTCGACCCCGTTGAAGTAGAGCTCAAACCGTTCAGCGACGATCTCGCGGCCGGGCTTTCGACGCGACAGGGCGGCTGCGGAAACGGGGTAGTCCATCACAAATACCGGCGTGTCGCGGGGCAGTGCCGGTTCCACTTTGGACACCAGGTCGTGCTCAAACCGTTCCGCATCATACGCCTCCACAGGATTCCATCCGGCATGTTGCAGAAAGAGGTCCTCCACGGTGAGACGCGGAATTTCAGATTTCAGGTTGAAGGGTTCAAACTGACGGAGCAGGGATTCCGTGTCGGCCATGATATCCAGATAGTCTGTACCCAGCCGGTACCATTCCAGCATGGTGTATTCGGGGTTATGCAGAGCACCCCGCTCGCCTTTCCGAAAGCAGGGGCCGATCTGGAAAATCCGGTCATATCCGGCCGCCAGAAGCCGTTTCATGTGCAGTTCCGGCGAGGTGCGGAGAAAAGCGTTGCCCGAGGGTTCGGCGTCAATGTGAAGTTCCAGCGCCGGGGTCGGGAGCCGCACCGGGGTTTCAACTTCCGTGAAGCCCTCGTGTGAAAACCAACTCCGGATCGCCGTCAAAACCTGGGTGCGCAACTGGAGCGCTGGCTGCAAGCCCTGCAGTCGGGCTCTTTCAAGATGCGGCGAACGCATTATTTCTTCAAGACGCGGTCGGCATATTCGCCGGTCCGGGTGTCGATCTTGATCGTATCGCCCTGGTTGATAAACAAGGGCACCATGATTTCGAAATCGCCGTTGATCTTGGCAGGCTTGAGAGTGTTGGTTGCGGTATTGCCGCGGGCGCCGGGCTCGGTTTCGAGGATGACCTTCTCGATGAACGTCGGTAGGGTGATATCCACAGCCTGGCCGTTATGGTACAGCACGCGGACTTCGCAGTCCTCGAACAGGAAGTACTGGTTGTCGCCCAGGACTTTGTCGAGAAGGGTGAACTGTTCAAAGTTTTCGTCCATGAAAATAAAGTGGTCGGATTCCTTATGGGAGAAGCGCATGGTGCGTTCTTCCAGATCCGGTTTTTTCAGGGTGTCATTGGACCGGAAGTTGCGGACATAGGTGTTGCCGTCGATCAGGCTCTTCAGTCGGCAGGTATAGATGGCTGCGCCCTTGCCGGGCTTCACGAAATTGAACTCGGTAATCACATAGGGAACGCCATCAACCTCAACTCGAAGGCCCTTGCGAAAATCGGATGCTGTATAATCTGCCGCCATAAAAACCAATCCCTTCATTCCACTGCTTTTTTCAGAATAGCCGCATAAAATAGGCATCCCTTTCAAGCATGTCAAACAGGAAAGAGGAATTTCGTCATTCTGACCGATCCAGGTTTCGTGTATAAAGGGTGGCGATTTTGGCCCGGCGGGTGACTTGGAGTTTGTCCATAATGAGACTGATCCGGTTCCGGATGGTTTTCTCCGCCAGGTGAAGGCGCTTCCCGATTTCCCGGTTGGTGAGGCCTTCAGCGATGAGATGGGCTATTTTTGATTCCGAAGCGGTCAGGCTTTTGATTCCTTCCACATCCAGTTCTTTGCTGAGTTTCGAGTTGGTTTCCATCAGCCTGGCGATCAGGGCCGGATCCCACATTGTCTGGCCTCGCGCCAGTTTCCGGATGGCCTCGATGAGCGCGGGCATGGAGCAATCTTTGAAAAGATACCCGTCGGCCCTGCTTCGGATGGCGCGCAGAATATGGTGGTTTTCCGACATGCCGGTCAGGATCAGGCACTTCATGCGCGGGGCAAGCGTTTTGATTTCCGACAACATGGCCAGGCCGTCGGCGGCGCCCAGGCCGATGTCCTGAAGGAGGATATCGGGTTTTTCGCGAAGTATCATGGCAAGCCCGTCCACCCGCCCTGCCGAATCGCCCACGACAACAATGTCCGGCTCGCCATTCAGGATACGCTTTACCGATTCCCGGAACAGGGTGTGGTCATCGATGAATCCGACGCGGATGGGTTTTTGAAGGCGGGGAGCGGAGGGACGTTGCTTCATGGGGATTCCTTATGATGGGTTATGGGAAACTCGATTACCGTGGTTGTGCCGCGTGAGGAGCGAGGATAAAGAAGGAGGCCCCCCAAGTCGGCACAGAGTGCCGAAACAATCATCAGGCCCAGGGAAAAATTCTTTCCGGAGTCGCGTTCCCGGGGCATGCCCTTGCCGTTATCCTCCACAACACAACGGATCCGGTCTGCATCAAGGCCGGTGAGGGAGAGGGTGATGGTTCCCGTTCGCCCCTCTGGAAAGGCATGGAGGATGCTGTTCATGACCAGTTCATGCACCAGCAGTCCGCAGGTCATGGCGCTGGACGAGGATACCATCAGGGGCTCTGCGGGCTGGGATTCCTGATACAGGAGATCCGGCCTGAGTTCACGGATCAGGCTGGAGGCGATGGCGGACAGGTGCGGCGCCAGGGGTATTCGGGCGGTATTCGGGTTGTTCTGAAGCAGCGTATTCACTTTGGCCATGGCGCGCATCCTCTGTTCACTTTCAAACAGAGCCGACCTGGCTTCGGGATGCGATTCCCGTTGTGCCTGAAGGTAGAGAAGGCTGGCGGAAGCCCCCAACTGATTCGCGATCCGGTGGTACACTTCGCGGACGAGCAGCTCTTTTTGCTGAACCAGGCGTTTCAGTTCAAGCAGATCGGCGTGACGGGCCATGGCGATGACCACGGCGTATTCCAGTTCAACGGGGTCCGCGGGCTTAAGGAGATAGGCGCCCGCGCCCGTCTCCGCCACGGAGCCCGACAGATCAGGGGAGTCGTAGCCGGTGACAATGACAATGGGCGTTGGTTGGCAGAGTTGGATTTGCCGCGCCGCCTCAAGGCCGCAGAATCCCGGCATTCCGATATCCATCAGAATGGCGTCCGGGCGAAGCGCAAGAGTTTGAGCCACCGCCTCAGGTCCGGAGGTCGCCTCGCCGGCAATCAGGAACCCCCGCTCCCTTGCTGCGGTCACAAGAGAGCGCAGGATGAGCGGATCATCCTCCGCAATGAGGAGTCGTGTGGTGGTGGGGTGCCGGAACTTCATGAAGCGGACATTTCAGCGGTGAGTGGTTTTCGGGGAAATGTGATGCAGGCCACGGCGCCATGGTCATGCTCCAGCGTGAATTTCCCGCCAAGGCTGGATGTGGCAAGGGCTTGAATGATCTGGAGTCCTGAGCCCCGGGCGCTGGTTTGGGCGTGAAGGATGTCGATGGGGTAGCCCGGGCCATCGTCCGCGAAGCGCAGAGTGATCTCGTTTTCCCGGGTATCGATGGTGACGCGAATCGCCAGGGAGGTGTTGAGGGTGTGGCCATGGCGGATGGTATTGGAAATCAGTTCATTGATGATGAGGGTCAGATGATGGCTCAGTGAATGGGGAAGCAACACATCGGGGGGGCCAGCCTGGATTGTGATTGTGCACGGAATGCCGGCGAGCCCCGTTGTTTTTTGAATCAGGACGCGGCATAATTCCCCCAGGCCGATGGGGCGCCACCCGTTCAGTGAAAGCATGTTGTGGACGGCGGCCAATCCGGCGAGCCGGATCTCCATGTCCTTAAGGTGCCCCGCTTCTTCAGGGGTGCGGGCATAATCCCGTTTCATTTGAAGCAGGCCGATCAGGGAGCTGAAATTATTCTTAACCCTGTGGTTCACTTCCCGGAGCAGGGCAACCTGTGTCTTGGCATGTTCCAGGATCGCCTCTTCCGGGATATCCGGTTTTCCGGACGAAGAGCGGGTGGTGTTCCGGCGACGACGGAGCACCAGCGCCCCGGTGAGCAGACCACAGACAAGCCATTCCAATAGTAAGTGTATTCGATCAAGAACCAAGGGCGTCATTGCGGTTTTTCCTCCCAACATTGCACACTAAAAAAAGAAGGCCGACAAGGGTCATATGTCCCTAATAATAAAGGTATATAAGCCCCTAGGTTAAGCGACGGCTTTTTAGTCCACTGGATGTCGTGTATGTAACCGGGATAGCAGCTAATGCGGAGAATGATGACAGCTAAAAAACAGTCAAATTCAGATACAATCAGAGTCTTTATTGCGGAAGGTCAGGCGATTTTCCGGCATGGGGTGCAGGCGTGTCTTGCGGAGACGCATGATATGATTGCGATCGGGCATGCGGGGTCGGGGGCAGAAGTGCCTGCCCGAATGGGGCCGGATGAGTGTGATGTGATGTTGCTGGATACCGGGTTGCCCGGGTTGGAGGGGTTTGCGCTGTTAAAGCAAATCAAGGAAAACAGCCCGCGGCTCCCGGTTCTTCTGATGGCGGGCTCTGCGGATGTGGCCTGGTTGCTGCGGGGGATTCGCGCGGGTGCATCGGGAGTGGTCTCGAAGGAGTCCTCGCTGGATGAATTTCGATCCGCGATTCGCCGGGTTGGTGCCGGGCATCCGTATATTGCCGAGCCGCTGGCGGGGAGGCTGGTTCTGTATTATCAGCGGAATGAGCATAAGCCTTTGGATGAACGCCTGTCACCCCGTGAATTTGAGGTGATGCAGTTACTTTCGGCAGGCCTGAAACTCTCCGAGATTGCCCGAAAACTGACCCTCAGCCACCAGACCATCACCACGCATCGCCGCCATATCCTGGAGAAGACGGGCTTGCGCACCACCGCAGAAATCATCCGCTACGGGGTGCTTCATGGATTGGGGGCCCCAGAGGATCGTGCCGGGTTGAATTATTAATGTTCCCATGGGCCATTCCGGGTTGTGACCCGGGCGGTGCTATGCTAGCATCCTCCGCCATGAATAAAGACCTTGAGGAAGTGTTGGTGGTTGATCGGAGTCTTGTCGAGCGGATCGGGATGTTTCAGGGGTTGACCCTGGATACGAACAAGTACCTTCCGGAATTATTAAACCCACGCAACTACCGGTTTGTTCCGCGTCACAAGGCCGAGCAAGACGAGACCCTGAAGCAGCTGATTCCTTATTTCCTGATCTGCCACCAGGACAAAATCTGGTGTTATGTGCGGGGCAAGAAGTCGGGCGAGGAGCGGTTGGTGGCCAAAGCCTCGATGGGGATCGGCGGACACATCAATCACGAGGATCTTGACTTGTTGGAGACGGATATCTACGGGCGTGCCGCCATCCGGGAGCTGGAGGAGGAGGTCGCCGTTCCCCGGGGATACACGCACAAGGTTGTGGCGTTGCTGAATGACGATTTAACCCCTGTTGGAAGGGTTCATCTCGGAGTGATTCACATATTGAGGGCACCCTCCGCAGAAGTCAGCAAGCGGGAAGGCGTGATCACGGAATCCGGCTTCAAGACCGTGCCTGAACTCAAGGCGATGTTCGACCGGATGGAGACCTGGTCCCAGATCTGCCTCGACCAGATCGACGCCCTGCTCGCTCGCGGGTAATCCCGAAAAGAGAAGATAACCACCCGCTTCGCTGGAGAAGCGGAGGGGGGGGGAAGGGGCGCGGACGATGAGGAAAATGTTGCGGCATTTTCGTTCGGGAGTACCCGAGCCAAAAATGCCGCAACACCATCCTGGAGAAAGAGGGGGCGAGTGGTGGGTGGTCGCAGTCAGCTCTGCTTGTATTTCTTAAGGGACGGCGTTGTGGGGG
>CAJBSZ010000095.1 GCA_903958395.1 uncultured bacterium | reverse complement strand
GTTCAGTATCTCATTTTCGACGTGACCTCCCATTTCAAGTCGCCTGGAGTCAAGACCCTGGACGCGACCTTGGTGGACGGCTGGTATGCCCTGAGTAAAGATCCGTGGGTGCATCATTTTGAGAAAAATCAGTACGTGGATCGGCCCAAGTTACTTCTGAACCTGCATTTCCAATACGCCGATGGCTCCGAATCATTGATTGTTTCCGACACGAATTGGCGTTGGTCCACCGGGGAAATCACCAGCAGTTGGATCGCTTCAGAAAACGTCGACCTGCGCAAGAGCGAACGCAACTGGCAACCCGTCGCCGTTGTTCCAGGCCCCAAGGGCCAACTGGTTAGCCAACGGGAGTTGCCCAATCGCGTGATGGAGGAAGTCCAACCCGTCAAGGCGACCTATGATCCGACACGGAAGAGTTGCCTCTTCGATTTTGGCCGACAAATCAACGGCTGGGTGCGTCTTAAAATCGCAGGTCCGAGGGGTAAAGAAATCAAAATCACCTGCAAGACGCTTGTTCCGGGGGACGATGGAAAGCCGCGCGTATTTACACAGCGCGGCAGCCGCTTTGTACTGGCTGGAACCGGAGCGAATGGAATCTACGAGCCGCGTTTTTTTCACGCCGGCATGCAGCAAGTGGAAGTCCAAGGGTTGTCCGAGGAACCGGCCAAGGGCGATCTGGTCGGCTGCGCGATCTCCTCGATGGTCACGCCAAGTGGGCATTTCCGCTGTTCCGATGAACTGCAAACGTGGCTGAATGACGCCGTTCGACGTACCGTGGTGATGTACACCACCTTCCTGCCCAACGATCCGGTGCGCGAGTGGAAGGCCTGGACGCAGGACATCCAGAACATGTTCGTCTCGGCGGTCTATCTCTTCGACTCGCAAGCCATGTACGAGCGGTGGCAATATGACATGCTGGATGGCCAGCTTCCGGACGGCAATGTGCCTGAAGTTGCCCCTGGCAATGTCTGCGATAGTTACAACAGCCCCTGGTGGGGGGGGTGTGCCGTCTGGTTGCCGTGGTATTGGTATCAATATTACGGCGATCGTTCGTTGCTCAAGGCCAGTTACCCGGCCATGAAGCGCTATGTCGATTTTCTGGAGAAAGCGGCGAATAAGGACGGTCTGCAGGACTGGGGGCTGACCGACTGGTTGCCGGTCGAGTCGACCCCACGGCCGATGGTCAACACTCCGGGGCATTATCTTTGCGCCGACATTGTCAGCCGCACGGCCACCCTCTTGGGTTTCCCGGAAGACGCCAAGGTTTATGCGGCCAAAGCCGTGGCCATCCGCGACAATTTCAATGCCCGGTTTTTGGATAAAGCCAGCGGTATCTATGGATTGCCCCGTGGGCAGGTCGGCTTCGGCAACTGGAAATACTCGGTCCCCCTGGCACAAATGCATGAAACGTGGTGGACCGGAGACCGGCCCTGCACCCAGGCCGGGCAGGTGCTGCCCTTGGCGCTGGGCATCGTTCCGCCGGAAAACCGCGCGGCTGCCGAGCAGTCGCTTTTGCGGGAGATCGTCGCGCATCGGGGGAAATTATCGACTGGTTTCGTCGCCACTCCGTATCTCTTGCAAGTCCTGGCCGATTTAGATCCGGAAGCGGCTTGGAAGATGACCTCGGCCCAGGAGTTTCCCTCATGGCATAGCATGACGCGCGGCGCCAATAGCGACTTATTGAAAGAAACCTGGGCGGGAGGTCAGGCATTGATGCCCTCTCTAGGCGGGAACATTGCCGGCTGGCATACCGAAGCATTGGGCGGAATCCGCCCGGCCGCGCCGGGATTCAAGAAAATCCTCATCAAGCCCGCCGTCGTCGGCGATCTGACCTGGGTCGAATGCGATTTCGATTCGCCCTATGGCCGGATCATCAGCAAATGGAAACGCGAGGGGCAGAATCTGCAAATGGATGTCACCGTTCCGCCGAATACCACGGCGACCGTCTATGTTCCCTCCAAGGACGCGGCCGAGGTGACGGAATCAGGAAAACCGGCAGTTCAGGCCGAGGGCGTAAAGTTCATGAAGATGGATCGCGGCGCGGTGGTGTATGAGGTCGGCTCCGGAACATATTGCTTCCGTTCCCAGATGTGACATAGGCTTTCAAACAAAACCAAATAAACACGGAAGCGGACAGTAACAATGATTATGAATCGAGTAGGCAAATGGATACTGTCAGGTCTCGTGATCTGCCAGTTTGGCATGGAATGCCGTGCGGCGGATACTCCGGCTGACCCGCTCTTGGAGGCATGGAATCATCCCCCGATCCAGGCGTGCACACGGGCCTATTGGTGGTGGTTGAATGGGAATGTGGATAAGGCGGCCATCACCAAGGATCTGGAATGGATGTCGAAAATCGGCATGGGTGGCGGCTTGATCTTTCATGCCGGAGGCGGAATGTCTCCATGGGGGCCGACTTTTGGAAGCCCGGAGTTCCGTGAGCTCTTTAAACATGCCGTACAAGAGGCCGACCGCTTGGGACTGGAATTGACGCTTAGCCCGCAGAGTGGATGGAATCTCGGCGGATCGATGGTCACGCCGGAACAGTCGGCAAAACATATCACTTGGTCGGATGTGAGGATTGCCGGTCCCTGTTCCTATAACCAAGCATTGCCGATGCCACCCAGCCGGGATGATTTCTATCGTGACGCGCGGGTGATTGCTTATCGGCTCAAGCCGGAGACGTTGGGGAAATTGCTCCCACCCACTGTCAAGGCGAGCACTTCGCCCTGGCCGAAACGTCCTGATGCCACAGTAGATGGAAGTGAGCGTACTCTCTGGTCCAGTGTGAATCATTGGCAAGGGAAAGATGGATTATCTCCGGCAAATCCAGAGTGGCTTGAGTTTGTATTCGTCACCCCCGTGACGCTGACTGGACTCAATATTATAAGTCCCACCCAAGGATGGTGGCAGCCGCGCAAGGGCGAAGTTCAGATTCGAGGAGACAATGGCGAACTTCGGGCGTTGCAGGTATTTGAGAGCATGAAAAAGGGTCCGGTCGAAATACGATTTCCAGCCACAAACGCCCGAAGTTTTCGAATTCTCTTTCAGGAGGCTTTTGACCGCTATCCAACTGCCGAGCAGGTGGTCGTGAGTGAAGTGGCATTTCTTGAGGCGGACGGAAAACCGTTGAATTTCGGGAAACCGCTGACTCCTGTCGATCGACTGGAAAGCAAGACGATGTATGAGGAGGGAGCCAATCCGACGATCGACGATAAGTTATCCTATAAACCAGGTGATGAGGATGCGCGTCCGGAAAACATAATAGATCTGACCGCGAAACTCGGTAAGGACGGTGTGCTTCATTGGGATGTGCCCGAGGGGACATGGCAGATCTATCGTTTTGGATATACGATTAGTGGCGGGAAGGTCTCATGTTCGGGCAGCAGGAAATGGAAAGGGTATGTGGTCAATTACCTCGATCCCAAAGCTCTGACTGCTTACTGGCGCGAGGTCGTTGACCCCTTGCTTGACGATATCAAACCGCATCTTGGGAAATCGCTCAAAGGCTTCGAGACGGACAGTTGGGAAGGGGGCGGCATTAACTGGACCGAACGGATGCCGGAGGAATTCAAAACACGACGTGGGTATGATCTGGTTCCTTTTATTCCGGTTTTCGCTGGGTGCATTGTGCAAAGCCGTGACGCATCCAACCGGTTTTTATACGATCTGCGCAAGACCGTGGGAGAGTTGATGGCGGAGAACCACTACGGGGTGTTGGCAAAACTGGCGGCGGAGCGGGGACTGATTATCCACTGCGAGGCAGGTGGACCTCACGCGGGTCCGTTTGACGCACTTCAGAACTGGGGGCGTTGCGATTGGCCGATGGGTGAGTTCTGGGTGCAAGGGGAATCCCGCCCGACGGAAGACTCCCGCTTTTTCATGAAAGGCCCGGCCAGCGCGGCCCACATTTATGGGAAGCAAATCGTTTGCGGAGAGGGCTTCACCTCCGTCGGACCGCACTGGAATGATACCCTCTGGAGTTCGCAGAAACCGACCTTTGATCATGAAGCCTGCGCAGGGTTGAATTTGATCTTCTGGCATGCGTTCACCAGTTCGCCTTCTTCGATGGGGATACCGGGTCAGGAGTACTTTGCCGGAACGCATTTCAATCCACAGATTACCTGGGCAAACCAGGCGCATGCGTTTGTCAGCTATCTGAATCGCTGCCAGTCCATGCTCCAGCAAGGACGATTTGTAGCCGATGTCTGCTACTATTACGGCGACCATGTGCCCAATGTACCGGGGCGCAAACATACTGACCCGGCCAAAGTGCTGCCGACTTACGACTTCGACTATCTCAATGAGGAGATGCTTCTGAAGATGCAGGTAAAAGACGGCCGATTGGTGGTGCCTTGCGGGATGAGCTACCGCCTTCTGGTGCTGCCGGATTTGAAAGTCATGTCTTTGCCGGTCTTGAAGAAGGTGCATGAATTGGTCAAGGCCGGTGCCGCTGTTTGCGGGCCTCGCCCGGAGAAGAACCCTTCCTTAGCGGGAGCACCGGCGGCAGACCAGGAATTCACCCAACTCTGCGACCAATTGTGGAGTTCTGGCAAGGTCGCCAACAAGCCGGCCAAAGAGGTATTGGCCAGCTTGGGCGTGTTGCCCGATTTTGAGGTGCGCGACATGAAAGGCCCTGACAAGATGGACTACATTCATCGCCGGGATGGTGATGCGGAAATCTACTTCCTGAGCAATCAGGCAGGGAATCCGGTTGCCTTCACTGGAGTTTTCCGCGTTTCGGGTAAAAGGCCGGAGTTGTGGGATGCGGTTACCGGCCAGCGGCGGGATATGACGGAATTCGAGTGCAAGGACGGGCCCTTCGGCTCTGCTCAGGGCAGGCGGACGAGTATGCCGCTGGAATTGGAGGCGTACGGATCGTGTTTCGTTGTCTTCCGGTTCTCGACTACGAGTGCGGGCTCGCATCCGCCTTCACCAAGTTCCGGCGCGACAAGAGCTCGCCCCTCCAAGAGAGAAGAAACAGACCTAGGGACTTGGAGGGCGGAGCCTGCCTGCCCTGAGCGCGCCGAAGGGGCGACGCCGAGGAATTTCCCAGAGCTGAAACCGGTGTACGAACTCGCCGGCCCCTGGCGGGTTCAGTTCGATCCACGCTGGGGTGGTCCTACAAGCGCCGTGACTTTCGCAACCCTTACCGACTGGACGAGTAACTCTGTTAAAGGGATCAAATACTATTCCGGTACCGCCACTTACCGCAAGGTCTTCGACGTTGACGTCTCACCTCTCACGTCTCACGTTTCACGACTTTTCCTCTCCCTCGGCGAAGTCCACGAAATGGCCTCCGTCCGCCTCAACGGCAAGGATCTTGGTGTGATCTGGTGTCCGCCTTGGCAGGTGGAAATCACCGATGTGGGGAAAGCCACGGGTAACGAGTTGGAAATCGATGTGGTCAACAACTGGCCCAACCGCCTGATCGGCGATGGTAAACTGCCATCGGAAAAGCTTTACACAAAAACGACGGCGTCAATTTGGTACAAGCCAGGCAAAGACGGCAAGGATCATCCATTGTTCCCGGCCGGATTGCTTGGCCCGGTGCGGGTGATGGCGGCGGAATAATAAGTAAAAGAATAGGAGCCACATGAAGAAAAAAAGGATCGCGATGGCACTATTGCTCGTTTCCTGTCTGAGGATCAATTCAGGATGGGCGGCGGATGATCTGGCAAAGAATTTTGCCTTGCCGCCGCATGAGGCCAAACCGTGGGTTTATTTCTGGTTCCAAGGCGGCTATGGCGATCCGGCAGGTATGGCGCTTGATATCGCTGCCATGAAAGAAAAAGGAATAGGCGGCATCATGCATATGCAGACGCTCAATGCCGGCGGTCTGCCTTTGCCCAAACAGCCAAAGATGCTCAGCCCGGAATGGGAGGCCTGGTTCGGGGAGATGCTCCGCCTGGGGCATGAGGGCGGCATGTCGCTCTCCGCAAGCATTCTTGACGGTTGGTCCCATGGCGGTGGGTGGGTCGGCAAGGAGGATGGCGCCAAGCAGTTGGTCTACTCGGAGATGCAGGTGGATGGGCACTCTCCGATTCCTATGGCCCTTCCACGGCCTATGACGCGTCTGGGCGTTTACCGCGATGTGGCGGTGGTGGCGTTCAAGGAGAAGGCATCACGTCCGTTCACGCCACTCACGGTCGCGGCGAACAATGTCTTGGGCGGTTACTGTGGCGAGGAAAATTGGCCAGCGGCCCATGCTGTGGACAATGATCCCGAAACGTGCTGGAGAACAAAAACACCTTGTTCGCCGGAGTCGCCAGCCCTGTTGAATCTGACCTATGCCCGGCCGATCACGGTGGTGGGGGCTTATGTGGCGAACATGCCCAAGGCCGGTATGGCCGAGGGTGAGATCCAGGCCAGCGATGACGGTAAGACCTATCGCCCTGTGGCCAGGGTTGCCTTGGCGCCGGGTGAAAATATACGCATGGTCCTGCCTCAGACGACCGGAACGTCGTTCCGCCTGTCCGTCAGGAGCGCCCATGCGCAGGACCTGCAGTTGGCGGAGTTTCAATTGCTCCAGGCGATGGACGAGCCGTCGGTACGTCCGGGGATCAAGTGGTGGGATTTCAAGTCTGCCAATCGTGCCCGGTGGAACTGGCCGTCGAATCCATACGAGGCGCTCGAAGAGAATTACACCGGTTCCGACGCCAGCGATCTGGCCTCGACCGATGTGCTGGATCTGACGGGCAAGTTGGCACCCGATGGAAAGCTGGACTGGCAGGCGCCTGTCGGCCGGTGGACCGTGCTGCGTTTTGGATGGACACCGCTGGGAGAGCCAGCCCGGATGGGTAACGGTGGCTATGAGGTGGATGTGCTCAACACCAAAGGCGCCGACCTGATGATGGACAAGGCGGGCCAGGCGATGCGAGCCTTGAGCGTCAAGTATGCCGCTGGCGCACCGATCATCTTCCACACTGACAGTTGGGAGATCGGTGCCGGTTTGAAAGGACAGCAGCCAACCTGGACCGATGACTTCCGTGAACAATTCAAGCAGCGGCGCGGTTACGACCTCCTGCGCTATCTGCCGGCAATGGCGCGGCGGCTTGTGGATGATCGAGAGACGACTGATCGCTTTTTACGCGACTACCGCGACACTGTGGCGGACTTGTTGGCGGCGTATTACGGACGCTTGCAGGAGCGTGCCCATGCCTTCAACGGCGGCATCAATTCAGAATCCGGTTATGGCAGCTATCCCCATCCGCACATGGATGGTTTGAAAATCTTTGGCCGGGCAGACCGGCCCATGGCGGAATTCTGGTATCCGTTCGGTAGATACCAGCAGGAGTATTTACAGTGTGTCGATATTATGCGCACGGCAGCCTCTGGCGCCCGGATCTACGGCAACCGCTTCATCCAGGCCGAGACGCTGACCTTTCATCCCATTCATGGCCAGTTTACTACGCCATCGCAATATCGCCGGACACTGCACGAGGCCTGGGCGCGAGGCTTGAACCAGGCGGTGATCCACAAGTACACCCACCAGTCGTTGGAGGTAACGCCGGGCTTACAAGATTACGACATCTTCAACCGTCACTATGCCTGGTGGCCGCTGGCGGACGGATTCATCGGCTACTTGGGACGCTCCCAGTATCTTCTCCAGCAGGGCGATTTCGTCGCCGACGCCCTCTATTTTGTCGGCGAAGGAGCTTCCCGATTTGTGTCGGGGCGGACGGTTCTCAATCCGGCTTTACCTGAAGGATTCGACTACGATGGCGTGAATGCAGAAGTCATCCTGTCCCGATTGACGGTAAAGGATGGGCAGCTCCGCCTGCCGCCTTGTGCCGCGGCTCCTGGCGTGGAAGCGGGTGAGGGTCCGTCCTACCGCTATCTGGTCTTGTCTCAACCACAGTGCCGAACCTTGACACCGGCCGTGTTGGAGAAGATCCGCGATTTGGTCAAAGCTGGCGCGACGCTCGTCGGCCCGCCGCCGCAAGGTGCTCCCGGCCTGTCCGACCGAGCTGCCGCCGAGGCTCGGATCAAAGCATTGGTCGCGGAGTTGTGGGGCGCCACCATGACGGCTGAAGGCGAACGGAAGGTGGGAGCAGGCCGCGTGGTCTGGGGGCGGACGATGGCGGCGATTTTGGCCGCGGATGGCGTGAAGCCTGATCTGGAGGTCGCCTCTGCCGTCAAAACCGATCTGCCATGGATCCATCGGCGAGTCAGGCAGGGCGACATCTATTTCCTGTCCAACCCGAATCAAAAACCGCTGCAGGTCTCGGTGACACTGCGGGCCAAGGGCAAATCGGTTCGTCTCTTCGATCCGCTCGATGGATCTGTTCGCGAGTTGCCGGAGCGGCAGGTTGCGCCCGACGGCCGGGTGACAGTGCCGCTCATGTTCGAGCCGGAACAGGCGTTTTTTGTGGTGGTGGGCGAGGATGTTAAGACCGATGCCACTGACAGTCCAGTAAGCTCATCGGACAACAAAAAGAACTTTCCCCAATTGAAGCCCCTTCAGGAGATTACCGGTTCGTGGCAGGTGACATTTGATGCGGCATGGGTCAAGCCATTGCCGGCGGGCGGTACGCCAGGAAGCAAGGAGTTGCACCTGGACTTTCCGCAACTGCTGGATTGGGCCAAGCACCCTGAACCTGGGATCAAGGCCTACAGCGGATTGGCCACCTACCGGACGACCTTCGACCTGGCTGTGCCTGTTGGCAATCGGGCGTCGTTCATTGACGTTGGAACGGTGAAAGAGATGGCGCGCGTCACCCTCAATGGCCGCGATTTAGGTGTGGCCTGGTGTCCGCCCTGGCGTGTGCGCGTTCCGGCGGGTTTATTGAAGGAGCATGGTAATGAACTGGTGGTGGCTGTGGCCAACACGTGGAATAACCGCCTCTGCGCCGATAATGCTTTGCCGGTTCCGGACAGGCTGACGCAAACGCGAAGAGAACTCTATAAAGTTGCAGTCCAGAAAGGCGCTCAGCCCTCCGGTCTGCTCGGACCGGTGCGGGTGATGAATGCAGTAGCTTGCGTCTCGGCGATTGACGTGTGGCCCGAGGGGAAGATGCCGGGGCAGTGCGCCAAAGCGCCCGAGGCCTTGTTCGCCCCCGAGCGAAAGGACGCGACGCGGATTACCAACGTCAGCAGGCCGACTCTGACGCTGTGCCCGGCCCCGAAGGTGGCGGGACGCCCGGCCCCGGCCATGATCGTCTGTCCCGGCGGCGGCTACGGCTATGTCGTGCATGACAAGGAAGGGACGGACATCGCGGCATGGCTGAACACCCATGGCATCAGCGCCCTGGTATTGAAGTACCGGGTGCCTAACAACCGCGACGGCGCGCTTCAGGACGTGCAGCGCGCCCTGAGCCTGGCGCGTGCCCGCGCGCAGGAGTGGAACCTCGACCCCAAGCGGCTGGGCGTCATCGGCTTTTCGGCCGGGGGCCATCTGGCGGCGAAAGCGAGCCTGTGTTTCGCTCAGCGGAGTTATGCGCAGCTCGACGCGGCGGACCGGCAAAGTTGTCGGCCGGACTTCGCGGTTCTCGTCTATCCGGCCTATCTGGCAGGGGGCGAGCGGGAGGACCAGTTGGCTCCTGACGTGAAGGTGCGTCCGGATATGCCGCCGACGCTGATCGTCCACAGCGAGGACGACAAGGCGTTCGTCGCCGGCAGCAATCTCTATGCCGCCGCGCTGGATGCTGCGAGGGTGCCTCATGATTTCAAGCTGTATCCCACCGGAGGGCATGGCTATGGCTTGCGCTGTAAGAAAGACGCCCGGGTGTGGCCGGAGAATATGTTGGAATGGATGCGGGAACTGGGTTTTCGATAACAAGGGAGAGGATGTGAACATGATGAAGATGAAGACGGCTTGGCTGGGTGGTATGGTCGCGGGGGTCTTGATGGCCGGGATGGCGAGGGCGGATGTCCGGTTGCCGGCGATCATTTCAAGTCGCATGGTTGTGCAGGCGGAGCGCGCGGCGCCGGTCTGGGGGTGGGCCGATCCGGGCGAGGAGGTTTCCGTTTCGATCGGGACCCAGACCAAGACCACCCGGGCCGGGAGCGATGGCAAGTGGATGGTCAGGCTTGACCCGTTGCCTAGCGGTTTCACGGGGACGATGACCGTCAAGGGCAAGAATACGGTGGAAATCAAGGACGTGCTCGCGGGCGAGGTGTGGCTGTGTTCGGGGCAATCGAACATGGCGTTCAGTTTGAAAGGCGCCAAAGACTCCGCAACAGACATCGCTGCCGCCGAGTTTGGCGGAAAATTCCGCATTTTCGTCGAACAGTCCGGGCATGCGGTAGCCCCGCAAGCCCAAGGCAAGGGCACTTGGTATATCATCAACCCGGTCTACGTGGCCGGACATTCCGCCGTGGCGTTCTATTTCGGACGTGAACTTCAACGCCAACTCAACCAGCCGGTCGGCTTGATCACTTCGAGCGTGGGGGGCACGCCGATCGAAGCTTGGACCCGCCGCGATCCGCAGCAGGCGCGGCCGGAACTGAAACCGGTGTTGGATATCTGGCAGGCCAAACAGGCCGCCTACAACCCTGAAGCGGAGAAAGCGGCGTTCGAAAAACGGCAGGCCGCCTATCACGAGGCCCTTGCCAAGGCCAAGGCGCAGGGCAAGCCCGCGCCTTTGCCACCCAGATTGACTCCGCCGCCTTGCGAGACGGCCGGCTATCCGGGGAACTTGTTCAACGGTAAGATCATGCCTCTGATTCCGTATGGCATCCGGGGCGCCATCTGGTATCAGGGCGAGTCGAATGCGCGGACCAACAGCCAGCTCTATGCGAACCAGTTGTCGTTGTTGATTGCGGATTGGCGCGCCCTCTGGGGGCAGCCGCCTTCGCCGGGCTCCGGCGAGCCAGGGGGCGCTTTCCCCTTCGCCTGGGTGCAGTTGCCCAACTACAAGGCCGAGCAACTAGGATTTCCCGGCTGGTGCGTGGTGCGTGATTGCCAGTTGAGAGCCTTGAAGATTCCCAATACCGGCATGGCCATTACCATTGACCTTGGCGATCCCAACGACATCCACCCGAAGCGCAAGCGCGAGGTGGGTCAGCGGTTGGCGCTCTGGGCCTTAGCGAAGGTCTACGGGAAGGCTATGCCGTTCAGCGGCCCTCTACCGGTGGGGCATGACATCAAGGGCGATCAGGTGATCTGCAAATTCCAGTATGCGGATGGTGGCCTGAAGACGCGGGATGGCGGCGAGGTGAAAGGGTTCAAGATTGCCGGGGCGGACAAGAACTGGGTGATGGCGGTGGCCAAGATTGAAGGCGAAAAGGTGGTCGTTGGTGCGCCTGAAGTGAAGCAACCGGTCGCGGTGCGCTACGCCTGGGAAGGCGATCCCGACTGCAACCTGATCAACGGCGCCGGGCTGCCGGCCTCGCCGTTCCGGACGGATGCTTGGTAAAGGCCCCGGCGGGACCGGGATTCATATTGGATCATGACGTGTCAGAGTCGCGCATGATAAGCATCTTTGTTGCGCGACACACCAGAGTCGCGCAGATTAGGTGGTTTTTGTTGCGCGACTCGGACTTATATGGCACGATCTGATTCGCCATGCCAAAGAAACTGACAGAAGAATATTTCATGTCACTTGTGGAAGTGATCGGTCGCTTTCCGCAGGGTGCTCGCGTCGGGGAACTCATTGCCGCATTGGATGCCCCGCCGCCACAGAGAACCCTACAGGGGCATCTGTCAAGGTTGGTTGATCAACATCGCGTGACAGTTACAGGAAAGGGCGTCGCGCACCGCTATCATCGGCCCGTGCCGCAGGAAGGGACGGCGTCATCAGCGGATCACGAGATTGATAGGCAGATTGATTCGCTTCCACTGACGCCCGAGGCGATGGCCATCAGGGCAAAGGTCACCGCGCCGCTTAGCCAGCGGAAACCCGTGGGGTACAATCGTGCTTTTCTTGACGCCTATTCGCCCAACGAAACCTACTACTTGCCCGACGATACCAGAAGACGGCTTGCCGCGGCTGGGCGGGTCTACCAGGACAGGCGCCCTGCGGGCACCTACGCGCGTGAGATTCATAATCGCCTGCTGATCGACCTGTCCTGGAACTCAAGCCGGTTGGAAGGGAATACGTACTCGCTCCTGGAGACCCAGCGTCTGCTGGAACTGGGGGCCGCCGCGGAAGCCAAGGATGCGCGTGAAGCGCAGATGATTCTGAACCACAAAGCGGCCATTGAGTTGCTCATGGATGACTCGGTTGATGTTGCGTTCAACCGCTATACCATCTGTAACCTTCACGCATTGTTGTCCGACCACTTGCTTGCGGATCAGGGAGCGTGCGGGAGGTTGCGATCGAAGCCTGTTGCCATCACGGGGACGCTTTTTTGTCCCCTGGGTGTCCCGCAGCTGATCGAGGAATGCTTCGATGAGTTTCTTGCGAAAGCGGAGGCCATTGCAGACCCTTTCGAACAGGCGTTCTTCGCCATGGTTCAGATCCCCTATCTCCAACCGTTCATGGACGTTAACAAGCGTGTATCACGGCTTGCCGCGAATATCCCGCTGATCCGCGGCAATCTTTGTCCCCTGTCGTTTATCGATGTGCCCGATCGCCAGTATACCGGTGGAGTCCTCGGCGTGTACGAACAAAATACCGTCGTATACCTGAGAGACGTTTTTGTTTGGGCGTACCTGCGTTCGAGCGACCGGTACTCGGCGGTTCGACAAACGCTCGGCGAACCCGATCCGTTTCTTCTGCGCCACCGGACGGACATCAAGGACTTTGTCAGGGCGGTGGTAAAGGCGGGTCTGTCAAAGGTGGATGCGGTCGCATGGATCAGGGACCGCATAGCCGGGACAACTCCGTTCGATGAGCGGGAGCGACTGATCGAGGCCGTGGAAACTGAACTCATGTGCCTGCACGAGGGCAGCATTGCGCGCTACAAGCTGAAGCCATCTGAGTTCAACGCATGGCAAGCGACCTGGAAGTAGACTTTCTGAAAGACGTGTCAGCCTATAGCCGGACGTGAGCTGAGCCGGGGGCGGCTTCGGGCTCCTCAATCCTCGCATGAGGACGTTCCGGCAGAGTAGCGGCCCTCACGCAACACTCTTCGCTCACGGCTCGGATGAACCCTTCGACGCAGCTCCGAACCGTATCCATGAAAGGCGCCTGGCCCCCCCCCCCCCTTGGCATCGGTAATTTATCGGTAATGGGGAGGATATACAGGCAGGGGGTGGTGGTGATATACTCATAATCAAGGTGGAGGGTAGCGTTTTCGGGGGCCTCGTTTGATAAAAACTTATCAGAACAGCCATATCTAATCCGGACATGATGGAGGAGGGTAGCAACATGACGACAGTAATGAAGAAGTTGGGAGTCCATGGGGGAATGACGGGGTGGACAGCGGGGGCCTTGGCGGTGGCGATGATGTTGGCGTCGGTTTCCGTGTCCGAGGCTGCCAATTATACCTGGAACGGCGGCGATAGCGGAGTTTGGCAAACAGGCGGTTCCGGGGGGTGGCTCAACATTGCGACGCCTGTCGCCTGGGCGGACGCCAATATCGCCATCTTCGCGGGCGCGTCTCCAAAAAACATCACGATCAGCGGCACTGTCGCCCCGTCCGGTTTCACCGTCAACAGCGGCGCGGGTGATTACACGTTCACCGGAGGCACGCTCGACGTCACGGGAACTTTGTACAACAACAACAGTGCCGGGACACTGACCTTGGCGACGGCTGTAACTCAAATAGGAGCCACCTTTTTCGTAAAGGGTGCTTACGCCCTCGACGCAAGCGGGAGTTTGGGCGGTGCTTATACCTTTACCCTCGGCTATGGGGCTGTTACGGCGACAATGACCCAGAGCGGCAATGTTACGATAGGTAGCTTGTATCTTGGAAGTTCGGGGAACGCTAATGCCACCTGGACGGCATCGGGTGGCATCCTCACTGCGACAGATGTGAGGATTGCTGCTCCTTCCGCCGCCGGTCACGTAATCACCGGAGTGCTGGATGTGAATGGAGCGACCGTGAATACGCCGACCATCTACATTTCGTATGGCACCCTTGGCACCGCCACAGCCACCCTAAAGCTGCGGTCCGGCACAATCGCTGCGAACTCAATCTATAGGCACTATAGTGCTGCCACTTCCGCTTTTGAATTGAGCGGCGGCACCCTGAAGCCGTATAACAATACGGCAACGTACGGATCGGCCACTGCGGCTAACAACAACGACATCACCCTGAGCGGTTCTGACGGCACGATCAGCAGCACCGACAAGGACGGCGCCGCCCGCACGGTCAATATCTACAGCGCCATCGGTGAGAGCGGCGGCCGCCATAACCTGACTTTCGCCGGCGCGGGCACGAACATCCTGTACGCCACTAATACTTACTCCGGCTCCACGGTGGTCTCCGCAGGAACGCTGTTGGTGAGCAGCGCGCTGGCGCTGCAAAACAGCACGCTCACTAACACCGCCGCTGGCACGGTGAAGTTCGGCAATGGTATAACCTCGTTCACTCTGGGTGGCTTGTCCGGTTTGCAGAACATGGGCCTGACCAATACCGGCGGTACGGCGATCACGCTGACCGTCGGTAACAACAGTAACACCACGACCTACGCAGGCGTGCTTTCGGGCGGTGGCAGCCTGGTCAAGGTCGGCACGGGGACGTTGACTCTTACGAACGCGAACACGTACACAGGATCAACCACGGTAAGCAACGGGACGCTGAACGTGAACGGGAGTCATTCGGGCAGCGGCACCTATACCGTGGAGACCAATGCGGTGTTGATCGCCAATGGATCGGTGAGCGGGCATGCCGTGACGGTCAATAATGGCGGCACGATCGGAGGCACGGGCACGGTGGCGATCTCATCCCTGACTCTGAATACGGGCTCAAAACTTCGGGTCACGATCCTGGACGCCTTAGGGCATTCGGACTCGATGACAATCAGCGGTGGAACCTTGGACGTTAACGGCTTGGCACTTAACGTTGTGAATACCAATCTGCTGACGAAAGGTCAGTTTTACCGGGTCGTCACGAGCCCCCACACAGGCGCGTTTTTCGCCGACAACTTGCCGTCCGATTGGAAGGTTGATTACACCCAGACGGGTTACATCCAGTTGCGCCCCAGGGCTCTGTCTGGAACGTTGCTCATGTTCAAGTAGCCGGTCGAGGCGAAGGGGGTGAACGTGAAAGCGACATGTCTCATAGAACCAGGTCTGCGGGGGTGGTGCCTCTCTTTCTGCAGCTTGGCGTTGATGATGGTGGGCCTGGGCGCCTCCGCCACGACGTTGCCCGTGAATGAGGGTTTCGAGACTTACGCGGATAACGCGGTGCTTAACTCTAGCGCGTTAACCAACCTAGGGTGGGGCGCCTCTTCCTCCGATGTCGTCGTCCGGACGGTGACGAATGTGGCCGATGCCGTGCGGGGAACAAACGCGCTGGCCATCCCGGCGGGGTTGACGGCGTCGAACGTCGTCGCTCTCTCCGATACGTCCAACGTCTGGTCCGAGGTGTACGTACACACGAACATGGCCATGCCGGCGGACGAGCCGACTGCGACGGATGTGGATACCAACCAGGTGGCGATCGTATTTTTGAACACCAACGGGTGCCCGGTGGTCTGGGATGCAACGGGGAGCGGCATGTGGCGTGTCTACACCCAGGATGTGTGGCAGACCAATGTGTCCACGTTTGCCACGTCCGCCTGGTCCCGCTTAACGCTCTGCCAGAACTATTCCAACAAGACCGTCTCCTTGTTCCTGAACGAGCACCTGATGTTCACAGGGTTACGGTTTATCGACACAAATCGCACCGGCTATGCCGAGTTCGCTGCCGTTGGCGGGGGAAACATGACGTCGTATCTTGACGAGGTTTCGACCCGGTACGAGCCGCCGACGAACAATTGGACGGCTGATCTGGATAATGACGGTGTGGCGGATGCAGCCGAGATCCAGGCCAACGGTAATATGACCACGATCCGGCGATTAACGATCACAGCGGCTCAGACGAACCTGACGGATGGGGGGACGGGCGGGGGCTGGCTGGCCGCTCCGGTCGTCAATCCTTTCGAGATTCTTTGGACGAATGTTTCGACAAACCTGCACTGGAATGCCAGCAACGATTTCTATGCGGCGGATCTGTTGACAAACGGGGAGAGCGTTGGGAATTTCACGGGGAGGGACACCAATTATGCTGAGTATGCCTGGCTGAACACGCAGGCCGACGCAACGGTTCGGGTGGTCTTCGCGAGGATGCCAGTGATCACGGCGAGCAATTCGGCCTTCGGCGAGATTAGTCCCACTTCGACCAACTGTTATCCTGGGGAGTCGCGAACGTTCACGTTCCAGGTAACCAACGACCACTATTTCATTGCCGGCGTGCTGACCAATGGCCAGTCCGTGAGTGCCGGCGACTTTAGCGGGCAGGGGACGAACAGTGGGACGTATGTATGGCCCGCCATTATGACCAACGGCGGGATCGAGGTGCAGTATGCGCACAAGTACACGAATTCGTGGACCGTGGTGACGGTTGGCGGGCCGGCGGCTGGGGTCGGTGGGACGGTTTCGGCCTCGCCGAGTGAGGTGTATCCGGGCGAAGCGGTGACGTTCACCTTGACGCCCAATCCGGTGTATGGCGTGACGGCATTGACGAACAACGGGGCGCTGGCCGCGACCTTTGGCGGGAGCCTGACGGAGTGCAGCCAAGACATCACGAATGTCCAGGCCCATATGGACGTCATTGGTGTTTTCACCTACACGGCGCAGCTTCGGGTGCCGGGAGACTACGGCACGATTACCGGGGCCGTGGCGGCGGCACTGGAGGGGGATACCATCATTGTCAGCAACGGAACCTATGCGGGTGATGTGGCCCTGACTAACATGACCCTGATCGCGACGAATACGATCATATCGGGAGGGCTCTCCATGACCACGGGGACGCTTGCGTCCTGTACGGGGTTGACTGTGGATACCACGACGGTGAACGGGTTGCTGGTGGTGAGCAACGGTTCGGTGAACGTTGGAACCTTGACGATCGCGGCGGGGGCGACGGTGCAGGTCGTGAACGCCACGGCCTTCGTGGCGAATGGCGCGACGTTCACGGGAACGGTCACGCTGGCGTATGGTTGGGACAGCACTGTCATTCCGCAAACGCCACCTTGTAGCGATCCGTTTGACCGCTATGCGGTGGGGACGAAGCTCAAGTTCATGGGGTATTACGGCTGGGAGACAACGTCCGATGGTGTGGTGGTGCAGACGAACGAGGCGCAGAGCGGCCATGCGGTGACGGTTCCAGCGTCGGCCACGTTGAGCCACTGGATGACCAATACCCCGTCCGCAGGCGCGTCCAATGTCTGGTCCGAGGTGTATGTGCATACGAACATGGCGATGCCGGCGGACGAGCCAACGGTGTTGGACGTGGATACCAGCCAGGTGGCGATGGTGTTCCTGAACACCAACGGTTGCCCGGTGGTCTGGGATGCAACGGGGAGCGTATGGCGTGTCTTCACCCAGGATGTATGGCAGACCAATGTGTCCACGTTTGCCACGTCCGCCTGGTCGCGGTTGACGCTCTGCCAGAACTATTCCAACAAGACTGTCGCACTGTTCCTGAACGAGCACCTGATGTTCACGGGATTACGGTTTATCGACACGAACCGGACCTGCTATACCGAATTCACGGCCGCTGGCGGGGCGGATGTCACGTCGTATCTGGATGATGTATCGTTCCGGTGCGAACCGCCCACGAACAACTGGACGGCGGATTTGGACAACGACGGCATGCCGGATGCGCTGGAAATCCAGTTGTACGGCAACATGACCCTGCGGCACCGGCCGAACCTCAGCGTGACGCAACCGGCGTACGGGTGGATCGCGCCATCCAATACGTTCGAGGTCATGCCCGGAAGTTCGACGTCATTTACCTTCCATGCGGATATCGCCTATGCTGTGTCGCAGGTGTATACCAACGGAGAGCCCGTTGGCGCCTTCACGGGTCAGAACACGCGGGATGCGTCTTGGAACTGGACTGGCATCATTCCCGATGGCCTCTCGGATGGCAGCGTTTCGGCGGCGGTATCATACGTGGCGCGGCGGTATGTTCCGGGAGACTATGCGACCCTTGATCAGGCCAAGGCGGACTTGCTACCAGATGAGACGCTCATCGTTACGGGTGGGGCCACCAGCGGCGGGTTGACGTTCAGCAACATGACTCTGATCGCGACCAACACGACTGTGGTGGGGGGACTCACCGTGACGACGGGGACGTTCGTGAATTGCACGGGGCTGACCAGCGACAGCATGATCGTGAACGGGGTGCTGGTGGTGAGCAACGGGTCGGTGGACGTCGGAATCTTGACGATCGCGGCTGGAGCGACGGTGCAGGTCGTCAACGCCACGGCCTTCACGGCAAATGGTGTGACGTTAACGGGAACACGTACCTTGGTGGATGGCTGGGACGCCACGGTCGCCGCGCAAACGCCTCCCTATGCCGATTCTTTCGATGCGGATCGATACGAGGTCGGGACGAAACTGCTGAACCTGGGTGTATACGGGTGGGATACGGCGTCTGATGGAGTGGTGGTTGAGACGAATCAGGTCCAGAGCGGCCAGGCGGTCATACTCCCGGTCGACGCCTCACTGATCAGCCAGATGACGGCCACGCCAGCCTCGAATATCTGGGTCCAGTGTTACTTGCAGGACACGAACCGTGTGGCGCCCCAAGACTTGGCGGCCTACGACCTGAGAACAGATATCGCCGTGGCAATGGTGATCGTCACCAACGGTTATCTCGCGGTGTATGAGCCTTCCCTGCCGGCCTGGGTGGTTTGTTCCAACGACTTCTATACTGTTCCCATGGATGAACTTGCGCTGGATGCCTGGCCCAAGATAGCTGTAAACCTGAACTATAAGACGGGCAAAGCGGCGGTGTTCCTCGACGGGCGCCTGTTGCTGCAGCAATTGAGTTTTCGTGACGCCAGTTTGAAGAACAGCGGGCAGTTCGAAATGGTGTCCGGGTTTGGCGGGGCATCCTGGCTCGACGAGTTCAATGTCTGGACCAACGCGTCGTCGGTCACGTCCCTGAGCCGCGACGGGGATGACGTTCCAGACGCTGTGGAAATCGACCGCTATGGCGACGTGTCCGCGTATCCTCGCGGTTCCGTCTTCACAATCCGTTAATTTGAGATCATGGAGTCCAATTGGAAATTACAAGTGGCCCCGATGGAATTTCCCTGCGTAGCATGATGTTTACAAGAATCATTATGGGGCACCTGAGGCATAAATGGGTGATCAACCTGTTGCTGTTTCTGACCATGACCGCGTTGGTGTCGCTTTACGTGTTCGTTTTGAATACCAACCGGTTCACCGCACGTTCCATGCAGTTGATCATGAAGAACATGGGGCTCAACCAGCTCATTATCCCCGAGTCCCAGCCCGCCTCGGACACGTATCTGTGCATGGAGAAGCAGCTGGAGTTCCCTGAGGAAACCACGCTTGAGGCAGCCCGGCACACGGAATTGCTGTCCAAGTACTATCTTTCCGTGCTTCAGGAGCGGATGGATGTTTCCGGAAGCATTCTTGTTTTGACCGGTGTCCGGCCGGTGCCGCGACCGGACGAGACCGAGGAGAAGGGCAACCCGGTGAAGCCCATCAAGGCGGGCACGGCACGGCTCGGGCCTGCGGCGGCGGCCCTTTTGGGCACGCGTGAGGGCCAACCGCTGGACATCAAGGGCCGGACGTTCAGGGTTGCGGCCATTGCCGCGGAAGAAGGGACACTGGACGATTACCGCGTGTTTCTGAATCTCGCCGACATGCAGGAGATTGTCGGAAAGCCGGGGAAGATCAATGCCATATTGTCCTTCGAATGCCTCCACGTCGGCGGCTCGCTGGAGCAGATCCACCGGTATCAGAAGGAACGTTTTGCCACGGCTCTTCCAGGGTTCAAGCAGCTTAATAGTGAAGGCATTGCGCGCGGCCGCTACTATGCGCGCCAGATGACTGAAAAGTACCAGTATCATCTCATGGGGCTTGTCGCGGTTATCACGCTCCTGATTATCGTGATAACCGGGTTTCAGGAAGTCGCCGAGCGAAAGTACGAAACGGGCATTCTCGTCGCGCAGGGCGCAGGTTACGTGTACATCATGGGATTGTATCTGTTCAAGACGCTGGCGCTGGCGATCCTCGCGACCGGGGTGGGTTTTGTGATCGGGGGCGGGGCGTCCGTTCTCCTGACCACCCCGTTTCTCGTGACTCAGACGAAGGAGATAGCCATTCTGTGGGAAAATCTGCCGCCGATGATCCTGCTAATCGGCGGCGTTGCGTTAGTCGCAGAGTGCATTCCGATGATCAAGCTGATCCGCATGGACCCCTGTCTGATCGTGATGGAGGATTAGTGGCATGATCGAGATGAAGAACATCACCAAGACGTTCCTGAAAGGCGGTCGGACGATCAACGCCGTGGACGGTTTGTGCTGGCAGGCGGCGCCGGGTACGTTC
This sequence comes from uncultured bacterium, assembly GCA_903958395.1. GTDB lineage: Bacteria > Verrucomicrobiota > Kiritimatiellia > CAIKKV01 > CAITUY01 > JAABPW01. The sequence continues at coordinate 7,551 of CAJBSZ010000095.1, read as the reverse complement.
TCGGTGGTCTACGGGAAAAGCGGGAGCGGCAAGAGCACGCTCTTGATGATCCTTGGCGGCATGATGACCCCCACGGAAGGGCAGTTGATGGTTCAGGGCCGTGATCTCTATGCCATGTCCCGCGCCTGTCGTAATACGTTCCGCAAGGAATCGGTCGGGTTCATATTCCAGAAATTCCTTTTGCTCCCGTATTTTACCGTCTACGAGAACATCGCGCTTCCCCTGGCGATGAAGAAGCTGGAGGGGGCGCACGAGAGGATCCTGGCGATTGCCCGGGATCTCGATCTGGGGAATCGGCTGGACCATTATCCCGGCGAACTGAGCGTGGGGCAGCAGCAGCGGGTCGCCATGGCGCGGGCTCTTGTAAAAGAGCCGGACATCATCCTGGCCGATGAGCCTACGGGAAATCTTGACCGCGAAAACGGCGATGTCATTGTGGGGCGGTTGCTGGCGGCTGCGGCGGCCGGCAAAACGGTGATCGCGGTTACGCACGACGAGCATTTGCTGGGAAGCGCCCACCACAAGTTGTGCATTGTTGACGGCAAGGGAACCTGTGTGAAATGAACCAAAAGGAGACGTTGTGTATGAAGTCAGGATCGTGTTTTAGAACGGCAGTGGCAGGTGTTTGCTCCCTGGTTGCGGTCATCGCCACTGGGGCGGACACCAATGGAGTGAGCGGGAAACCTGCCCAACTCCCTGAAGAGCCTGTCGTTCGACTTGGCGAAATCCTGGTTGTGGCCCCGCGGGTGACCCGCAATCCGCTGGCCACGCCAACGATCGAGTCCTCTTCCCTTGATATCACGACGACCACGGTGGAAGCGGAGGACATTCGGCTTCAGAATGCCGAATCCCTGGCCGAGGCGATGGACTTCTCGACTGGGGTACTCACCGAGAGACGGGGGCGGAAGGAAAAGGAGTTGACCTCGTTTCGGGGCCAAGTCTACCCGTACCCGGATTTCTCGCTCAATGGTGTCTGGCAACGCGCCTTTACAGAAGTGCCGTCATTCTTTCCCGCCGCGGCCATCGATCGGATCGAGATCCTGCGAACCGGCGGCGCCATCATGGTGGGTCCGAACTCGGGGCTGGTCGGTGCGATCAATGTCGTTCCCCGCCGTTTCGACGAACCCACGACCCTGCTCGACATCGAGGGAGGAAGCTATGACACCTATCGGTCGTCCCTTGTGCATGGTAATCGCCTCGATAACGCCGACTACACGGTTGGCGCGAACTTTTATTCGACCGGGGGACCGGACGGAGAGAACGCCGCGGAGCGGTTCAGTTCCTTCTTTGGAACGGGGGCGTGGGATCCGACCGAGACCCTGCACCTGGAATTCACCGGCTACGCCCTGACCGGGGAACGGGAGTTACGACTTATTCAGGACCCGGGCCAGAAATCGCTTCAGACTCGCAGGAACGAGGAATTTTCGCCCTTCGAGTCCCAGGGCGGGATTTTGCGCGCGCTCCTGAAACACAATGAACGGGCAAGTACCGAGTTCGATGCCGGTTATGTCCGTCGCGACCAGGACTACCATTACACAACCAAAGACCCCGCGAAACCCGAAGTCGGGAGTGAAGAACGCGACTGGGAGTACAACGCGGGTATTTTGCACGCGCGGCGGCTCGGGGATGCGAACACGGTGCGGCTCGGAGCACAGTACAACCACTGGATATGTCCGGACGGCAAGCGGTATTACGTGGGAAACCGCATGGATGTCGAGACGTTCTCAGGCGTCATTATGGACGAACAGGAGTGGGATCGTCTGACCTTGGACGCCGGTTTGCGCCTGACCCGGAGTTACTACCGTGATTATACCGACAACACGATTGATATGCTGGGAAGTACCCAAAAGGGGTCCGGCAGCGGCGCTTCGTTGTTCGGAAACACGATCGAAGACGAATGGGGTGATTTCGCCCAAATGGGCACCCTTGGCGCCAAGTACAAACTTGCCCGGCCCGTGGACTTGTACGCTCACGCGGCGGTTGGAGGGGTGGACGCGCCCCCGGGTGCCGTTTCGGAAACGGCGGAGAGTCTCAATCGTGAAACGCGGGCGATTCTCGACGGCGGCGTCAGTCTTCACGATCCCACCATGGGAAGCGTCAAGGCGGGTGTGTTCGCGACGTTTCGACAGGACGCCATCTTGCTTACTTTGACCGAAGTGACCGAAGATGGAGAGACGTTCAATGCCTATGCCAACAAGGATGTGCGCCAATTTGGACTGGAACTGGAATTCCGGTCAGCGCGCCTGCTCGAGGCGTTTACGCTCTTCGGCAACGCCACGGTGATGGATTCCGAGCAGTACGTGGCTGGAACCTGGAGCGGCTATCGGGAAATTCCTGATTTCATTGCCGTGGCCGGTGTGAACAGCCTGATCGGACGGGTCGATGTGAACCTTTTCGGGAAATACGTGTCCGGTTATGAAAGCAAGCGATTCGCGGAAGACAAGAAGTATCACGATTTGGGCGACTTCGTTGATCTGAACCTGACCGCCGGTGTGAAGCTGGGGCGCGAAAAAAACACGCGCCTTTATGTTTCGTTAGAGAACCTGCTGGGCGACAAGTATTCGACGGTCGTGGGATTCCCGGATTATGGGTTCCAGGCGTTTGCCGGTTTACAGCACCGTTTCTAATGTAGTGTTTCTCAAGTCACGGGTGTTAAATCTTCATAATGGGAACTGCAGTATGCATGCCATGAAGCGATGGTCGATGTTTATATGTGAATCTGCCATGCTTTTGATGGCATGCCTCACCGCCTTGAGTGCCGGCATGTCGCCTGGTCCGGCCGACTGGATGACCGAGCCGCCGGGCGTTCTGGCTGTTGAATCCGGCGTCATCCGCGTTAAGGATCGCCCCGCCGTGCTCAAGGATTTCAAGGGAGATGGTTATCGACTTACCTTTCGGGCGCGGTGTGTGGATGGTGGGAAGCTGGGCCAGATCTGGTTCTCGCCGCATTATCAGGGGGAATTCCAGCGCTATGCGATTGCCCTGCGCAGCGGCTTGCTGAACGATCTCTTCCTGCTGCGGTATCGTGAAAGCGATTTCCCGGAATCCACGGTGGGCATTGCCAATTGCTATCCGTTGGGTTTCGAGCCGGATGCCGCCAAGTGGAATAAATTCCGGCTGGAGGTGCGCGGCGGGTGGATCACCGTGTGGGCGGGGGATGTCACGCATCCGCAGCTCGATTATCGCGATCCCCAACCCTTGTCCGGTGGTGGGGTGGCCCTGGGCGGTAGCTGGCACACCTGCGAGTTTGCCGATGTGAAGATCGAGCCGCTCGATCCACAATCCGATCCGTCTGGAGACGGGATGCCCTCGTCCCGTGCACCTGCAATCATTAGGATCGCTTGCGGCGCAAAGGGTCATCAGCCGCCCGCGGGCTATGCGCTGACATCCGGCGAACCTTATGCGGTTGGTCGGGCTTTCGGCTGGGACCGTGAACTCAAGACTGCCCGAACGCGACTGAAAACCTCCGATCCGCTGTTGCGGGGCGTGCTGCGGTTGGATGCTGCCGAATCGGCGGCGACACTGCGGGTGCCTGTGCCCAATGGCGACTATTACGTTACGGTTGGCGGCGGTGATGCGGAGGGCTATTGTCAGTGGCGTGTGGCTCTCGAGGGGCATCGTTTCGCTGATGCGCGGCTTTTGCCGATGGAATTCATCGACGAGGCCCGGCGCGTGACGGTGTCGGACGGTTTCTGTGACATCACATTGGAGTCCATTGCCGACCAGCCGCGCGGGGTGGTGAATGTGCTCAATTACGTTGTGATCGAGCCCTGGGCCTCGGTGGCGGGCCCGTTGCCGGATATGAAAGCGCGGCGCGCGGAGCAACGGGCTGGGTATCAGTCACGTGAAATATCCGCACCCTCCCGTAGGGCGTCCGCTTGCGGATCGCCGCGCATGGTGGAGACGAATGATCAGCTGCCACGGCTGTCGAAAGACCCGCAGGCATCAATCAACACGTTCTCCGAAAATCACGGCCAGCCGCAAGCGGCGGCCCTACGGAACTGCATCAACTTGGACGGCCCCTGGCTATTCATGCCGGAGCAGGACTTGGCGCCGAACAGGAAGCCGGAATCGCCTAGCGTGGGGGATGACGACTGGCATGTCATCAGTGTCCCCTCCTTCTGGAATCCCAACGGCTGGTGGATCTATACCGGTGAGCGGCGGGCGGGCGAGAGCTACACGGCCCGGGAGATGGCGCGGGTCAATGCCCAGACCTTCGACTGGAAGGCCACCAAGGTGGGGTGGTACCGGCAGTGGCTGACGCTGGAGCAGCCTCCCGTGGCGGGCCGTCGCTATGCATTGCGCTTCCAGGCGTCCGCCTCGGTTACTGACGTGTATTGCAATGGCATGCGGGTGGGCGGTCATACCGGCATGTTTGCGCCCTTCGAGGTGGACCTGACTCCGCAACTCAAGCAGGGGAAAAACCTGGTCGCTGTCAGGGTCGTGGGCGAAATGGAGAAGAACGGCGCCCAGGCCAACAAGGTCCTCGACCAGATGATCACCATGATCGTCACGCCCGAGCACGTCGGCTCGTTGCCGCGGGGGATCATCTATTCGACAATCCGTGACCTTCAGGGGCGTCCGACCAACGAGCGGCCCGGCGGGCTGTGGCAGCCGGTGACATTGGTGGTCAGCGACGAGGCACGCATTGAGGATTATTTCTTTCGCGCCCGGACGGATGGCGCCGAGATTGATGTCGAGGTCGCCAATGGCGGGACGCTGGCGTGGACGGGCGCGGTAGCCGTGGCCGTTGCCGGGGCGCGGGACGAAAAGCCGGTGGCGGTGGCCGCTGGCGGTTTGGCTAAAGTCACGCTTTCGGTGAGGTCAGAGGCGTTGAAGCTCTGGCGACCGGGCGAGCCGAATTTGTATCCGATGGAAATAACCTTGGTATCGGTTCATGAACAACTTGGTAGGGCGGCCACGCCGCTGGCCGCCGCGGCGCTCGACGGCGCGAGCGCCCTACCTAATGCGAGATCATCCGGGTATTGTTTGGTTGACCGGCGTGAACGCCAGGTCGGCTTCCGCACGGCCGAGGTGCGGGGCGACAAGTTCTACCTCAATGGTCAACCCTACTGGCTTGGTGGCGCCAATGCCTTTCCTCATGGTCTAATGCCCAACGATACCGCGCTGGCGGAGAAGGCCATGGGCATCCTGGCGAAGAACAACATCCGCATCAACCGGTCGCACGGGACGCCCATGCCGCGGGCCTGGCTCGACGCGGCCAACCGCCAAGGGGTGGGAATCAGCCTCGAGGGCGGTTGGCCTTGGGTTTTGGCTTCCAACACGGAGATTCCAGACGCTAAATTGTGGCGGGCATTCGTGGCCGAAATGCGCGACCTGGTTCGGGACCTTCGCAACGAGCCCAGTATCCTGGTGTGGACAGTCTCCAACGAGAACCATATCGACTGGGACAAGGATGATGCACGCCGACTGAAGAAATGGCGGCTATGGGAGTCGGTGATCAAGATGATCCGGGAGGAGGATCCCACCCGGCCGGTCTGTGCCTTCTCGGGACATGAGCGGGTGGATAACCGCCATGCCAAGGTTAGCACCTCCAAGGATCCACGCGACTACTACGAGAATTTCATGAAGAAGAACAGCATTGACGATGGCGACTTCACGGATGAGCACCGCTATATCGGACATTACAGTCCGAGCATCCTGAACTATGAATACCGCTCGCAGAGCCGCAACCTGGGCATGGGTCTGGCTGTATGGACACAGGAGGCGGCAACCGGTTATCCCAACAACGATACCGGCCATCTGGAACGCAAGTATATCAAGGAATATGTGCCTCAAGCGTGGGTGGGACATGACGCCTACGATCACCGGGATCCTTCGGCCTATATCGCCAATGTGGGATTCATGACCAAGGAGTGGATGGAAAAGGTGCGGCGCGACCGCAACACAGCGGGCTGGCAGATGTTCAACTCGGGCAACTGGTTCCGGCATCCTTACGATGCCGCCACGCTGGAGCCCTATCCGATTCTCGATGCCGCGCGGTTGTCGCTCCAGCCGGTATTGCCATCGCTGGAGATGCGGGATCGGCACGCGATCGCGGGCAACACGGTGTCGGGCACGCTCTATGTCATCAACGATGCCAATGACGGGCGGTCCCTTTCCGGGGTGACCTGTGAGGTCGCGTTGACGGATGGAACTAGGGCGATACTGGTTTCGACCAATGTCTCGGTGGCGAACTGTCCCTATTTCGGCAAGGTCACGGTGCAGGTGGCGTTGACGATCCCTCAAAGACTGCCGCGCGAATACGGTGTCTATCCCCTGACACTGACGCTCCGCGAGCAGGGGAAGGTGATCGCCGATAACCGTTATGACTTGCTGGTTGGCACGCCCGAATGGGCGAAGGGCAACAATACCCCTACCGTCGGCGTAACCGGAATTGACCGGAAAATCGGGGCCATACTCAAAAATCTTGGTGTCGCCATTGACCCTGCGACCCCTGAAAAACATCCCGTCTGGCTCTGGGCGGATCGCAAGGTGCCGTCGGCGGACTCGAAACAGGGCCGTAAACTGCTCGAATACGTCGAGCGGGGTGGGCGGCTGATCCTGCTGGAAACGGGAGCGGCGGAAGCCCTGTTGCCGGGGGTCATCCTGAAATATGACCGCCAGGAATATTTATTCCCGGAATATGTGGACATGCTTCTTCCGGGGCATTACGCCTTCGCGGGCCTGGGACCGCACGACCTGAAGTGGTGGAACGGGGAAGGGGACCGTTCGGAAGTTTGCAGGAAGGTCTATGTGGTCAACCGCAAGGCCGAAGGGGTGTCCGTCCCGACGCAGTATATCGAGCCGCACATCGGCAAGGAAAACTGGGCCAAGGCCTTCCGGTCGCCGTTTTTCACGGTGAAACGCGGCAAAGGGGAGATCGTGGTGTGCGAGCTGCGGGTCTCGGCCGGCAACACCGATCCCGTCGCCCGGCGGGTGTTGGCCAACGTGTTGCGGTGCGGCGAAATATTGCCTATTGACTCCTACTCTTTGATGGCTGACCCTTAGTCGGGTTTTGAGCTCATCGTCCACCAATCTCACCCCGTATTTTTCCAGCATTACCGGCGCGCTGGCCGCCTGGCGGCCCCGCGACATCATCCATGTGTTTTCCGGGAGCTATTCGGGTGAAGATCTTGTGCTTGCGGCCAATCCAGCAGTTGTCGTTTTTGAGGGGGACGCCTTCACTGTGGCGAGTCTTACGGTCGCAGCGGGGGCGTCGGCGACGTTCGCGCAAGCGGTGACCTGTTCCGGATCGCTTTCGGTCTCCGTCAGGTGGCCATGGCGCAGTCCACAACCTTGACCGCAGGGGGCGCCACAGTGGCGGGGCTTGTGACAATGGCCTCAAACGCGACCTTCACGGTGGGTGGTGCTCTTACCGTGGGGACAAACGGACGGCTCGACTTCACAATGGGGCCTTGAGCCGTCATCGCCGCCCACGGACACCTCGAGTTTTGTGTCCTATGTCAACACGAAGGGAGCTTGGGGACAGGAATCCTGGGTGGCAGTTGAGAATGGAAACAGCGTGCTGAACCTGTTTCAGATCAGCAT
>CAJBSZ010000094.1 GCA_903958395.1 uncultured bacterium | reverse complement strand
CGCTGCAAGCGGAACGGGGGCCAGGAGGCGACAGGCGGGGCGACCGGGACCGGACTGAACCGTGCGGCCGAGTATCACCGCATCATCGAATCCTTCGACGTTCTGAGCGTCCCGCGCGATATCCAGGCACTGATCCGGGAAGCCTTGGACTCCAAGAAGTGGGACTGGTTCAAGGATTGCGATGGCTGTACCTGCGTCTCCGAGATGTACTGGCCGACAAAGTACTTCCCGCCGTGCCTACGGCATGACTTCGACTGGCAGACAGGCAACGGCGGATGGGAAGCGAATGCCCGGTTCTACCGGACCCAGCGCGCGTACCGGATGTCGGCCCTGCAGGCCGGCACCCGGTTCATCGGCGTCACGGCCTCGTGGTATGCATGGTTCAAGTGGTGGCAGTAAATGCTGATCAATCGCGATGAATCATCATTTTTAGACTGCTACCTTTATGCTACCCTTTGAATGAACGAATGGTGCGGAATGGATAAGAACGGACGCTTAACACGAAACCCGATATACGAGGAAAAAACCGCATATTTACTAGCAAATACACGGTTTTATTGTGGTGCCGGAGGACGGACTTGAACCGTCATACCCTTACGGGCGGTAGATTTTGAGTCTACTGCGTCTGCCATTTCGCCACTCCGGCTTGATAGAACCGTGCTTTGTATACTACCTGTACCCCCGGTTCAATCTGAAACTTATTAATTCGCGACGGACCCCACCTTGGCCTTGATGCCTGCGATGAGTTTCTTCTCAAGCTCAGGATCCTTTGACAGCTGCTCGGCAGCCGCTTCACGGCCCTGACCCAGTTGAGCCCCGTCAAACGACAACCAGGAGCCCCGCTTTTCCACCAGGCCGTGCTCGATGGCGCTGTCCATCACGGATCCCGCCCACCAGATTCCCCGGGCAAACAAAATGTCAAATTCCGCCTCCACAAAGGGAGCCGCCACCTTGTTCTTCACAACCTTAACGCGGGTTCGGTTCCCCATGATCTTGCCGGCTGCATCCTTGATGGCCCCGATACGACGGATGTCCAGGCGTACCGATGAGTAAAACTTCAACGCCCTGCCGCCCGGCGTTGTCTCAGGACTGCCAAACATCACCCCGATCTTTTCCCGGATCTGGTTGGTGAAAATACACAGGGTCTTGGACGTCGAAATGGCCGCCGTCAATTTCCGCATCGCCTGCGACATCAGACGCGCCTGAAGTCCCATATGCGAATCCCCGATTTCACCATCCAACTCCGCTTTGGGCGCCAGCGCGGCCACTGAGTCCAACACCACGACATCCAGGGCGTTACTGCGGACCAGCGTCTCACAGATGCTGAGCGCCTCTTCACCGGAGGAAGGTTGCGACACCAGGAGATCATCCAAGTTCACGCCGATTTTCTTGGCGTACACCGGATCCATTGCATGTTCGGTGTCGATAAATGCCGCCAACCCGCCATTCTTCTGGGCATTGGCAATCACATGAAGAGTGAGTGTTGTTTTTCCCGAGGATTCCGGGCCAAAAATCTCCACCACGCGCCCACGGGGCAAGCCGCCCACGCCAAGGGCCATATCGAGAGAAAAGGCACCCGTCGAAACCACATCGATTTCCTTCCGGCCCTCTGCCTCGCCCAGACGCATGATCGCGCCATCGCCGAATTCCTTCTGGATCTGGGCCAGTACCGCATTCAAGGCAGAATTGCCGGAACTCGAGGTTGATTCATTCGTTTTTGATGCTGCTTTGCTCATAAGTCAAATTTCTCCTTTTTACTTCTTATATCCATCCGGGTGGGCCCGATGCCACGCCCAGGCGCTTTCAACAATATCATCCAAGTTCGACATTTTAGGGACCCATTTCAAAATCTTCTTCGCCTTTACCGCCGAGGCCACCAACCGATCCGGATCGCCAGGCCGACGGGGTGACACCACCTCGGAAATCTCCCGCTTCGTCACCTTGCGAACCACATCAATCACCTCACGAACCGAAAACCCGTTCCCCGTTCCCAGATTGAATGGCCCGGTCTGTTTTCCGGTCAGCGCCAGGATATGGGCCCGCCCGAGATCAACAATGTGGATATAGTCCCGGATGCAGGTTCCATCAGGAGTATTGTAATCCGTCCCGAAGATATTCACATGCGGCTGCTGCTTCAGCGCCACCCGGATCACATTCGGAATGAGATGAGTCTCGGGTTCATGATCTTCGCCGAACTTCCCGGTGGCCCCGCAGGCATTGAAGTAACGCAGAAATACAGGCTCGATGCCGTGGATTTTCTGATACCACGCGAGCACCTTCTCGAACATCAATTTGGACTCGCCATAGGGATTCACCGGCCGCTGGGGAGTATCCTCCGTGATCGGAATGCGATCCGGGAACCCGTAGGTGGCACAGGTGGACGAAAACACAATCCGGGGAACCTCATGACGAACCATGGCCTCAACCAGGTTTGTGGCCCCGGTGGTATTGTTGGCAAAATACATGCCGGGATCATTCATGGACTCCCCCACCAGCGCATAGGCGGCGAAATGCATGACGGCCTCCGGCTTGGCGTTCTTCATCGCCCTCTGGATTTGGGCGGCATCGCGCAGGTCGCCCTGGACCAGCTTGGCCCGCTTATCCACCGCGGCCTTGTGCCCGCGCTCAAGGTTGTCGAATACAATGACCTCATGACCGTCATTCAGGAGCAGCTCCGTCGTCACGCTGCCGATATAACCAGCCCCTCCCGTCAGAAATACCTTCATTGCTTTTCCTCCACAGCCTTTAATCGAGCTTCCATTTCAGAAAGTTTCTTTTTCATTTCCGGCAGCCGCATGACTGTCGCATGCAACTTCTTGGCCTCCAGTGCGGGAGCCGCCGGAGAACCAAACATGATCGAGGCGGATGGAACATTCTTCGAAACCCCGGATTGGGCCATAACGACCGTGTCGTCACCAATATGGAGATGTCCCCCGACGCCAACCTGCCCCCCGAATTGCACACGGCTGCCGATATGAGCACTGCCGGCAATTCCAACCTGCGCGGCCAGGGCGGTATCTTCGCCAATGGTCACATTGTGGGCGACCTGGATCAGGTTGTCGAGCTTGGTTCCCTTCCCGATTCGGGTTTCACCAAAGCGAGCCCGATCAATCGTGGTGTTAGCCCCGATTTCGACATCATCCTCCAACACAACAATCCCCACCTGCGGAATCTTTTTCCAATGCCCGGCCTCCTTCACATAGCCGAAGCCATCGCTACCGATGACGGCACCGTTCTGAAGAATCACGCGATTCCCGGTGCGGGTATATTCGCGAAGGGTGACATGGGGATAAAAAAGACAATTTTCGCCGACTTCGCAGGAATGGCCGATATAAACTTGCGCCACCAGCACCGTGCCGCTTCCGATCACGGCACCGGACTCGATGACACAGTGCGGCCCAACCGTCACATCCCGGCCCAACAGGGCATCCGCCGCGACAACGGCCGTCGGATGTATCCCCGGCTTGTGGGTGATCGCGGGCCGCGCCAGCCAGAACGCCACCTGGGCAAAGGCGGCATCCGCGCTCTTGACCCGGATAAGCGTGGCCTGAGTTTCCCCTGTCCACGCCTCGCTCACCAGAACCACTCCGGCCTTCGTTGTCTTCATAGCCGGCGAATAACGCGGGTTTCCTAAAAAGCTCAACTCAAAGGGCCGTGCCTGATCCAGGGATTCGACCCCCTTGACCTCCAACGCCCCATTGCCCTCAACGCGTCCGTTCAGACGCCGCGCAATTTCTTCAACGGTAAACGACATGACGGTCACTCCTTGGCGGGGGATGCCTTGTCCGCATTCAACAGTTTCAACACCGCATCGGTGATGTCCATCTTGGAATCGGAATACAGCACGGACTCCAGACCGTTGGCGAGCAGGCCGCCATCGGCCAACACGAGGGTGTATCCATCCTTGTCTGAACACACTTTAATGGCCTCCTTGATTGCCTTGCCGATTTCGCCCTGGATCTTACGCCCCTCGCCTTCCAATTCCTTTTTCCGGCTGGAGGCTTTGTCGCGAATTGTGTTTTCAAACTCAATGACCCCGCTCAACTTCTCCTCGGCCTGCTCTTTTTTCTTTTCACGGGCCTCCTCGGTCAGGGCCTTGTTTTGGGACTCGGCACGAAGCGCCTCAAATTCCTGTTTCATTTTTTTGTGCTGGGCCAGAAGCTTGTCCCGCTCGGCTGAAAAATCATCAATCTGCTGCTGGATGCGACGCTCGGCCAGATCCGTCTTATAATATTCCCGAAGAATGCGCGCGGTATCCACCGTCGCCACCTTGAGTTCACCCGCCCCGGCCACCCCTGAGAGAAGGCCGGCCACCGCCAGCCATGATAGTAATCGTGTGTTCATCGTTATTCCTTTCTTATGATCAGAACCCGTATCCAATCCAAAAACTCCAGTTTTCCGTCCGTGACCGGGGATCATCCTTCTTCACCGGCCAGGCATAATCGAACCGCATCGGGAAACCCGGGATATCAAGCCGCAGCCCCACCCCGGCGCCCGCCGCATATTTGCTCAGGTCAAAGTCGTAGGGATCATACCACACATTCCCGATATCATAGAAGGTGGCAAACCGGAATTTTGGAATCCCCGGAACCGGCACGGTGTATTCGGCACTGGCCACCGCCAGGCTCTGTCCGCCGGCAGGCCGGACCTCGGGAGTGCCATCCGCACGCTCCGCCTTGGGCCCCACCCATCGGTACCGGAAGCCCCGCACGGTTCGGGCTCCCCCTGCGAACAGTCGCTCGGAAAGCGGCACCTGATCGGTTGACCCGTAGGCATCCACCACTTCCCCGCGTGCCCTGAAGCTCAGCACATGCCGCCACCACAGTGGCAGATATAACGATCCACCCGCTTCAAGATCATAAAGCTCCGTGTCAAATCCCAGCGGTCCACCCATCAGGGTTCCCTGTGCGTACACCTTGGAACCGCGGGTCGGCACAAAGAAATTATCCCGGGTATCCCGCGTCCAGGTTGAAGACACCGAGCTCGCCACCCGGCGGGGATCCGAAAAATAAATCGTGTCGGTTCCGCCATCCTTGTTGACCACCACATACGCATTCGTATCGGCCGAGTCCTTGATCTCAACCTGTTCCAGCCGGTACTTGAAATCCATCCGGTTCGCTCCCCACAGGGGCACTCCCAGGCCAACCGCCCCGCCCTGTCTGAGCACATCATAATCCCGGTCGTTCTGCCGGCTGCTATAAAGATCCACACTCAGGGACAACTTGCGATCCAGAAACCACGGCTCAACAAACGAAATCGAATACGCCTCGCGGGTTGATCCGAACTCGGCCCGTAGTTTGATTTTTTCACCAGCCCCCATAAACGGCTTCCCGCGAATATCAAAATTTCCCTGACTGACCTCGGCAAACCCGATCAGTTTGTCGATGCTTGAGAATCCCACGCCGGTCATGAACTGGCCTGTGCGCTGCTCCTCCACATCAAAGACCAGATCTGCCTGGTTGGTCGACGTCCCCTCCCCCGCCCGGGCGTCAACGGGCTCATGCGTGCAATTCACCGAGGAGAAAAATCCGAGATTCTTTAGACGATTCTCACTCGTCCGGACACGCACCCCATCATATTGCTCACCTGGATACACCAGCAATTCACGCCGGATCACCTTATCCCGGGTCACACTGTTCCCCCGGATCAGGACATTACGGATACTGGTCAGCCGGCCTTCCATGACCACATACCGGACATCCACATCACCCGCCCTGGCCAGGAGATCCAGCCGGGGCTGGACTGCGGTATCCATGTACCCGCGGCTCTCATAATAATCCCTGATGGCATCCGCACCCTTGTTGATGACCGACGTTGAGGCCTCATTGCCCGACTTCAAGTCGGCCGCCTGCAGAAGGGGGAGTTCAGGATAGACTGAGGCGCCCGTAAGCGTGACCCGTGAAATTTTGTATTTCAGGTTTTCCCGCACGGTGATGGTCGCCTTGTAACGCCCCGGCGAGATCGGCTTCAACTCAGGCTCCAGGATTTCCACATCCAGGAAACCCCGATCCTTGTAGGCCGCTCGAAGTCGCTCACACCCGGCCTGCAAGGCCTCTTTACTGCAGGGAGTTTTGTGAAACCAACTGATCGGATTATACCACGCCATGATATCCATGGCCTCCCGGACCACGGAATAGTCCACCGATTGGCTTCCTGGAAAATGATACTCGCTGATTTGCGCCGGGTCGCCTTCCCGGATCCGGATTGTCAGGGTAACTTGACCGAGCCGGGGATCAGGACTGTCCAGGGAGGTCGTGATCTCGGCTTTTTCATAGAGGCGTTTCCGGTATTCCTCCCGCAGTTTCACCACCCGCCCGGCAACGGTCGGATCGTCCAGATAGTCTCCCGGATTGATGCCCAATAGATCACGTACCTTGGTTTCGCCAAGCTCTTTCGCGCCCAGAACCGTCACCGGCTTGACCAGTTTTTGTTTGGGCCGAACCGCATAGGTGAGAATCACTCCCGTGGCGGATCCGTTCACCTCCGCCTTGACGTCGGTTATTTTCCCGGAATTCAGAAGGGATCGAACATCATTGGCAACCTCGCTCCGGTTCAACACCCTGCCCGCGGCGGCCGCGATATACGACCGCACCATCGCCTCATCAACGGCAACCGGACCGATCGCCCTGATCCGCACTTCCCGGACCACGGGTCCCTCGGGAGCAGCGGTTTGCGCCCCGGCGCACCAGGCAAAACTGGCGGCAAGAATAATCAAGAGTGCTGTTTTTTCCAGAGGAATGGTCATCCTTACTCCTGACGCACGTAACTGGGTTGAACGGCACCCTCATCCACACCATGTGCCGCATCCCGGAAGCGGGTGTAGGCATCATCAAATTCCATCCGGATTTCCTCCATCGCGGGGCCATTGCGATTCTTCGCAATTTCCACGATGGCCAGTGTCCGGTTTTCCCGTTCCTGATCGCTGGCCGTACGGCAGGGCCGCCTCAGCAGCATGACGATGTCGGCATCCTGCTCAATCGAGCCTGAATCCCTCAGATCGGAAAGCTTGGGCTTCTCCTCGCCCCCCCGAGCCTCAGGGGCGCGGCTGAGCTGGCTGAGCACCAGGACCGGGAGCCCCAACTCCTTGGCCATCGCCTTAAGCCCTGCGGAAACATAGGTGATTTCAACCTGACGCCCATGCCGGGAATGCTCCGGCGCACGCAACAGCTGAAGATAATCGATGACGATCAGCTCAACGTTGTGTTTGCTTTTCATCCGGCGGGCCCGGGCGCGCAGTTCGGTAATATCCAGCCCCGCGCTATCGTCAATGTAAATGGGGGCATTGCTCAACGCATCCGCCGCCGAAATCAGGCGCCCGTGGTTGGTCTGCGAAATAAAGCCCTCGGCAATGGCATGCCCCGACACCTCGGCGCGGCAGCAAATCATGCGCTTCACGAGATCCAGGCACGACATTTCAACACTGAACACGCCGACCGGCCTCGGGCGGGATTGGGCATCGCCTTTTCCCAGGGCCACATGCTCCACAATATTCATGGCCAGGGATGTTTTCCCCATTGAGGGACGAGCGGCGAGGACGACCATGTTCCCGGGTTTCAGCCCTTTAATAGTCTTATCAAGATCCTTGAATCCCGTGGGGACGCCCAGGAAGCCCTTTTGCTGATTGTCAAATGTGGCGACAATCTCATTAACCAGTTCGTGCCACGGGCGCATCTGCCCGTGCTGGTTGACCGTGATGTCGAAAAAAGACTGCTCTGCCTGTCCGAGAACGGACTGGGCCTCGGCGTTGGGATCGTAGCAATTGCGCTCGGCCGTTCGGGAGGCTTCGATCACCCGGCGTAAAAGATGCCGGTCACGGACGATGTCGATGTAATATTCCGCATGGGCGGAGGTCGGCGTGGCATCCACAATCCGGTGTAGCGCGGGGGCGCCGCCAACACGTTCGAGCAACCCGACGGCCTTGAGGCGTTCTCCCACAGTCAGGAGATCAATCGGCCGGCCTTCGCGATTCATGACCATCATCGCATCAAAGATGGCGCGATGAACCGGAATATAAAACGATTCAGGATCCAGCTGCCGCTCGATACAAAGGTCCATGACCTTTTCCGAGTCCAGCAAAATGGCTCCCAGAACCCCCCTCTCCGCGTCCTCGCTATGCGGTGGAACGCGCTCGAGTGGCGTCACCTTGGACGAGACAGGGGCATCGTTGGCCATGGAACTATTCCTGGACGACCCAGACCTTGATCAGGGCTTCAACTTCCGGATAAACCTTGACCTTGACCTCAAACATACCGAGTTCCTTGATGGGACTCTCGAGCTCAACGGCGTGCTTATCCAGTTCAAATCCCTGCGCGGCAAGCACACCGAGGATATCACCGCTGGTCACAGAACCGAACAATTTTTCGCCTTCGCCCACCTTCATGCGGATCGTGTAGGATCCCTTCTGGATGGCGGCGGCCAGATCACGGGCCTTTTCCTTGGCAACTTTCTTTTCAGCATCCCGCTGAATCTGGAGCTTCGCAAGCTGGCGACGCGTCGATTCGGTCACCGAAGCCGCCAGTTTATTGGGCACCAGGAAATTCCGGGCATAGCCATCAGCCACCTTGACAACCTGGCCGGCGACGCCGAGGTCCTTGACATCCTGCATCAAAATCATTTCCACTGACATAGTCTCTATCTCCTCACACATTGGCGTCTCTGGTCCATCAACCGCGCCTTCCGCTTATGGAGGACGCCGACGGAAAAAGCCAGAAAAGCCCTTTGACTGTATTTAGCGCAACAAGCCCATTACGCGGGCACGACGAATGGCCCGTGCCACCGAACGCTGCTGCTGAGGCGAGGCGCCTGTCAGCCGCGCCGGCAGGATCTTGCCCTGCTCGGATGTGAATTTCCGAAGCAACTCGTAATCACGCGGGTCGATATACTTCAGGCTTTCGATCTGCGGCACGCGCCGCTTCGACACCATGTTCACCGTGCTGTCCCTGTCCCTGTCTCTGTCTCTTTCTCGCATTGCCATAACGTGTCTTCCCTCTCCTTAAAAAAATTAAAACGGCAGATTATCATCATCCCCGGCGGCCGGGCCATTTTCCACCACGGGCGCCTGTGCCTGTGGCCGGGCAGCAGGACGCGTCACCGGACGCGACTCACCGCCGGGGGTCTCAGCCGAATCACTGTACTCAGACCCGCGTTTCGGCGAGCTGAGAAACTGGGTCCGGTCCGCCACCACGCGGAGGCGATTGTGCTTCACCCCGTCCTTTTCCCACTCGTCATACTGAAGGCGGCCCTCAACCAGCAGCGGGGAACCCTTGGACAAGTATTGCCCGCATGCCTCACCCTGCTTGCCCCAGACCACCACCGCAACAAAACAAGTCTCCTCGCGCTCCTCGCCGCTGGCTAGTTTATATTTGTTGTTAATGGCCATCCGGATATCGGTCACCGCCTTGCCGGAAGGCAGAAACCTGACCTCGGGATCACGGGTCAGATTCCCGATCAATAAAACTTTATTCAGGGTGGCCATGGGCGTTGGATTTCCGGACTACGCTTTGACCGCAGCGGGAGGCGGCGTCACCAGTTTGTCGTCAAACCGGGTAATCTGGACACGAAACACATCGTCGTTCAGGTGATACCGCGACGTCAAGGTTGCGATTTTCTCCGGGGCAATCGTAAAGATCACGGACAGGTAAAATCCGGATTCCTTCTTTTGCATCACCCGGGCAAACGCATGGCGCCCCATATCCTTCGACTCCAGGATCTTTCCGCCGGCCTTTGTAATTTCGCCGGTGGCATAAGCCGCCAGATCCTTCAGGCGCTCTTCCTGAACCGTTTCACCAAAAATGAACAAACCTTCGTACTTATTCACTGCTTCTTTCCTCCTGCCGTTACATCATTTTCACCGGCACTGTTTTCCTGCCGGGTATTAAACCGGTTCATAGCGGCATCCATTCCCTGTTCCACGACTCCCAGGACAGCATCCACTGCCGCCTCGATCGCCTTTTGGGCTGCCGCCCAGTCCTCACGCCCGAACGCCCCGAGCACATGATCCACCAGGTCATCCCGACGAACCCCACGCCCGATCCCGACCCGAACCCGGTTGTAGTCCGGCGTTCCCAGCACCTCGCTGATAGACGCCAACCCCCGGTGTCCACCCGTGCCTCCTCTTTTCCGGAGGCGCAGGCTTCCGAGCGGAATATCCGCATCATCCACCACCACCAGCAGATCAGCAGGACTCAATTTGCGGTAGCTCACCACCGCCCCCACTGACCGACCGCTATTATTCATAAACGTCTGCGGCTGAACGAGAATCAACTCCTCGCCCGCATGGGAGGCTGTTCCAAGCCGCGCCTCAAACTTCGCGCTGCCCTTCAGCCTGCATCCCAACCGCTCCGCCAGACGATCCAACACCAAAAAACCCATGTTATGCGGCGTACGCTCGTATTCCGCACCCGGATTGCCAAGACCCACGACCACTTTCATAGGCGGGATTACTTCTTGGCGGCAGGCTTCTTCTCCTCTTTCTTGGCAGGAGCGCCGCCTTTTGCGGGAGCCCCACCCTTAGCAGGAGTCGCACCCTCGGCCGCTTCCTCTTCCTTCTTCTTGCCAACCACCTCGGGCTGGGCTTCCGTCGCGACGACCTCTTCCACCTTCTCCTCGCGAGGAGCCACGACTGTAGCCACGGCCACGTCGCCGGAAGTCAACACCGTATACTTCGGATCCAGAACAATGTCGCGGATCATCATCGTCTTACCCAAAGCCATTCCGGAGACATCCACATCGATCGAATCCACCAGATCGCCCGGCAGACACTCGACTTCGATATGACGCGCCAGATGCTCCAGGATACCGCCCTGTTGCGAAACCCCGACGGGCTCGCCCCTCAGTTCGACCGGAATCGTGACACGCATCTTCTTCGTCATCGAAATTTCAAGGAAGTCGGCATGGATCACTCCGCCATACACGGCTTCGTGCTGCACTTCGCGCAGCAACGCCTTGATGACTTTGCCTTCCACATCCAAATCCACGATCAGGTTTTCACCCGTGTTATGCTTGACCATCGTGTCAAATTCTCGTCCGTTGACCTTGACCGAGCGAGTTCCTTTTTCCCCGTACACCACGGCGGGTATGAAGCCCGTCTTGCGCAACGCCTTTGCGGCGGATGTTCCGGATGTTTCGCGCGTGCTCGCCGTCAGTTTAATTTCCTTCGCCATACTTACCTCTTCCTTTTCGCCTTAACTTAAAGTTTAAACACTGATGAGACTGACTGGTTGTCATGGATGCGGATAATCGCTTCCCCCAGCAATCCAGCCACCGGAAGCACCGTCACCGGATACCCGTTGGTCTTCACCGTCAGAGGAACCGTATCGGTCGTCACCAGCTCCCTGATGGG
>CAJBSZ010000093.1 GCA_903958395.1 uncultured bacterium | reverse complement strand
GGCGGCACTTGGTCCCTAGACGTGAGGATGCCGACCATTGTGAATACACCGGAGAACTGTGCCGCGGTTAAGGTGCCCGGTCTTACCCGGATCAACCACACCGGGACTTTTGTGGTTGATCTTGCGGCCAGCGGCCTCTTCAACCCCCGTTCCGGCAGGGCGACCCTGCAGATCACCTCGCCCGTCAAAGGAGTGTCGGTCACGGTCAAGTCGGTCCGTCTTCTGGACGCCACCGGCGCGGAGCCGAAAACTCCGCCCTACGTTCCGCAAAAAAATATCTTCGACGGGCTGACCGTTAAACGGGACCTCGTGACGGCTCCTCCCTACGAAGCCGACGAGGAGAAGGCGTGCGAGTGGTCGCTGGCCAACCAGCGGAAGCCGTGCGACCCCGGTGCGTTTGGATCCTTTACCGGGGGCGCTTGGATCCTCAAGGGGCTGGACTTCGCGATCGCGAAAAAAATCTATCTTTTTTACCAGGCCAAGGATCCGCTCGACAAGGCGGGCTACCCAAATTTGAACAAGATCCTGGCGGATTTGAAGCCGCCGGGCTTGGTTTACGGATGGCTTGCAGGGGAATCCTCTTCCTGCATGGCCATGGGAAACTACGGGGCCCGGTATGCGGGAAGCCCGCCTCAGAACTTTTCATTCTGGCAATGGGTTCCGCTGAAAAAACCGGGGAAGTCCGTTCCTCTCCCGCAGGTCAGGGAGGTCAAGCGTCTGGAAAACAAGATCTATGTGAATTTCAGTTGGGCTTCGTGCGACGACATCCGGTTCAGTTATGATCTGATGGAGGGATATTGGGAGGACCCCAACCGTGGGAAGGTGCCGGTGACCTGGGGCTTTAACCCGCTGATCGCGCAATTCGCCCCGGCTGTCGTTGAGTTTTACGCGAAGACAGCCACCCCGAAGGATTCCTTCTGGGGCTTTACCGCAGGGTACACTCATCCTTCATGTTTTTCGCCGGCGAACCTCAAATTGTATGCGGAGGAAACCCGTCGTGGGCTTTATGAATTGGGAATCTCTCCAGCGGTGGACGTTTGGGACAGCGTCCGGTACACCGCGCCGGTTTATGAAGAGTTGAGCCGGAGTTCCGCCACCTCTCCCGGTATTAAACTGATGAGCCTTCTCCCTGGCGCGCGAGGCCCCGAGATCTACTGGCTCGACAATGGAACTGCGGTGGTCCGCATGGATGAGCGCTTCCACGGGAAATCGCAGAAAAACGGAAAAGTAACGCCCGAATCGGTTCTCGCCTCCATTCAGGAGATCATGGCGAAATACCCCGGAAAAGATCCCAAGTTTCTGACGATTAATACCCGCGCTTCACCGACCATGATCCAGACGATCCAGAGTCGTCTTCCGGCGAATGTGCAGATTGTGGGAATGCCGGACTTTATCGGACTTGCCACTGAGTCGGGCGCTGTGGCGGCAGTGCCTTTCTCCGACGGAGTCGGAGCGGGTGACAGCCTCAAGGTGAGTTTCGAACTCCATAATGCGTTGGGGGAGACCGGAGGGGCGGGCAAAGTCACCTGGACCCTTCCGCAAGGGTGGACGTCCTCCCCAGAGGAGTGGTCGCACGGCCCGGTTCCAGTCGGATCAAACCTGAAGCAGGTGGTGACTTTCACGCCGCCGAAAGGGACAACCAACGGCGCTGTCTCAATTGTTTATCAGGACTCCCGGTTCCGCTGGAAAAAAGAATTTTTTCTGACCACCTATCCCAAGGGCATCACGATCAGCGACTGTCAGTCTGCCGAAGGGTGGACCGCCTCAGGCGATGCTTCCGTGGGTATGGATCGAGGACTGATCAAGATCACGCCGAAGACCGGAAGGAATCGCTTCGAATACTTCATGGATCGTCAAGGGAAGCCGACCGGTCGTGTCACCCTCGCTTTGAAGCAGATTGATTTTAGCCGCAAACCGATCCTCAAAATCAATGTGCCGGACCAGAACGGAAATGGAACTATAATCGGACTAATAAATGAGAAGAGTATATGGAAAAAATGCGCCGAAATAAATGAGGATGGAACGTATTCGATTGATTTGGCCACCGTCACCAAATGGGACGGCAACCAAGATGTCACGCTGACGTTTGATCCTGTCACCAAATTCGGCACCCATGTCCGGATACGAAGCATCAAGGTTTGCTACCCATAAGGGCGTGGGTTCTGTGAAAAATTATTTTTCGTTTCCAGGGAGGGACGGCGGATCGCCGTCCAAGGCACGCAGACGCGTGCCCCT
>CAJBSZ010000092.1 GCA_903958395.1 uncultured bacterium | reverse complement strand
TTCCGGAGTCGGTAATCTGGAGCCGGTTCTCCCTCCGGTAAGGGGTGATAAGGGATTCCGGAGCGCCATCGAGTGACCAGAGGATGACCCAGGCGTGAGTCTCGATCCGGTGCTTCTGCGTGGCCTCGAGACAAGCCTCCATCTGGTTCCCGCACCGGGTCAATACGCTCGAGGGAGGGATCAGTTTACTGGGGTAATGTGCGGCCCAGGGTTTCTGGACATTGGGAAAAATCGCGGTGAGTCCGCTCCGAACAAGGATTTTGCCGGTTTCATCCCATTTCCCCGGATAGAGGCCGGTTCCGGAATGATCCCATACTCCCCGGAATTCGCCGGATCGGGCAATTTGTGTTCGTGCCATGGCCTCAATGAGAAGGGAATCGACTTCTTGAGCCGAGTCCCATGCGCGGGGATAATCTTTCTGCTGGTAAAGGCTGGCGAGGGACCTGTTGAGGGTGCTGGCGCGGGTGAGAAGGGCTTGAACGGAGTCCTCCTGCCCGCCGCGTCGGGCCTGGCTGCGGATGGCCGACAGGGTCTGGGAGAATGTGGCGTATCGGTTCAGAGTGCCGGCCGACGTGACGGCTTTTGCCGCAGCCACCTGCCAGAGGTCCCGGTCACAGGCCCCCAGCAGGCCGGTCAGAAGTTTCTGTTTTTGATCTGAATCGCTTTCCAATAGTACATGCGACATCCAGAATCCCCGGTCGGACTGGGTCCAGGCCGGTTCCCGGGCGCCACGGCCCGAGTCTGTCTCCCACCAGGCGATGACCCGCGATCCGGGCGCGGAGGGGAAGGCGGGCATGATATTTCGGGAATTCTGCTCGATATGGGCCGGGACGCCTGCGGGGGCGCCCTCAAAGCGGAAGGCCTTCCACGAATCGGTTCCCGGTGCGGTGCGGAAGGTCCCCAGTTTAAGGCCCATCAGAGAGGCAAGTTGGGGCTCAGTGCTGTAAAGGACAATTAATTTTCCGCCTCCTTCAGTGAACCGGCGGCAGGCCTGGAGCTGTGCTTGTCCGGGTTTGGGATTGTACGGGAGCACCGCCACCCTGGCCCCCGTGCCCGAATTGCGGGTGAACTGGTCATCCGTCACCCGTTTGACCGGAATTCCGGAAGCCTCGATCCATTCGGCCATGCGCTGTGTGATTTTTTCGGCATAGCCTCGCTCCCGTTCATCGGGTGATGATGACGTGGCCTGGACCACAAGAACGGGCCTGGCCCCGGTCGGCAGGATAACGACAGAGGCAGGGGCAGGGGTGGGTGGGTGGGAGGTTTTTGCGGCGGGTGGGGGAAGGTTTGCACAGCCTCCTGAAAAAACAAGAAGTCCGACTGCGGCCGCAAGCCAGGAACTCATACACCAGTATCGTCGATAGCGGGGATCCATCCTCATGTGCCTCGGTTAATTGCCAGAGATTGGCATGGGGAGGCTTGAAAAACAAGGGAAACGGGATTACGGCCGGGTCACCAGGTTGCACTTGAGGACGCGGAAACTGGAGACGGGGATCTTCCAGAGTTCGTCGGGGATGGGTGAGTTGGCCCAGGCGCCCCAATCCGTACCCAGATTCTGGAAGTAGGTTTTGAAGGCGGAGCTATTGTCGGAAACGATCATTCCGTAGGTTTGCATGGCGCGTGCCACAACCTTGGTTTCGGGGGACAGTTTCAGGGCGTCGAGGTCAAGATTCGGGTCGAGTTGAAGCCGGGCTCCCTCAGGGATATAGGCGGTTCCGATTCCCCATCCATCGGTTTTGCAGGCTGGGATGCACACCTGTTCCTTTTGCCCGTCCACCGTACACTTCCGGTTTACCGGTGTGGCGCACAGGATGGCGTGGGTGATCTCGCCCGCCGCGATTTCCTCAGGCCGGATGATGCCGCCGATCCAGGGCACGCCGGCCCCGTTGGAGCCGTAGGTCCACCAGTAGGAGCCTGTGAAGGGGGCATGGTAGCCGGCCCCATTCAGATCCCAGATGCTGATTCCGCTTGAGGTATAGTTGCCGTTTGTATCCATGCCGAACCGGGAAAATTCCCAGCTTTTGCGGGCGACCGGGTCCACCATGACCATGTGTCCATCCCGCTCGGGATCGGGCCAGATGCAAGCCGGCATGGGGATATTTTCAACAATTCCATCCTCATTCGGGTCCACATCGGAGTTCTTTGGTCCCTTGATTGAATACACGCTCACCTTCCGGGCTTGGGCGGAGTCGATCACATGAACGGGCGTTGTCCACTTCACAAAGGCGGCGCCCAGATCGGATACCTCGGCTGAGAGCGTGCTGATCATAAGGTCGGAGTCGGGGTCGATTTCGGGGTTTGCCGCAATGGGCGTATTCCAGGGGGAGGAGGCGGAAAACGGCGTGAAACCGGCGGGGAGCGACATGCCCAGATATCCCGCGTTGGCGGGAATTCCCAAGCTGTCCTGGCCGCGGGTCACAAGATAGATGCGGGTGCGGACGGATGTGATGCCGCTGCGCACGGAACTGCCCGTGTCGGTCCATTCCAGAACGCTTCGGCCTTGAACCGGGATGTCGGCCTGGGCGAGAGTCCACCCGTTTGTGCTGTTGAACGAGTCGGTCAAGGCGACATCCTGGTAGTGGACGCAGACTGTTGCGTTGCTGGGCAGCCCCGCTGTACCCATGATGACCGTGACAGCCTGGCCATTCTGGTTGAAGCGGAGCTGGGCGATGTTGGGGATCCCTGGCGTGGCGGGGAAGGGATTCGCGTAAGGCCGCCACACCTTCCAGGTCATGGCGGTTCCCGTCAGATTTTTATACCAGAGCGATTCGCCCATATTCATGTATCCATCCACAACGGTATTTTTGGCGTTATACCAGGTCCCGACAGCAATGGTTCGCTTGCCGGATTTTCGGGTGATTGGGGCGGAAATGCGGCCCCGGACATCATAAGGGTAGCCAAGAAGGCTCATGGAGGGGGGGGCGGTTATTGAAACCGAGGCGGAAACCACGATCTCGCCCGCCACAAAAACCGATTGTGTGGCCGAGTGCTGGTTTTTGATCCAAAATCCTTCGCCCGGCATGATGGTGGCAGAGGAAAGCATGGGTCCGGACGGCGTGGATTCGACCCAGGATCCATCGAGAGCGGGATTGCCTGACCCCTCAAGCTTATGAATGATAATGTATTTTTGCGTGGTGGTGTCCCATTTCAGGATTTGATCGGCGGTGGCGGCATTGGTGCCCCCGGTAAGCTGTCCTGACAGGATGGACTGAAGGGATGGATCAGCCATGACGAAGGGGGCCGAACACAGGGCTGAGGTATTGGGTGGAACAGCGACCCGGACGAAGCCGACGGGCTTTGATACCACATTAGAGGGTAAATCCGCCGCACGTGCATCCGCTGTGAAATGCAAACCTGCAAAGGAATAGCCAGTCATAACAGCCATCAGCCCAAACCATTGTCCATTTTTTAAAGTCATTTTCATTCAAAACCTCCTAAAAATAGGTATAGCAAGTTTCGTTCCGGATGGTCCTGCTTTCGGAATCCTTCTGTGATATTTGTCGAAATGAGGGGTGGGTCAGTGACAATTCTCATTTTTGACCATAATAAAAATCAGTAATGGGGCACTGACAAGGGAGAAACTGGCGGATCAATGGAGGGACGACCTCCGTGTCGCCCGTCTTTCGGCCAGCGGACTCCAGGAATTTACCCCCTCGGCAGTAACCCATTTAAAAAATCAAATATTTTGGGTTGACTGTTTATTGGTGGGATGTACTGTTTGGGGAGTGAATGTGTTCATGGGTAGGGGAGGCCGGTTGAACCCCGAAGAATTATTTTAAGGGAAAGAGTATAGACATGCTGTCCTCAGAACTGACTCGGATCATAAGCGGGAATCAGACCTCGCTCTCGTCCCTTGAAGGGGATCTTCTAGGTACGGCCTCCGGAAAATCGGCAAAGGTGATTCTGGTGACCAGTTGCCGCCCGCAGGAAGGAAAAACCACCTCTGCGGCAACGATGGCGCATACCTTGGCTGCGACGGCAGGCAAGAAAGTCCTTTTGGTTGATGCCCATTTATCGGCGCCGAAAATCCATGATTTATTTGGAGTGAAGAAATCCCCGGGCTTGACGGAGTTCCTTCTTTCCCGGGCGGGAGAGAAGGACGCTATCCAGGCGACGGAAATTGACCGGCTCAAGGTCATGGCGTGCGGAGTCGCTTCTGCCAATCCGGCGGAGCTTTTCCATGCGGACGGATTCCCGGCCAAATTGGCCTTGTTGCGTTCCCAATTCGACTACGTGTTTTTCGATGCGGGCTCCGTGTTGACCTCCTCCGATGTCGCCCTGGCGGCCAGACATTTTGACGGGGTCATATTTGTTGTGGAATGTGAGAAAACCAAGTGGGAAATTTTGGATCTCGCAAAAGCAAAAATCACCAATGTGAGTGGAAAGATTCTGGGCGTGGTTCTGAACAAACGACAATACTACATACCCGCGGGACTTTATGGAAAAATCTAAACCAATGGCGGTCAGGATGTCCGGACTGGTGCGAGGCGGCGCTCTCTGTATGCTGGCAGGCGCTTTGATTTTGACAACGACCGGGTGTCGTTCAAACAAGACGACAGCCGACCAGATGCCGATGCCGCCGACGGACATCGCTCTTCTTAAGCCCGCGGCTGAGGCTCCTGTGAAGACTCCGGTGAAGGCCGCCGAAGCGCCTGTCCGGGAAAAGGATTTCCCCAAGCACAAGGGGAAGGAAGTTGTCATGGATCGCGTTACTTTTACTGAAGAATCGGGGCGGGAGGGCTCGTTCGACTTCTTCTCGGCGTATAAGGTCGTTCCTGGCGATGTGTTGGACGTTCTGTATCACGTCAGCACCCAAATGGATATGGAGGGCGGATTCAAGCTGGCTGCAGACCAGCAGATTTCCGTCAAGTTCGTGAATCTCCCCGAGCTAAACGAAATCCAGACCGTGCGGCCGGATGGCAAGATTACGTTGCCCTATGTCGGGGATATTGTCGTGAAGGGGATGACGGTGGAGGAGCTGACGAAGGAGCTCAAGTCCCGCTACTCGAAGACCCTGAAATCTCCGGAATTATATGTTACCGTTCCCGATTTTCGAGCCAATCTCCGGGAATTCAAGGCCGATTTGCATACCGCTCCGCGCGGATTGAGCCGGCTGGTGACGGTGCGGCCGGATGGATACGTCACGTTTGCGATGCTGGGAGATGTGTTTGCGGCAGGCAAAACGATTCCGGAAATAAACACGTTGATCAATTCGCGGTATAAACAGGTGATGTCCGGCCTTTCCGCCGATCTGTTCCTTGAAACCCATTCCGGATCGAAGGTCTATGTCATGGGTGAAGTGACCACGCCGGGTTCGTACAATATCCTGAAGCCAACCACGGTGCAGGAAGCCCTGACCATGGCCGGAAGCCCGCTCTACTCGGCGACATTGAAAAATGTGATCGTGGTACGCAAGCGGGGCGACAAGATGGTTGCCACAAAGGTCGACGTCTATCGTCCGCTGGCCCTGAAGAAGAACAGCCAGTTTTTCTACCTTCAGCCCGACGATATTGTCTATGTGCCCAAACGCACCATCACCCGCTGGGCGGACATTTCGAAGGACATCGCCGGGATTATCCAATTCCGGGGCTGGGGCGTGTCGCTCGGGTATGACTTGAATCCCGAGAAACAAGTCCGGTCCAAGAGCGCTCAAACCATCAGGGCTGACGGAACATCGGAAACAACCACTTTCACTTACTAGAAACAACCCTATCAACGGCGGGGACTCATGCAATTCGAAGACTGGAAGAAAGAACTTTGTGAGATGGTGTTTGCGCAGGGCAGGCTCATCGTCTGGACAGCCTCTGTGGTGTTTTCGCTGGCGATCCTGATCGCCGCGTTCTGGCCGCCCACATACGCCGCATCCGGATCCATCCTGATGCGCACCGCGAAGCCCCAGAACAGTCCGGGCACCCTTGAGCGGACTGATTTGAGGAACTTCCCCGTATCCAAGGAGGATCTGGCCTCGGAATTGGAAATCCTTTCCTCCCCGGATCTCATCATGCAGACCGTGGTGGCCATGCGGGGAAAACCCCTGGATCAGGCTGCCATAATGGATAAGTCGATCCTGGACGAAGTCGCACGGATTAAGCAGGGGCTGCAAACCGAGGTCATTCTGGCATCACACGTGATCCGCGTCACTCTGGCGAATCGCGATCCCCGCCGCGCCGAAGCCACGCTGGATGCGTTGCTTGGGCAGTACATGATCTACCGCACGAAAGTTTTCAATCCGACCGATCAGCAGCTGTTCTTTTCCGACCGTGCGCGCCTTTACAAGGGGAGGCTGGAGGCCATCGAAGATCAATTGTCCGCCAAGGCCAAGGAAGCTTCTGTTGCGCTTGTGGACCGGGAAATGGCCAATAATGTGGACATGAAAAAAGACATGATGGCGCAGATCAGTGCCTTGCGGGACGAGCACATCCAGAAGGAAAAATATCTGGCGTCCTTTAAGAAGGCGGCAGAGCAGGACGATCTGCAGTTCTTTTCATTTTTGGATAACCGGTCGATCAACGATTTGGGAACTCAATTGATGGCGTCTTCCGTGGAGCGAAGCAAGGCCTTGCGTGACTTTCAGCCGGGTAGCGAAAAGGTGAAGGCGCTCGATGAACAGATTGCGCAGTTGTACAAGGCACTACGGGGCGAGGCGATGCGGTTGCTGGACCTGCGGGTGGCCGAGTTGCAGGCCCTGGAAGGCCGGATCACCCAATTGGAGACCACCGTGGTCAAAATGGGTGAACGAAACATAGAACTTCAGCGCCAATCCACCGACATCCAGCGTATTTCCCGTGAGGCGGCCTTGCTCCAGTATTCCTATGAGACGTTTTCGAAGCGGGCGGAGGAAGCCCAGATTAATGACGCCATTGCCAATGCCAGACTCCCGGGCGACATCAGCATTTTGAGCCGGTCCGCGTTCTCCGCCGTCCGCGTGTTTCCGAAGGTCGGCTGGACGATTCTCCTGGGCTTGATTGCCGGCCTGGTGACGGGATGCAGCCTGGGGCTTTTGGCCGAGTTCTTCGATCATACTTTCAAGCGGCCCAGCGATGTCGCCCGGTATGCGGAACTTCCCGTGGTGTGTTCGATTAAACTTGTCAAGTAAGTCGGGGTTGCCGGTCGGAAAACGAACACTACGGTAATGTTCACGCCCATGAGGCTTGTGGGGAAATCAGCCTCCAACAAACATGATTTCGGAAGCCTTCAAATCAACCGTCAGGGGCGGGTACTTTCACACCACCCATGTTTTCAATCGGATTTTCAACATTGTACTCGCCCTGATTTTTCTCGTGATCTGCGCACCCCTTGTGGGGGTGATCAGCCTTTTTGTTCTGATGTGCGATGGAAGGCCTGTTTTTTACAAGGGCATCCGAATGGGTTTCCATAAAAAGCCGTTCATGATGTATAAGTTCCGGACTCTGGCGCCCGATGCGGAGCAAATCATCGGAGCGCAACTCCTGGCCACAAAGCATAAATTGGTCACCCCGCTTGGAAAGTTTTTGAGGGATACTCGCCTCGATGAACTTCCCCAGTTGTATAATGTGTTAAGGGGTGACATTGATTTTATCGGGCCCCGCCCTGAGCGGCCGCTGATTTATGATCATATCTGTTCACATATTCGCGACTATGACCGGCGTTTTGAGGTCAATCCCGGCCTGATCGGCTACGCTCAGCTGTTTACCCCGCACAATAGTCCCAAACGTATTCGCACCCTGATTGACAATAAACTCGTCCGGCGAAAGCAGGTTTTGTTTTGGGATGTCTATGCGGTTCTGTTTACGGGATTTATCGTGGTGAAAACAACGCTCATCAAAATGGCGTCAGGGGTATATCATTTGTTGCGAACGAGAGGAGTGTTCCGGGTATACCATGAAAAAAGGGAGTTGGAACGTATCCGGCAGGAAGGCGCGCGGGTGTATTTCTGGCAGGATGCCTTTTTGTCTCATCCCCTCGAGGGGGTCGAACTCGTGGATATTAATGAAGAAGCTTTTTTGATGAGTTCTTCCACTCCACTGGTTGAGCCTTGGCCGCGATTTTTCAAGTTGGAGATCAGTCTGGGACGCCGACATGGACGCCTGCGACGCAAGCGGTGCCGGTGTGAGGGGGAAATGTATCGGGAAATTAAAGGCGAGGACGCATTCCTGTACGTTGTCCGGTATAAGCCGGTATCGCCCTTAAACTATTATATGGTTCATCAGTATTTTCTTCGGGAGAGCATCGCCTGAGGGTCATCATGAGCAGACCGTTTTATTCTGTCATTCTTCCGGCGTACAATGAAGGGGCTCAGATTGGACCCTGCCTGAAGGCCATTCTTGCTAATGTATCGGATCTTGCGGCTCTTGAAATTCTGGTGGTTGACAACGGATCGTCGGACGACACGGTGTCTGTCGCGCGCGCTCATGGGGTTCGTGTGATGGAGAATACCACGGGGAAAAGGGTCAACATTTCGAGTCTTCGTAACCTGGGCGCGCACGAGGCGACGGGTGACATTCTTGTGTTTCTGGATGCAGATATGCTTGTGCCGTCCGACTGGCTGGAGCAGGCCAGCCGGTATTTCCGGGCAGGGTTCCAGGGCGCACTGGGGTTTATCGCGAAGGTTCCTGATACGGCGGGATGGGTCGGTCGGATCTGGGGCCAGCGCCTGTGCCGGAAACGGAGTCGGGTGATGGAGGTGGATTTTCTGCCCGGCCGGAACATTTTCGTGAATCGTGCTGTTTTTGAAGCGGCCGGTGGATTTGATCCGGCCTTTCTCACCGGCGAGGACAAGGACTTCACATTTCGTGTGCGGAAGGCCGGCTATCGCGTCGTGTCGGCACCCGACGTGTGTCTCATCCATCTGGGGTATGAAAAAAGTCTGGCCGAACTGTGGCGCAAGGAATTCTGGCGTCAGTCATGCACCCTCCAATTTGCAAGAAAACACGGTCTTTCGTTCCGGACTCTCCGCCACCCCGCGCTGAGCGCGTGGCATGTGGCCTGCCCGGTCGCCGCGGTTGTGCTCGCTCTGGGCTGGCCCTTCTCGCCTGCCTGGCTGGCCGCACTCCTGCTCTGGCCTCTGCCCGCCGTGGTCATCGGCGGGGCCGAGGCCAGGAGGGGAAGAATCGTTGATGCACTTCCCCTGATTGTGCTAACGTGGCTTCGATGGACGGCGGCGGGGGTTGCGCTCGTGAGTCAAATTCTCCGCAGGATTTTTTAAGAGGGGGACGCATATGGGACAGCTTGAGGCTCTCAGGAAGGAGGTCGTGGCAAAACCCCTGCTTTGGATTGCCGTCATGGTTCTTGTGGCAACGGTTGCGATACTTCTCACGACCCCTTATCCCGTGTTGGCTCTGTTGCCCGGCCTGTGTCTGGTCGCGCTGCTTATGCTGGGGCGTTATCCCCAGGCCGGATTCTTCATCCTTGTTTTCATGATCCCCTTGGATGCCTTTACCGGACTCTCAGCAGTTTATCCAACGCTGACGATTCCAAAGTTTCTGGGGTTTTGGATTGTCCTGGTGGCCTTTTTCGCTGTTCTGACTCGGAAAAAATGGCCCGCCACATTGCGCTCCAACCTGTGGCCAGCGCTTTTAGCGCTGCTGATAGTCTGTTTTCTGTCCCTCCTTTTTTCGGAGAATCGACTGGTTGCGCTTGATAATGTGAGAAAACTTTTCGTGGTGATGTTGATTTTTGGATTGACCCTTATTTACGTGGATTCGGAGTATGCCTTTGGAACGCTGTTGCCGAAGGTGGTCGTGTTCGGCGCTGCCCTGGGTGCCGTGCTTTCCCTGATCGGCGCCCTGTTCGGGATTTCCTGGTTTACCATGAGCATGGCGCCGGACGCGGCGGCGATTAAACGCGCCACCGGAGCGGCCACGGATCCCAACATGTTTTCCCTGATGATTCTATTCAGCCTCCCGCTGGTGGCTCATCTTTTGTTTAGCGCGGCGTCGGCCCGGAAACGGCTCTTCTGGGGAGGGGTTTTTCTTCTGGAGATCACGACCATTATCCTGACGTATTCCCGAAGCGCCGCCCTGGTCTTGTGTCTGTTGCTCTTGTTTCTGGGAATACGGTACCGGCATCACTTCAAGCCCCGGCATGTCGGGCTGGTGATTGTCGGATTGTTGATTGGGTTGATTGCCGTGGCGGTGATGGTCCCGGCTTCCTACTGGGAACGGCACAAGCAGGTGCTGAGCCGCCAGGACACGTCAGTCCAGGCGCGACTTTCCTATCTCATCGTCGGACGCGATGAATTTCTGCGCAACCCTGTCCTGGGATCCGGGCTCGGCACGTTTGAAATAGCCTACGCCAACTCCAAGTATGCGTTCGCCAATCCGTATGACCTCTCGGGTGCCTCCGCCCGCCGCTCGGCCCATAACGCGTACGTGGAGATCCTGGTGGGCACCGGCCTGCTGGGATTGGGAGTGTTTCTGCTGATTATCGGCCTGGCCTGGCGGAACTTCCAAAAGGCCGCCGCCTTGAGCCGCGCCGGTGGGCATCTTGAATTGACCTCGATAATTCTGGCTTATCAACTTGCGTTCACGGCGATCCTGATCCACTTGCTGACCCTTAGCCGGTTCAACCACAAGTACCTCTGGATGTCCCTGGCCCTTTCGCAAGTGGCGCTGGCTCTTGCCAGGCGTGTGCCCGGAACCGTGACTCATGAACGAATTCTTCCTGCTGAGTAGTGTGGTTTTCGCGATCTGCGTGAGCGGGATCGGGTGCGCCTTCATTGTTTACCCGATTATATTGGGTTTCACCCGCCTGATACGGGGACAACGCCCCATCATAAAGGCTCCCTTGCCGTGGTCGGTCAGCCTCATTACCATTGTGCGGGGGCCAGCCGGATCTGCCCGCCGGAAAGCGGAAAACAGTCTATCGCTCGAGGCTCCCTCCGAAAACTTCGAATGCATCATGTTCTGGGATGGAGGGGGTGACGTCGAAAAAATCCGGGCCGCCATGCCCGTTCATAAGCGCCTCGTCATCCTGGCCTCTTCCGGCCATACGGGAAAAAATGACGCCATCAACCAGGCCATTGAACGGAGCTCCGGACAGGTTCTTGTGTTCTCGGATGCGGATGTACTGCTCGACCGGGAGGCCATCACCCGGCTCCTGCAACCCCTGGCCGATCCCGCCGTTGGCGGGGTGTGCGGACAATTGGTGGTCCAGGAGGACTCAGGGGTATTAAGCCGGCCCCAGCATACCTACTGGCAGTTCGACCGGTTGATGAAAACAAGGGAGAGTGAGCTCGGCAGTATCACCTCCAACACCGGAGTTTTGTATGCGATCCGCAGGGAGCTCTTCCAGCCCATTCCTCTGGCTGTTACCGACGATCTTTACGCCTGCCTGAATGTTGTGAGGCAGCATAAGCGATTCGTCTTTGAACCAGCGGCTCTGGCGACCATGACGGCCGCTTCCAAGACGCCGGAACATGAGCTCCGGCGCCGCCGGCGTATTGTATGCCGGAGTTTGAGAGGCATCTGGCTGTCGCGGGAGGTTTTGAACCCCTTCCGGTATGGTGTGTTTTCCGTCGGCCTGTTTCTGAACAAGGTGTTACGTCGGTTTTTGCCGGTGATGTTACTGCTGATCCTCTTGTCTTCCGCTGCCATGGCAGTCTGTTCAGTGCCCATGCGGGTGCTGTTGCTGATCCAGTTGATGGCTTATGCATCCCTTGTTCCGTTAAGGAGCCTTGCGGGTCATCTTCCTGTGGGCTCCTTCCCCAGGAGGCTGATATTCCTCGCCTTCTATTTCTGTGCCGGCATGGTTGGAACGTGGCTCGGTCTTGTGGATTTTCTGAAGGGGAAACAAATCGTCAAATGGGAGACAACCGAGTCGTCGGCCTCTCCCTCTCCCTCCCGCATGGGTCAGGCCCGTCGTTACTGGGTGGGTGGAATCCGGAATTCCTGCATGATCGGGCCGTCGCCAGGGCCCGACACAGAGGCCCTCAAAGGGCAGAGGGCCCGGCTCCAGTCGGCATGCCGGGTTCTGCGCGGATCCGTCGAAAGCCCTCCTCTGGTCTCGGTTGTGATCCCCGTTCATGTCCGGGAGGATATGACCCGTTTCCGGAGTGCCATCGAGTCCCTGCTCGCCTGTGAGAATGCCCCCGCAACAGAGATCGTCATTGTTTTAAACGGGAAGGCCTCGACGAATGACTTGCTGAATTCGCCGTTGTACCGGCTTGCTTCGGATATTGGACTGCCTGTGTTTGTCCTTTCGTACCTTGATGAGGAGCGCTACCGGAATATTGAACGTCCCCAAAACATCTTTGCAGCCAAGCAACTTGGTTTTGAAAAGGCCCGGGGAGACCTCGTGGTCGCCGCAGACCTGGATTGCCGATTCTCGCCACTTTGGATCGCCTCCTATGTCGAATACTTCAACACGCATCCCGACTCGCCCGCCGCCTATGGGCCAGTCCAACTGCTTGGAGTTGGCTCTATACTGGGCCGGATGCTGGCCTGGATCAGCACGTCGGTCAAGGCATTCAAAATCCTTTTGGACTTCCCTCCCTTTGCCGGCCATAACCACGCCTTTCGCAAAACGGTTTGCGAGCAGATGCCCGGGCTTTACGAACGAATTGTTGTAGACTGTCAGGAACTCCCCCCGCTTTTGAGAAAGGAACTGGCGCCCGGCAAAACGGTTACCGGCCTTGTTCAATGCGTGCCGGGTGCAATCAATGCGACCTGTTTTTCAGCCGGGAAAATCAAATCCCCTGTGGCGGCACTCGGATGGTTTATTGAAAATACCCGTCGGAATGTGGGTAACTACTGGAGGTCACATCGGGCATGAAGACCCGCTTTTCATGGTGCTTCATCAGGGGTTCGGCAGCAGGGCTTTTCCTGCTGGGCAGCTTGGCGAATGCCGCTGACGGGGGATATCTGGGTATGTCACTACCCGCCGGGTTTCGTGCATTCAGTGAGCTGTCCCCGTGGAATACTCCAATCCTGAATCCTGCTGAAGCGGACCCTTTCTCGAAGGCCATGATCGGTCGGCTTCAGCGGGAGGCCGTCATATTGCGCGGAGCCTTCGTCAAATGGACGGTACCCGTTCATGTGATCGATTCGAGGCAATGCCCGCGCGTCAGCGTGCGTTCAAGTTCAGGGGAAAAGAACCGCGATGTCGATCCCAATGGCGACGGGATTGTGGAGGATTTGCCCATTCCCCCCGACATCTGGCCCGATCCGGCGCGGGACGGGCATATGATACTTGTGGATCCCCATGCCCGGAAAAGCTGGGAATTTTCCCGCTTCGGACGGGACACAAACGGTCAATATATCGCCAGTGGAATCTCGGTCTGGGATCTGGATGGCCTCGGCTTCAGGCTCCCTTTCGAGGGGCGTTTCTGGTGGACGTATGGCTCAAACGGCGCCGGTACTCCGCTGATAGCCGGGCTTATCCGGCCTGAGGAAATCGAGGCCGGTGAAATTCGCCACGCCCTGATGTGCTCCACGCCGGTTAACCGGAAATCCTCGCGAGCCGGGGGGAAGATGGAAGTATGCCCGCCAGCCTGCAAAACGGATGGACAGGGAATTGGTCCGGACACCATCCCGGAAGGGGCTCGTCTGCAATTGGATCCCTCCCTGGATCTGAATCGTCTGGGCCTTTCGCCTGCCGTCAAAATTGTGGCTCGCGCCATGCAGGAGTACGGTATGATTGTCACCGATGGCGCCCGTGATTTTAAGGTTTATTTTCAGAACCTGGGCCCCGATGGTGGAAAATGGGGAAAATGGTCGGGGTTTGATGATTTGAATAAAATCCCCATAACGTCCTTCAGGGTATTGCAGTGCGATATTGTGGTGAAAAAATGAGTTCGGACAGGGTTATAGCCCATCTTCGGTGTGCCTCTGGCGGGGGCGGGGGCGCTGATCGTGTTATAGCGAATACGGGGCGTGAAATGCAGAATGGGCCGTTTCGCCAAGCGGTCATCTATCTGGTCAAGGCCGGAACGGATGTGAGCGGCCTCGTCAATCCCTTGCGCCAATTAGGTCTTTTTTGCCAGGTCATGTCCGGGTGTCGCATTTTCGATGTCAGGCAATTTCTCGCGGTTCGCCGTTTTGTGCGGGAAAACAAGGTTTGCATTCTCCATTGCCATGATGCGAAAGCGGATGTCTACGGGTTCCTGCTTCGCCTGATTCAGCCTTCCCTGAAACTGGTCAGCACCCTGCATGGGTGGACGGAAAAGACCCGGCGGGGGAGGTTCTACAGCCGCCTTGATAAAGTCGTCCTCAGACGGTTTGACGCCGTCATCGCCGTTTCTGAGCACACGGCCAAAATTGCCCGTGAAAAGGGTGTCCAGCGGGTGTCGGTTGTGCATAACGGCATTGACCCGAAAGAGTGGAATCCTGGCCTCCCGGAGGGACCGCGGCAGGAGGGCCATCCGTTTGCCGTGGGTTTTGTCGGACGGATCAGCGCTGAAAAGGGGCCTCTGGAATTCGTTGAAACCGCGCACGCGGTATTCCTGAAGAAACCCGACAGCCGCTTTGTTGTGATCGGCGAGGGGCCCGACCTGCCTGCCATGAAGACGGCTGTGGCCGAGGCGGGATTGAGCGGGAACTTCGATTTCCGGGGCTATCACTTACCGGAGGCACTCAAGCGTGCCTATCCGGGTCTTGATGTGCTGGTGTTACCTTCCCGCTGCGAGGGACTGCCCATGACTATTCTCGAGGCCTTCACCATGGGAGTCTGTGTAACCGCTTTTTCCGTGGGCGGGATTCCGGAAGTTGTCATTCACGGGCATAATGGTCTGCTCGCACCGCCCGGTAATGTCACTGATCTGGCGGCACAGATCCTGGCACTGCGACAGGACTCGTGTCTCTCCGCCAGGCTCCGGATCAACGCGAAGGCTGACGTGGCAAGTCATTTCAGTGTTCAAGCCCAGGTTCGGAAGCTTGAGGCGGTTTATAGGAATATGCTGCAGGCAGACCCTGACAAAATCCTGAACAGCGCCAGACCGACACGATGAAAATCGACTCTCCACCCACGTTGTCAGCCTTGAAAAGCCTTGGCGAGTTTTCCCTGTCCAGCCTGGCGGCAACGGCCGTTCAGTTCGTTCTGCGCATGGCTCGAAATATTCTCCTCACCCGCCTGCTGGGTCCTTCCGGAAGGGGGATTTATGGCGTGCTGAGTACACTCCCCAGTTTCGTCGTGAGTTTCGGAAATCTCGGATTCGGGCTGGGCAGTGTCTATCTGGTGGCCAGGCACAAACGGGATCTCAGGGAGGTTTTGGGAAACGCTCTGCTTTATCTTGTGATTCAGGGCGCGGTTCTGACCTTTGCCGGGTATCTCGTGTTGCAGGTTTCCTCGCCTATTCGACAGAATTTGCAGGGTGTCGACCATCTTGTCGTGTTCCTCCTGATCGGTATTCCTCTGCTTCTGGCCTACACGGTCACTTGTGACCTGTTGACGGCTCTGAAGGAAATCCATTTTGCGAATGGGCTGCAGGTCACTTTCGCTATTTTCCCCCTCGTTGTACTGGTTCTGCTCTGGTGGCTGACAGGGAATGCGCTGATGTCGGCGGTCTGGGCCTGGCTTGCGACGAATGCCGGGATTGCACTACTGGGACTGTCTCGTATTTATCGCCGGGCAGGAGGCTCGCCGCGGTTGTCGTATCCGGCATTCCGGGAGGCAATTTCGTTTGGCCTCCGCGGCAACGTCAGTATGTGGGCCAATGCGGTTGTTCGCCGGATCGATCTCCTCTTTGTTGCTCACTATGCGGGCGTGGAAGCCGTCGGCTACTATGCCGTCAGTGTCTCCATTGCGGAGATTATCCTGGCGCTTCCTGATGCTGTCTCGGGACCGTTTCTTCCACTGCGACTGGGGATGAATGAAACGGAAGGCCGGCATTTTTCCCCCTTTGTCCTCAAGTACATGGTCGTGATCATGAGTCTGGCCTGTCTTGTGACGGCTTTGACCGGAAAGTGGCTGATTCTGATTCTGTACGGGTCCGCCTTTTTGCCCGCTCTCCTGCCGCTCCAATGGTTGTTACCCGGCATTGTTGGGCTCTCCCTCTATCAGTTCCTGAAAGCCGATCTCTATCACATGAACCGGCCGGGGCTGATTTCCTGGGTGGCGGTGTTCACCATGGTCTGCAATCTGGCTTTGAATGTCCTGTTGATTCCACGCTATGGCGCAGTCGGCGCCGCCGTCAGCTCGTCGGTTTGCTACCTGATCTCGACCGCGCTTCTTCTGTTCTTTGTTCTCCGCCATACGGGTGTGCCGCTGTCACAGGTGCTGATTTTGCGCAAGGAGGATGTCCTCCTCCTTGTGCGACAGCTTCGCCTCTGGTACCTTAAACGCGCCAAACGAGAGAATAATGCTTCATGAAAATTGCTGTTGTTGTACCCGTAAAAAATGAAATTGACGGGCTCGGGGAACTGGTGACTTCCCTTCTGAAACAGGTTTCCGCGGGGGATGAGCTTGTCTTTGTGGATGCCGGATCCACCGACGGCACCCGGGATCTGCTTCGCGAATTCGCCGCCAAAGATCCGCGCGTCAGGCTTCTTGTTTCCGAGGGAGCCTTTCCCGGCAAGGCGCGCAATGTCGCGATCCGGAACACGAATGCCGACATCATCGCGCAAATTGATGGTGGAAATCACCCGGATGAAAATTGGCTGCAGAATATTGTCGCGCCGATTCTTCGTGGTGAAGCCGATTATTCGATGGGAGCCGTGGCGGTTCTGCCGATGCGCCGCCGGTTCCTGGGTCGGATGATGGACATGGGGGCCGTGTATGGGGCCTCCCTGCACCGGGGGGAATTCCGTAACGGGACCGCCGGGCCGCCCGCCGGTGGCGCCTCAGTGGCCTATTTGCGCTGGATCTGGGAAAAGACAGGCGGATTTCCAGAATGGCTCCGTTTCGGTTCGGACCCCCTCTATGTGCGCCGCATCATGCCACTGCATCCCCGGATCTGCTACGCGGGGGATGCCGTTCTCTTCTGGCAGCTGGGCCCGACATTACGGCATGTCTTTCGCCGTCAGGTAAACCGGGAAGCGGACAAGTTTCATGATCCGGTTACCCTGAGGAGGGGGATGCGAGCCTTGAGTGCCCGGGTGGTGATGTTGTTTGCGATGGCCGTAGCCTGTGTGATCCCTCTTCTTTGGATTCCCCTCACGTTACTCCTTGGCGCTCTGCTGGCCCTGCAGACGGCCAAATCGGTGAAAACCTATTGTCAGCGGGTGAAGCCTGAACCTCAGGATCTGTTGAGGGTTCTGTTGATTTTCCCCGTCCTTGATTGTCTTGGAATCGTGGCCCGGTTCGCAGGAACAGTCCGGGGTATCCTGTGGCTCCGAAATGCCCGCAGGGAGTGGGCGGCGCGGCGCAGCTATGTTATCAGGGACTATCCGGTTTGAACGCCGCCCGCAAGAAGCGATGGAAAGAAGTCGCGACAGGATTAAGCCGCAGGTTCTGTTTCCCGTCTGGATACCTCGGCCTTCGTCATCCCTTCTGCGGATCCCTTCAGACGGTGATGTTGCTCTATCATCGTGTGGTCCCCAGGGCTGCGCTTCCGTCGATTTGCTCCTTGCCTCAAATCGTCACTCCGCTTGAGGACTTCGAGGAGCAATTGGATTTTCTGGCCAGTCAATACCATATCCTGTCCCTGGGCGAATTCGGGAGGGTCAGGCAGGAGCGGCGTGCCATGCCCCTGAAGACAGTCGTCATTACGTTTGATGACGGCTGGGAGGATAACTATGCGCATGCCTTTCCTGCTTTGAAACGGCGGGGAATTCCCGCTACCATTTTTCTGGGCACGGCCTACATCGGGACAGCGCAAGCCTTCTGGCAGGAGCAGCTGTTGCATCTGATCCAGGTTTGGCGGCAGCGTGTGCAATCGGGGGAAATCAAGGCGGCTGATGCCCGGCAACTTCCCCCGGCGCTCAGTTCTGTATTCCTGTCCAGCGGGGTGGATCGTGCGACATTACGCCTGGTTGAAGACCTGAAGACCGCAAACGAGGGCACCCGCTCCGAGTTGAGGGAGGCGCTTGCCGGGATACTGGGTCACCCTTCCTTCCCCTTTCGTGACAATGCGTTCCTGAATTGGAATCAGGTCCGCGACATGCATGCCTCCGGAATCGAATTCGGATCACATGCCCGGTCCCACCGTCTTCTTCCAAGTCTTTCTCCGTCTGAAATCGTCGGGGAGGTCCGGGAATCCAAGGGACAGATTGAGGACATGCTGGGTGGACCGGTTACGTCCTTCGCGTATCCCAATGGTAATTATGACGCCACTGTCATTGAAGCGTTGAAGACTTCTGGATACCGTCTTGCCGCGACAACCAGAAAGGGAATCAACACGGCTTGGACCAATCCCTTTGAGTTGCGCCGGATGAATGTGAATGGCGGTCTGTTTGCCGGATCAAACGGACATTTTTCGTCCGACCTTTTCGCTTTCAAACTGACAGGGCTCCGGTAAATCGGGATGGATCACTTCCGTCGGGACGACCCGAGCCGGATGACCCTCTTGACCATTCCCTTGAAGAATCGGGCGACGCTTTGGCTTCTGCCGACGGCTTGTGCCTTGATCCCGCGGTGAATGCCCACGCAGGCGGTCCACCGGTCGTCACACCCCCACTGGTATTTGTAGCGTTCGGCGCCCCGCAGGAACCTGAACTCGCGAATGTGGCCCACCAGGGATTCGAAAATGTGGTACTGCAACACATGGCCCGCTTTGAGTTCAAGACCCTTTGCGCTGCATCCCCCCTGAAGGGAGTAGTAGGTATCGCCATACACCGCGCCGTATTCCATGACGTCTACGTTTCCATTCACCCGGAGTGCGGATAGGCGTAGAATGCCGCTCCGGTTAAGTAGTTCGGAAACTTTGAGATAGAACTCCTTCATCCGGACGTCGTCGAAGGCTCCGGGCTGGCCGACGGAATGCCAGCGATCAGTGTGCAGGGCGAAGAGTTTCTGAAGCCAAGGCTCAAGCGGTTGGTCGCCGACTGACAGCAGGAGTTCCACCTGATGCCGTTTATGAAGTTTTTTCACGCATTCGCGCTGTACGATCCGCTTGAAGATCTTGTCAGGTTGGCCCATGAACTCGTCCCACGTGGCCGGTAGCGTCATGGCGGGACATGTGGACGCCCGCCGTTGAGAAACATAACAACCCGAGGTCCGACCCAGGCTGCGAAAGTGATTGACCAGGGCCGAATCGCCGTCCACGTCATCCAGCATCAATCGCTCCCAGCCGGATTCCTGCCTGAGGGCCTCGCCAAAAGCCGCCAGAACTTCCGGCTCGCGGCCTTCCCTGATAATAAAGTCCAGAAAATCTGAACCCACCGACTGATTGCCAAGCAAGCCGATCTCTCTCAGGGAAACCCCTGCGATGGCCCTGGTGTGGGCGTATAGCGGAGCAATGGCAACCAGTTCTCCCTGGTCTTCTGCCAGCAGGATAAAGAGCTCCTTGCCCGCGCCGAACACGTCCCACCAGGTGCTTACCCATTCAAATGTCAGGAAAAGATTTCGGCCCGGGGCGGTTTGGAGAAGGTGGGTCCATCGCTCCTGCAAGGCGTGGAGCTGTGTTGGGGTGGTAATCTGTGTGAGCTTCATGTCGATTTCCTTTTCTGATCAAACCACCGTTTCAAGCGCATCAGCTGAAGCCGGGGAGAGAGGGACTCGAAATGGCTGTACCGGAAGATGGTGGCTGTCCGTGTTCTGATCTGGCGCTTGATGTCCATCGAGCCGGGCCCCATATCGTAAACGAGATCACCCCGTTCGCAGCTGTCACGAACGATATACGCCTTGAGGAGGCTTCCCCCGCCCGACTTTTGGGTCACATGGTGATTATAGCCCACCCGAAGGCCCACGAGGTTGTGATTCCAATAATAGTTGTAGCCAAACGCCAGAGGGATGCCGTTCAATAAAAGAAGGGCTATATCCGCCGCGCCAAGACGTACGGCGACCGCATGCGTTTCTCTGAGGAACTCGCGGACTTCCGGGTGGCACAAGGTGGTTCCATCCGGTGAAGAGCTTTGCCAGCTTTTTTCGGAAATAGCCAAACAGGCGTCATAAAGATCCCAGCGGGGATCACTTTCGCCGTGGGCCTCCCCCCGGGGACGGTACCGCACAAACTGAATCTCGCCCTGTTGCCCCAACTTTCGTTCCCAGGAGCGGAAGCTTTTGCGCCAGTTTTTGCTTTTGCTGGCCAGAAAATCATTCCATGAAACCGGTATGTCAATGAGGGAGGCCTCCCCCTGTGTCGTTCGGTAGGCTCTCAACCCTGCCGTTTTCAGCGCACGTTCGGTCGCACCGCCATCGGTTCCCTCCGCATCCACGAAACGTAATTCAAGAACATCCCAATCCTTGGGTGTCTGGCGAATATGATTCAAGGCCGCCGTGAGGATCAGCTCAGGGCTCGGGCCAATCGGCCCATAAAACGATCCCCAGGATGACAAGGGATAGGTGAGAAAGCGGATCGGTCCGATCCGGG
Organism: uncultured bacterium; assembly: GCA_903958395.1. Classification (GTDB taxonomy): domain Bacteria; phylum Verrucomicrobiota; class Kiritimatiellia; order CAIKKV01; family CAITUY01; genus JAABPW01. Next base: position 10,578 of record CAJBSZ010000092.1, on the reverse strand, counting down.
TTTTGTCCCGGAGTACAACCAGGGGAACGATTCCCAGCAATGCATCCTTTTCCATGATGAGGAGAACCCGTAGTTTTTTATCACGGCCGTAATGCTTCCAGTAAAGTTCCAGCCACTCAAGCGTCTGGAAGAAGGAGGCGTTTTTCGTCTGACTCAGGAGCTCATTCCAGGCGGACCGATAGGGCGCTAAATCCCCAATCGCATTAATTTCACGCACTGAAGTCATGGGTGTCGGCGTGGGGCTCATTCCCCAATCCCAAGGTTCGGATCTGCATCCATGTCCAGCGCCTGGTCGAGCGGATGGCGGCTCTCCCATTTGTGGAACGCGACACCGGCGATCATGGCGGCATTGTCGGTGCAATAGTGGGGAGCCGCGAGAATCAGGCGAAGCCGTCGTTTTCCGACCATGGCGGCCATCGTTTCGCGGAGGCGTTTATTGAGTGATACGCCCCCCACGACGGCGAATACTTTCGCGGATTCCGATACGTGCGAGGCGCGTTGCGTCAAAGTATCCACAATGGCTTCCTGGTAACTGGCGGCCAGGTTATTGACATCGGCCGCCGATCCGCTGCCCAGGGGATGATCCTTGATGTAATACAGAAGGGCGGTTTTGAGGCCGCTGAAGCTGACGCAATTCCGGGGAATGAGGCCCGGCATGCGGGCCTGTAATTTTCGGACAAAGCCGCGCGGGAAGGTGACGAATTCCGGGTTGCCCGACCGGGCGGCCTTGTCGATGGCCGGACCCCCGGGATACCCCAAGCCGAGGAGATTGGCGCCCTTGTCAAAGGCCTCGCCGGCGGCATCGTCGATGGTCCGGCCGAGGAGGGTATAGTTGCCAATGCCGTTGACCTGGATGAAGCAGGTGTGGCCCCCCGAGACGATGAGGGCGAGAAAAGGACAGAGTGATGCGGGCGGCATATCGGGATGATCCAGGAAAATGGAATAGATGTGACCTTCCAGATGGTTGATCCCGATCAACGGTATGTTGAGCCGGATGGCGAGCCCCTTGGCCCCTGCCAGTCCCACGAGGAGGGAACTTGCCAGGCCGGGGCCCCGGGTGACGGCAATGGCGTCAAGGTCGTCCCATCCGATGCCCGAGGCGGTCACGGCTTCGGTGATGACTTCAGGGAGGTGTTCGACATGCTTGCGTGAGGCGATTTCGGGAACTACGCCCCCGTAGGGACGGTGATGGGCAATCTGGGTATAGACGATATTGGAGAGAACCGTATGGCCGTCCCGGACAACGGCGGCGGCAGTTTCATCGCAGGAGGTTTCAATGCCGAGGATGTTCATTTCTTACCTTGAAAGATCAGGATGCCCTTGAGTAAATCCATCGCCCGGTCCAGTTGACGATCCGTGACGGCGTCCAGATCGGCGGGTTTGTTTTTGGGATCAAGGATGCCCGGGGTCTCGAGGTCGACTCGTTTTATGAGAACTTTCTGCCATTCTTCGGGCGAAACGGGTACGGCGATATCCGGCTCGATTCCTTTTTCGTGGATACATTGGCCGCTGGGGGTGTAATAGCGGGCCGTGGTGATGCGGGCGGCAGCGCCGTCCTCCACCGGCATGACATTCTGGACCGATCCTTTCCCGAAGCTTGTCTCACCGACCAGGATGGCCCGCTTGTTGTCATGCAGGGCGCCGGAAACGATTTCGGCTGCACTGGCCGAGCCGCCATTGATCAGGACGGCGAGGGGAAAGTCGACGTAGTGGATGGCGCCCCCTGCGGTGGCCTGTAATTGCCGGGGCGAGGCGCCCCGGCCGCGGGTGGAAACTATGAGGGTGCCCCTGGGGAGAAACTTTTCGCTGACCTGGATGGACGACGTGAGCAGGCCGCCCGGATTATTCCGCAGATCAAGCACCAGTCCCTTCAGGCCCTTGGCGAGGAGTTTGTCGAGCGCTTCCTGCAGGGCCGGGGCGGTGGGGTCGCTGAATTCCGTGATCCGGATATAGCCGATTGAGGCGTCCAGCATGCGGGTTCCCTTGATGCTGGAGATTTTGATCTCCTCCCGGATGAGGGTGTGGGTTTTGAATTCCACGCCCCGCAGGATTTTGATGGTGACGGGGGTGCCGGGATTTCCCCGCAGCCGGGAGACGACATCCCGCATGTCCATCCGTTCAGTCTTGTTGGTATTGATTTCGATAATCTTGTCGCCGGATAAAATGCCGGCGCGAAAGGCGGGGGTATCTTCCATGGGGGCGATGACGGTCAGGGCGTTATCCTTGAACCCGAGCTGGATGCCGATCCCGCCAAATTTCCCCTGGGTTTCCTCCTTGAGTTCCCGATAGGCGGTCGGCTCCAGATATTGGCTGAAGGGATCCAGGGACTGGAGCATACCCTTGAGGGCGGCGGAGACGAGATTGGAATAACTGACTTTGTTTTCATCCACATAGTTCTGCCGGACCAGCAGCATGGTTTTGGTGAGAATCCTGATTTGCTTGTAGGCCTCATCCTCACCCGCCTGTGCGACAGGCGGGGCGGGCGGGGGAGTGGAGGGAATCGAGTGACATCCGGCGACACACGCCAGGATCATTGCGAGCAGGACGAAGGGGGCTGTTTTCATAGAGGACACAGTATGAAATCCCCCCCCGCGCGGCTCAAGCCCAATTTCAGACTTCCTGCTCCTCACTTCCTTCTGGCGTCCGGTGGATACTTCGTGACCGGCGAGGCGGAAAGGGATATCGTAAACGACGAGATGAAGACACTGGCCAGTGACGACAACCGGGAGAATCTCACCACGCTGCCGACCACCGGTGACCGCACGGTGCTGCACTTCATACTGATCTTCATCGCGCTCGCCGTTGGCATTCTCACCATCGGCTATGGCTACTACCGTAACCACGAGCAGTCCTTCCTCGCCGAGGAGGAACGGCAACTTTCCACCATTGCGGATCTGAAGGTTGGCGAGTTGGCGCAGTGGCGTCGGGAACGGCTGGCGGATGGTTCCCTCTTGTTCCGGAACGCCCCCTTCTCCGCCTTGATACGGCGCTTCCTGGAGCAGCCGGAGGACGCGGACGCGCCACGCCAGCTTCGAGTCTGGTTCGAGAAATACGGGACGTGCTTCAGGCATGACGAAGTCCGGCTGCTGGATGCTCAATGCGTCACGCGCCTGTCATGGCCCGCCGGACTGCTGGCGGTGACCCCCGAAGTGGCCGAGCACGCTTCCGAAGCGCACCTGGCGGGTCAGGTGATGCTTCAGGATTTCTATCGCAGTACGCACGATCAGCAGGTGCGTCTGGCAATCTTGATTCCGATTATCGACGAAGCGGACGGCTCCCGGCCGCTGGGCACAATCATTCTGCGCATTGATCCGGCAAAGTATCTTTATCCCCTCATCCAAGGCTGGCCGACGCCGAGTAAAACGGCGGAGACGCTGCTCGTCCGCCGGGAAGGCAACGACGTCGTCTACCTGAATGAACTCCGCCACCAAGCGAACGCGGCCCTTGCCTTGCGCATCCCGCTGACGCGCACCGAAGTTCCCGCCGTCCAGGCAGCCTTGGGGCAGACCGGAAACATGTCCGGCATCGACTATCGCGGCGTGCCGGTGCACGCCGTCGGGCGAGCCGTGCCCGATTCGCCATGGATTCTGATCGCCAAGATGGACAGCGCGGAAGTGTATGCTCCGTTGCACGCGCAACTCTGGCAAGTGATCGTCATGATCGGCGTCCTGCTCTTCGGCGCGTGGACCGGGTTGGGTTGGGTTTGGTGGCAACAGCGCGTCCGGCACCTCAAGCTGCAGATGGCGGCGGCGGAGACGCTGCGGGAGAGCGAGAAACAGTATCGCGAGTTGTTCGAATCGGCATCGGATGCGCTGCTCCTGCTCGCCAGCGATACGGGCCAGGTCTTGGATGCCAACAACATGGCGTCGGTGCTCTATGGTTACGACCGAGCTGAATTGCTCACCAGGAAGAACACGGATCTGTCGGCCGAACCCGAGGAGACGACCCGCCGCACGCAGGAGACGATCTCAGAGCCGGGTCGGGTCTTTAACATTCCGATGCGCCTGCATCGCAAGAAGGACGGAACCGTCTTTCCGGTCGAGATCACCGCCCGGTCTTTTTTCCGGGAAGGAGAACCGGTTCTCCTTGTTGCTTGCCGCGATATCACCGAGCGCAAACGGGCGGAGGAGGCGCACGAGAAATTAAAGGAGCAATTTGCGCAGGCGCAGAAGATGGAATCCGTGGGCCGTCTGGCGGGGGGCGTGGCGCACGACTTCAATAATATGATGATGGGGGTACTGGGTTACGCCGATTTTTGCCGGGACAGTCTGCCTGCGGAACACCCCATGCGCAGTGACTTGGATGAAATCACCAAATGCGCAAACCGCTCGGCCGAGCTCACCCGGCAACTGCTGGCCTTCGCCCGCAAGCAGATTATCCAACCCAAGGTGCTAGACTTGAATGACGCCCTGTCAGGGGTTCTTAATCTGCTTCAGAAACTGATCGGCGCAGATATCAAGGTCGTCTGGATGCCAGGCGCGAACCTTCCGCCGGTTAAACTCGATCCCTACCAGGTTGACCAGATTCTGACAAACCTTTTCATCAATTCCCGGGACGCCATTGGCGGGGTCGGTAAGATCACTGTCGCGACCTCTTCTGCCACGCTGGATCGAGCCTTCTGTGACGATCATCCCGGGGCCACTCCGGGCGAGTATGTCCTGTTGAGGGTCAGCGACACAGGGTGCGGTATGACGAAGGAGGTCATGGCGAGCCTTTTTGAGCCGTTTTTCACCACGAAGGATATTGGTAAGGGAACAGGGCTCGGCCTGGCCACCGTGCATGGTATCGTTATGCAGAACCACGGCATTATCGACGTCTCCAGCGAACCGGACAAGGGTGCGACATTCAGGATTTACCTCCCCGTGTATAGTGAAGAAATCGACAAGACGAGTGTTGCCAGTTCCGGCGAAGTGCCGCGAGGTCGTGGGGAGACGATTCTCTTTGTGGACGACGAGCCGTCTCTCGTGAAGACGTGCGGTCGGTATCTGGTTTCCCTTGGGTACAAGGTCTTGCTGGCGGCGACCCCGGCGGAAGCCCTCGTCGTCCTGTCCGGGCATCCGGGTCCCATTCATCTGTTGTTCACCGATGTGATCATGCCGGATATGAATGGACGCGATCTAGCCAAACACATTCAGGCAAGCAACCCGGGTCTCAAAGTTTTGTACATGTCCGGCTACGCAAGAGAGGTGATCGCCGGAAAAGGGGTGCTGGACGAAACGATGCACTTCCTCCAGAAGCCGAGCAGTCCCGACGTCATGGCCCGCAAGGTGCGCGAGGTGCTGGATGATCCCGGGTCATTCATGCTCCCGTGAAGGGCGTGTCGCCGTTCCTCTTCACGCGGATTCCCGCTTCGCTTGAAGCGATACGGCGAGCGCCTGGGTCAGGCTCTGGCGGAGTTCCTCAAGGGAGGCGCTCATGGCCAGGGTTCGTGGATTCCAAACCAGGCAGAGGGGCAGGTCTTTCCGGAGGATGCCGGCAAGACTGATGTCGAAGACCTTTTCAGGATCGAATTGGGAGCGGGCCAGTTCGGGAAGCGGGCCGGCGGCCAGGTTATTTGCAATCACGGCGGCGAGCTGGATCGCGGTATTGCACTCGTAACGAAGATCCGGTTTCTTGTTTTTCTTGAAACACACGGCTTCAATATCCCGCCGTGTCCTGGAGCCGTCTTCCAAAAGCGCCAGGGGCAGACGTGTAATCGCCTCAAAGGCGGACGGGGGTGCTCCGGGCATCAGGGAAACGGGGATGAACAGCCTGTTCTCCAGGGTTCCCAGTTTTACGTGTTTAAGCCTGCCGGGCTCCTGGATGCCCCGTACAATTCCGAAATCAAGCCGCTGATCGAGAAGACGTTCCCGGATTTCTTCCGAGTGAAGTGTGGAAAAACACCAGCGCACGCCGCCTGTGGGGGTGTCCACCTTGGCCAGATTCGGGGCGAGAAGCCAGTGGTGGGTACTTTCACCGGCTCCGATCCGGACGGTGAACGCCCGGTCATGGGCTTCCTCTGAAAATCGGGACAGGGCCAGCAGGTGTTCCCGCATGAGGGCGGCCAGGCGGGTTCCTGCCGGGGTGAGCTTCAAGGTCCGGCCCCGCTTTTCGGTCAGCTTCCGGCCGAAACTGATTTCCAGATCCTTCAGCTGGTGACTGAACTGGCTTTGCCGCGCCAGATCATCCTGCCCGGCGGCAGCGGCAATACTTCCCATGTCGGCCACCCGGACCAGGGTTTGGAGCCGGCTCATGGACACTCCCTTTTGAAACAGCAGTTCGTTTTGCATGCAGCCTCCCTGCGGAATTAATATATGACTATATAATCAGCACATATGAGATAATGCTGATACTCTTATAAAGGCAAAGGGAGGATGCTGTCAAGTGAAGGGAGAGCTTGAAGTGCTGGAAACGGTATGGGTTCTCTCAAAACGAAAAATCTGTAGAAAGGGTGTTGGGACGATGAAAACCTGTGGAATGATGAAGCTATGGAGTGGGATCGTGGTCGTCGCATTGGCCGGATCTGTCTGTATGGCGGATGATCATAGGTGGGGGCGAGGGAGTTATCACGGGGACAGGGGCGGGTGCCGTGATGAGGGACGGCGTAGTTATCATGGGCATTATGATGGCGGGCGGCAGTACGGGTATTCCCGGAATCCCCGAACTGAGCTGGTTTTCGGTCTGGCGGGAATTGGGATCGCGGCGGCGGTGATTTCCTCAATGAGCCGGGCTGAGACGGTTGTGGTGTCGCAGCCGGTGTATGTCCAGCCGGAACCCCCGAGAGTGGTGTATGTCGAGCAACCCCGGGTGATTCAACAGCCTGCGTTGGTGACGATCAACATCCAGAATTCAAATGGATCATTTTCCCCCGTCACGCTGCGCCCTGTGGGATCGCAGTGGGTTGGGCCCAGGGGTGAATACTATGATGTATTGCCCACCGTGGGTCAGTTGCGTCAGATGTACGGATTCTGATCAGTACGCGGCCGGCTCGGCAGGGACGCCTCGCCCTACCGGATTAAAATCAAGCGTTGCTTGAACTTGCATTGAGGTAGGGCGAACCGTCCCGGTGAGCCGCGGTGGCTGCTGAGTGGCTGTTTTGTCCAATCCAGCCCAATGGTGTTCCGCAGACTAGGGGTGATGGGTGCGGGGTGGACGATCAGCTGTGGCTGTGTTATAAATTCATCTTATTCGTTCTTAGGAAAGGAATACGATGAAGGGAATCATTTTGGCGGGCGGTTCCGGGACGCGGTTGTTTCCGCTGACCAAGGCGGTGAGCAAGCAATTGCTGCCTATTTATGACAAGCCGATGATCTATTATCCGCTTTCGGTGCTCATGCTGGCCGGAATCCGGGAGATTCTGATCATCAGCACTCCCCATGATTTGCCCCTGTTCCGGCAATTGCTGGGCGATGGAGCGCAATTGGGAATCAAGCTCGTTTATGCCGAGCAGCCAAAACCGGAAGGATTGGCCCAGGCCTTCATCATCGGACGCGAGTTTGTCGGGAAAAGCCCGGTTGCGCTGATTCTGGGTGATAACATTTTCTACGGGCACAATTTCTCGGCCGTCCTGAAGGAAGCCAGCGCGCTGACCCAGGGGGCGTTGATCTTCGCCTATCCGGTGGCCGATCCCGAGCGTTATGGCGTCATTGAGTTCGACGCCTCGGGCAAGGCGCTCTCGCTGGAGGAGAAACCGGATCATCCGAAGTCCAAGTATGCCATTCCCGGCCTGTATTTTTATGACAACCGGGTGATCGAGATTGCCGCGAATCTCAAGCCTTCCCCGCGCGGCGAGCTGGAAATCACGGATATCAACCTGGCCTATCTGAAGGCTGGAACCATGAAAGTTCATTCACTTGGGCGTGGGTTCGCGTGGCTGGATACCGGGACGCATGATTCGATGTACCATGCCGCCAGTTTTGTCCAGACCGTTCAGGTGCGGCAGGGCTTTAAGATGGCCTGCATCGAGGAGATCGCCTTTTCGCTCGGGTATATCACCCGGAACCAGTTGAAGGCGCTCGGGCAGGAAATGGCCAAGAATGAGTACGGTCAGTATCTGATGCGCATGGCGGAGGAGTCCTGACCATGGCGCTGCAAGTGATTCCACAATCGATTCCGGAGGTCAAGCTGGTGATTCCTGACGTATTCGGGGATACCCGCGGATTTTTTCAGGAGACTTTCAAGGCGGAGTCCTACCGGGCGGCCGGGATCGGGGTGACCTTTATTCAGGATAACTGGTCGCGGTCGGTCAAGGGAACCCTGCGTGGCCTGCATTACCAGTTGCCGAATCCGCAGGACAAGCTGGTGTGGGTCGTGAAGGGCGAAATTTATGATGTGGCCGTGGATGTCCGGCTCGGGTCGCCGACCTTCGGGAAATGGGTGGCGGCCATTCTTTCTGAAACGAATCATCACCATCTTTTTGTTCCCGCCGGCTTTGCGCACGGGTTTTGTGTTCTGAGTGATGAGGTGGATTTCATGTACAAGTGCAGTGCGGTTTATTCCCCGAAGGACGAAAAGGGGATTCTGTGGTCCGATCCGGATCTGGCCATTCCTTGGCCGGTTTCGGCTCCGATCCTCTCGAAGCGGGATACGATGATGAAGCCGCTGGCCGCGATGTCGTCCGATGAATTACCGCGATAATCGACATGGATTCTGAAGCCCTTTATCGTGCCTTAGAGCAGCGTGTGGGCCGGGCACACTTGGCGCATCGGCTCCATATGCAGTCTCATTGGGTGGCCCGCGTCATGGGGCACGGGCTGACCTATTTCCACATTGAGAACATGCTTTGGCTGCATTGGCTGATCCGGCTTAGCTTGAAGCTGACGGGACTCTACGCGAGGGGTCGTCGCAATGCGCTGCATGCGGTGGTTCGCCGGAATCCGGTGGTGCTTCCGAGGTTGGGTGCCGAGTTTAACGGATTCACCATCCTTCAAATTTCCGACCTGCATCTTGACATCACCCCCGGCATGGCCGATGCCATTGCGGCGGCGGTCGCGCCCCTTCAGTATGACTTGTGTGTGCTAACTGGCGATTTCCGGTCACGGACACATGGTTCGACTCATCCGGTTCTGGAAGCCATGGCGCGCCTGCGCAAGACGTTGCGGGGCGAGGTCTATGCGGTGCTGGGCAATCATGATTTCATAGAAATGGTTTTGCCGATGGAGGAAATGGGCATCCGCCTCCTCATGAATGAATCCGTCCTGTTGAAACGGGGCGACTCGACAGTGTGTCTGGCCGGGGTGGATGATCCGCACTTCTACGAGGCCGATAATGTGCAGAAAGCGGCGGCCCATCTGGAGCAGGGCGTGCCGTCCGTGTTGCTGGCACATTCCCCGGAGATCTACCGGAAAGCGGCCGCATGCGGGTTTGATCTGCTGCTTTGCGGCCACACCCATGGAGGCCAGATTTGCCTGCCTGGCGGAATTCCGTTATTCATCAACGCCCGTGCTCCACTCCGGATGGTCCGACGTTCCTGGCAGTACCGGGGTATGCAGGGCTACACCTCGGTGGGAACCGGCTGTTCAGGCGTGGATGTCCGCTTCTGGTGTCCGCCCGAGGTGACGCTTCACACGCTGACGTCTATTCCAGATCCGTCCGCGTCTTGAAGAATCGATCCTGGATTTTCTCCATGTAGAGGTAAATTCCCGGGGTCACAAAAAGAGTGATGACCTGGGCGAAGATCATGCCGCCGACCACCACCAAGCCGAGCGGCTTGCGGCTTGCGGCATCGGCACCGTAACCCAGCGCGATCGGCATGGCACCGAGAATGGCGCAGAGTCCGGTCATGAGGATGGGGCGGAACCGGATTACGCAGGCGCTGTGGATGGCGTCATAACTGTTCATGCCCTCCGCTTTTCGCTGCAGCGCGAAGTCCACCATCAGAATGCCGTTCTTGGTGATCAGTCCCAGCAGCACGAACACCCCGATGTAGGCATAGAGCGAGAGCTGGCTGCCAAACGCGAAGAGCGTCAGGAATCCGCCGAACACGGCCACGGGCAGCGTCGTCAGAATGGTGAAGGGGTGGATGTAGCTTTCGTACAGGATGCCGAGCACAATATACTTGAGGAAGATGGCGATCAGCAGCAGGAGCCCGAGGCTGCTGATGGATTTCTGGAATTCCAGCGCATCGCCGACAAACCGGCCATGCACGCCGTTGGGCAGTATCTGGTTGGCTTTCGCCTCCACGGCGGAGGTGACCAGCCCGAGCGGGACGCCCGGCCAGGCGCTGAAGGAAATCACCGCCGCTTCGTGTTGCTGCGCATGGGGTACATTCTGGGGGCCGGCTTCCTCGGTCCACTTGATGATCGATTTCAGCGGCACGAGCGAGCCGGTGGTGCCCGAGCGAAGGTAGAGCAGGGACAGGTTATCTGGAAGGCGCTGGTTGGATTTCTGGATCTCCGGGATGACCTGATACTGGTCCTGGTCGGTTGTGAATTGGGCCACATAGCCCCCGGCAAAGGAGAGGGCCAGCGCCTGTTCGATCGAGGTGGCGGTGATGCCCAGCGCCGATGCCCGGTCACGATCCAGCGAGACATTCAGTTTGGGCATGGTGAGCTTGACGCTGTTCTGGAAGGCAAAGGGGATCAGGAATCCGATCTTGCG
>CAJBSZ010000091.1 GCA_903958395.1 uncultured bacterium | reverse complement strand
GGCACTCCCGTCGGCCTCGACAGGAACCGTGCCCAGAACCCCGCGGGCGAGCGACTCGCTCCCGATGCCGATATCCGGCACATTGGCCTGCACAGTGGGTTTCGGGAACAGCTGGATCACTCGCAGTGCAGTAATCACCGTTCCCGTAGGCCAGGGTTTCATGGCCTCGTAGACATTGATACAGCCGATAGTTCCTGCCGTGAGTATCGTATTGGTCTCTGGCATGACGGTTCCCTCGGGAAGTCCCACGGACGTAGCATGGGGAATCACGGGAGGCAACGGCCTTGGTCGTAACGGGATCGGGCTCAGGCAGGGTAGGGTAGCATCCCGGTAGATCAACGTTCGGTTCCCGAAACTGTCGATGAGATAGAGCCCATAAGGCAATCCTGAGCCGGGCGGGGAATAGACGCAAAGGTAGAAATCTTCATCCAAAGGCCATGCCGTACCATAAGCCAGATTCTGGTGCCGATCTGCGGTTTCCGGAAACCCGACTTCTGGGGTGAGTCGGCGGAGGGGTGCCATGGCGCCATCGTCCGGAATACGGGGGTCGAAGACGATCAGCGATCCGTAGGCCTGGCCATGGTGCGGCGCGGCAGTCGCCACAAACTTTTGCGAGCCGGGAATCGAGCGGATATCCATCTCCATGTCCGGTCGCAGGCCGCGTTGGGTTGGATAGTTTCCGTGCATGGCCCGAGGATCCCGGCCATCGGGATAGGTGATCCACGGGTGATGAGCGATGCAGTCGCCGCGATCCACGTAATCCCAGCGCGTGTAGACCACCATGCCGTCATGGGTCACGCTGGGTTGCCATTCGTTAGTGTCATGGAAACTCAGGCAGGTGATGTCGCTTCCGTCCGGCTGCATGGAGTGCAGGGTGTAGGTGGGCACCGGACGGGGATGACAACGCCCGAATCCGCCGCGTCGCTCGGAGATGAACATGACTCTCCCATTCGGGAGGAAACACGGGTCAAAATCATTCCAGGGACCATCCGTTAGTTGTTTCAGGGTGTCGGGAGTCTCCAGGTCCAGTTTGAAGATGTGAAATGAGGTGCCGGGATTCCAGTGTGCGGGGGGGCAATCCGGGATGGGTGTAAATGGGGCAGTGTTCACAGGGCGACACTCGGTGTAGGCGAAAAGAATCGTCCGGCCGTCGAACGATAATTCCGGGGAACGGAAGGAGCCTCCGGTCAAGGATTGTCCCTTGAGCCGGCCTTCCTTAACTTTTGATTGGGTCAGCAGATCGTTCAGTTCCGGTTTATCAGAGAAGGCATTTTCCAAAACATACACGCTGCCGCCGGGACAGGCGTTGAATCCGAAGTATTGATCGCAGCAATGGTTGCCGGAACTCAATTGGCTCATGACGAAAAGAATCCGATCAAAGTCGAGCAGGGGATTGGCGAGGGAAATCCGGCGTTGTAGCCGCCAGACCTTTTTGAATAGATCCCGCCTGGCCTCTGACGCCGTAAAATTCAGGCCCCCTTCTTTTTTCTCGAGGGCTTCGAACTCACTCGTCAGGGGCGGCGGATTCGGCCCGCTCCGGAGATGATTCAGGAGGGCGCCGGTGCGACGAAGCAGGATATCCAGCGCATCCCGGTCGGCAGGCAGGACCAGTGTCTCCTGACGGAAAGTCTGGTTACTAATGCTGGCGAACCAGTCCCGTTTGCCAACATCGCGACTCAGCACTCGATACTGGATATCGCACTCGGCGTCGAGGTCAAGCGGGGCGGCCTCTGTTTCAGCAACCCGGAAGACAAGAGCCATGCCTGCAACCAACATGAACATAATCTTCTTCATAGATACCCCTGGGAAATCAACGCGCTTTTACGATCACACGGAATCCTGCATCAAACACCGGTTGATACGGAAGATACGATCGAAACGCAGTGGCCGTGGCGCGATAGGGACGATCGTAGAAGGAACCGCCCCTGCAGATCACATTTCCTTGCGGATCCGTTGATGATGTCCATTCCGCCGCATTGCCATGCATATCGTAAAGTCCGAACGGGTTGGGTTTGTATTTCCCGACATCCGCCGTGACGGTGGCGCCATCATTTACCGTGGCAACGACGGGAAGCCATTTAGGCGAATTCCGGACCAGCAGATCCAGAAGCTTCGCATCCGCGAGATTGGCGAAATTACGAAAATCATTGGTAGCCGTTCCATACCACATCGGCGTCGCCTTTCCGCCCCGGCACGCCCACTCCCACTGGTCCTCGGAGGGAAGCGTGAATGTGCGTCCTGTTTTCGTTGATAGCCATCGGCAAAATGCCTGGGCTTCAGTCCAGGTTACCCTCACAACAGGCTGTCGATCTTCATTCACGGAGATTCCCCGCGTTGCCTGATCCTTGTTCGATCTGGAAATGACCCCACTGTCGTGATTCGGATCAAATAGCCGGAATTGGGCATTCATGATCTCATGCTTGCCCATGTAGAAAGGATGTTTATCAGGTACCAGCACCAGATCCAGGGTCTGGCCCCCTCCTAGTTCAATCTTCAGATCGGGTGGTAGTCCCTTGACCGAATCCGGGGAAAACGACCAGTCTTGAATACGGGGTTTCTTCTTACTTTCCCGCGAGGGTTTCTGGAAGGACGGGCGTGATTTCTCAATTTCGGGAATCAATTCAGGTTCATCATCCAAATTCGCATATTTTTTCAGCATGTCACGCCGTGCATCCACCATTCCCGTCCTGACCTTGCGATGTTCACCCCACGTTCCGTGATCCGGAACATTCAAATCGATCCAGGTAATCAGGCGATCCCACGACTCGTTATCGAGGCGAACCCCGTGATGTCCCTGACGGAGCAGTTGGATCAGTTCACTCGTGCTGGCATGATACTCGAAAGGTTTCTGCAGATGGTAATCGCTTTCAGGCCCCGGGCGCCGGACAAAGGGGTGTAGCGCCAGGTATGATGCGTCAAAGCCACGGGTTTTCGGTTGTTTACTGGAAAATGGGGGATGACATCCCACGCAATAGCGGTCCAGGACGGGCTGCACTTCCCGGGGAAAACTAAAGCCCCGGGCGGGACCATGCCAGGGATCAATGGCGGCGGGCATGTTGAGGAATGCCTGTGAAGACTTTGCGGCCGGACTGGCATTCTGTTTGTCATGACATCCCACGCAGGACACGCGTTCCCCGGGCATGGCGGTAAACCAACTTCGCATAATCTGTATGGCCTGCCCGTTTTCATCCAGCGGCTGAAGGGCCAGCGGAGTGTTAACTGGAACCATGAACGCCGCTGAACCGTCTTCATAGACCGGCACGGTTCCCAAAATGCGGCGGACATCCCACGGCCCATCCACGCCAATGTTGATATGACCACCCATTCCCGGATAGGCAAAGTGATAGGAGTAAACCCGAAGTTTTTTGACAGTACCCCTCGGTACCCCCTTGAGCCCTGGCCCGACGTAGATATCATTGAGGTAGACGGTCGCCTCCTTCTCCCCAAACTTAACCCGATCCGGAATGGACGGAGGGCGTTCCGTCTTTCGGAAAGGCACAGGCTCCAACATCGCCATGCCGGGTTCCTCGTGAAGCAGGATCCTGTTGTCAAAAACATCCACAAGGTAAATTCCCCAGGTTGATTGAGGGGTGGGTTGGCACGAGACAATGAAGTATTTCTCGTTCAGGGGATAAGGGTGGAGGAATTTTGGCCATAATCCATCCACCAGCCTGTCCTTGATCACCGGATTCACTTTTTTCCCGAATCCGGGAATGCGCTGGACCACGCCGCCCGCATCCTCACGGCCCAACCCGGGATGAAACAGGGTGAGTTCACCCATCCGGGGTGCCCCGTGATGTCCCGACACAATCCCGACCACCATTCCCGGATTACCGGGAATGGGTCGGGCATAGAATATCGAGTTGGGCCAGTAGGAATTGCTGCCGTAGTAGGAGGCCTGTCCCGTCCCGTCGGGATTCATGGTGAAAAGCAGTCGCGTGAAGTAATGAGGCGTGTCCGTGTATTCCCAGCGCGTATACAACACCCGGCCGTCTTCAAGAATGGTGGGGCACCAATTATGCTCCTGGTCAAAACACAGACGCCGGATGCCAGTCCCATCCGCATTCATGCGGAACAGATTGGCCACGGTGGTGCTTCCGCCAACACAGGGCACTCCCGTGAAAACGGCCGTGGAGTTGAAAATCATTCCGCCGTCGGGCAGATAACAGGCGTCATACTGGTCGACATTAGGTTCGTCCGGGGTCATCTTCCTCAACCCCGAACCATCCGCCTTGAGTTCCCAGACATGCCACCGGCTCTCGTTATCCGGCATGGAAAACAGCATCTTGTCGGCATCAAAGTTCAAATCAACATCGCCCACAAAGACTCCGTTTGAAGGACAAAAGAAGCGATTCATCACCCCGTTTGAAATGGATAGGATGGCGATGTCGTTTGTGTAACCCTTCCGGGGAAGCGCACAATTTCCCTGCCAGTTTTTGGGGAGTCCAAGTTTATTCTCGCCGCGACGAACAACCAGTACCCGGTCAAAATCAAGAAGGGGGTTGGCTAACAAGGCCTTGCGCTGAAGGGTCTGGAATTCAGGTTCGGTTTTGACTGTTCCCAATTCCTTCAGGAATTCCGGACCCTGCGTATATCGGGAAGGATACGAGGCTGAAAGATCTGCGATAGCCATTCCAAGACTGTTGGTGTCAAAAGCCTGGCAAGCCTGCCCGGCAAGGAATAAGGCTAATCCGGTTATTCTCGCATGTAGCCTAATTGTCATATTCCTTTCTTCCCGTACTGATACTCCGGCGGTTGCGTTGCTCAATAAGTTGGCGCTCCCTATATTTCTGATCCCGGGCCTGATCCATTGGACACGGAACAAACCCTTTTGCATCTGCCTCGGGATGAGCAGCCAGTTCAGCTCGCCCCGCCTCGATCAGGGCAAGTGCTTTTTTGTAACGGGGGCTGTTCACATCACCCAGGTTCAGGAGGCAAGGGCTTTTTTCGGGGCGGTCAAAACTGACTTGGGTTACATTTCTCTGATCCCTCAGGTTAATGCCCAGCGCTTTCAGCTGGTCGAGCTGGACGTCATCGAGGGGGGAGCGGCCAAATACATTGTTGGGATGGGCGCAGAAATACTCGGGGTAATAGGGGGCATTGATGTCAACCCAGGTCATGATCCGATCCAATTCATCGGCGGACAACTTGACGTTGTGGTGACCCTTCCTCAGCACGTCAATCAGTGGACTGGCATGGGATCCCCACGAATAAGCCTCCTGAATTGCCGACGGGCCGGCCCCCACCACTTTGATCAAATGCTTGCGCCACAAGTCGCAGTAGGACATGTTGAAAGCCATGCCCCGATCCCCCGCTAGATTCAGTATCTTGCCTGCGGGCTTTCCATAATCATGGCACCCCACACAGTTTCGGTCAAAAACCGGCTGGACTTCAGTCCGGTAATTGAACATCCGCGCGGGCCCCTTCCATCCCGCTAACGGCTCAGGCGGTCTGCTCAACGCGGCCAGGCTCTTCGGGGCTGACGCCATGGGGACCGATATCCGGTTTTCATGACACCCGACACACCCCTGTCGCTCACTGGATTGAACAATCGTTCCGCTGCGCATCGACTGGATCATCATGCCGTGTTCATCGAGAAGCTGAAAATAGACGAACGTATCGGCAGGAACCGTGAAATAGGCGGAGCCATCCTCCGCCACCGGTACGGTTCCGAGAATGCGCTTGTTGTTGAAGTCGTTCCAGTTCATCGCCGGCGCCATGGTTCCCTGTCCCTGCCATGAAGAGGGAGTCCAGGATCGCTTTTCAGGGGATTCGACAACGCGAAGGGTTTTCACGGTGCCCCGCTTTACCCCCTTCATATGCGTTCCCTGGTATACATCCTGAACATAGAAGGCTCCATCCCCGGTCATAAAGTTCCGGCGAACGGGGATTACGGGAGGACGAACACGAGACGCAATCGGCATCGGGTCATAGCAACCGGCCCCCTCCGCATGGAGTAAAATTTCGTTGCCAAAGAGATCCAATAGGTAGATCCCCATGGTCTCGCCCTCCCCGGTCATTCGGGAGCACAGAAAGTATTTTGCCCCCAGGGGATAGGGATCCTCATACTTCGGCATGACTTTCTTGAACGCATCAAAACTGCCATTTTCGTCAACCCACTTGATGGCGGAAGCCGGCCAGGTCCGCACCACCGAACCTGGGCCATCCACGCCGCGCTGTCGATCGATAATCGCCAGCGCCCCCCATGGCCGGTCATGGCAGGATGAAAACGTACAGATGACGCGGTCAGAACCCGGGATAACCCGCCCCTCAAGAACCCCGCCCGGACTGGCGGTGTTGTTTCCCCAGTAGATCTGATGGGAGGTTCCATCGGGATTCACCGTCCACAGACCCTGGGCGCTTCCGAAGTTCCGGTCCACATATTCCCACCGGTCATACAGGATTCGTCCGTCAGGCATGAGGTTTCCATGCCCCTCGAAAAGCGGACTCTTTCCAATCTGGTGAATATTGGCGCCGTCCTTCTCCATTCGGTAGAGATTCCCCATGATATGCCGGTTGCACATGCAGTATTTGGGCTCGCGCGATGACGTGAACACAATGCTGTCATCCGGCAGGTAGACGGGATCGATGTCGAACACTCCCGTCGCACGAGTCAATTGCCGGAGCCTGGTCCCGTCATCCCGAACTTCGTAGAGGTGATAATCTTCCTGGATGTTTCGGCGCAGGGAGAACAGGATTTTACGTCCATCAAAATACACATCTGGATCCCGTACCGCACCCTCGGGGCCGGGATCCACGATAGTCCGGATCTCCCCGCCTTTGCCGAAATCGATGGCTTTCAGCGCGCCGCCCCCCTGGTAGCTGGCCGTGTTTATTTCCCCCGTCTGGAACAGGGTCTCGGTATTGTGGTGGTCAGGCTTGTACTGATGACGAACCACAAACAGGATGGGCTGGCCACTGACCAGCGGATTGGCAAGAAGCGCCTCGCGCTGCAGCCCCCGGAAGGAGACTTCATCCGTCACCGCATTCAATCGGCTCAGAAATCCCTTTCCCTGCGGATAACGGTCCGGGAAGGTCGCGCTGATATCCTCAATGGCCTGCCTCAGTGCGAGGCGATCCCCTGGGAAAATATCCTTCGCAACACGTTC
>CAJBSZ010000090.1 GCA_903958395.1 uncultured bacterium | reverse complement strand
CGCCATTAAGATAAAGTGCCTGAACTGTCCCGTTATAGGTACCCGCCACATGAACCGGAACGCCGGAAGTCAGGGCGCAGGGGTAGGCCAGCGGCTTCGCGCCACTGGCGCAGAAGGTAAAGACCAGCGCTCCGTTTTCGTAGCCAAGACTATACCCTGCGGTGCCGCCCGACACCCGCTTGCTCACAAACATCGCCGTCCCATTGGTATAAAGCCGGGCGGGCGTGATCCAAAGCCCGACACTGACATACTCGGGTTTGAGCCCGATGCTGTCGGGAATTTCAACGTAGGAATTTGTGCCATTCAACAGCAAGCCGTTACTGATAACGCCAGTGCCCCACGCATTGCTCCCCCCATTGAACAAAACTCCGTTATGCGCATTTGCTGTGGCATCCAGAACATTAGTACCACTGGTTTCGTCAAGCTTCCACCATGCGGCCGAACCATCCTCACCCCCATGCGTTGGATCCAGCCCGTAACGGACTTCCCACCAGTCCGCAATCTCATCTCCGTCATCGTCTGGATCGGCCAATGCAATATCCTGCCCGGTACGGTTGTCATCCAGAAAAACCGGATTGCTGTTGTGGCTGCCACAGGCTTCCCAGGATGTTGGCTGGTCGTCGCCATTGCTGTCCCGCCACGCCCGCACCCAGTAATCGGTATTGGGCGGCAAGTGTGTGATGGTGAAGGAGCCCGGATTGGTGAGGCTATCGTATTTTGCCCAGGCCCAGTCTGTTCCGTTGGTACAGGCCACAACATAAATCACTCCCGTCTGCGGGCCGGTGTAAGTTATTGCGCCACTCAAATTCCAGGGGTGGCTCAGGTTATTTGTGGGGTCTGTATTTGCCTCATATTCATCAAGATTTGTGTACTCATCGCCATCCTTGTCAGCGATCCCGGTGTTGGTGGTACTGCCGAAATAGGCCATTTCCCACCAGTCGGGCAGGTTGTCGCTGTCATCATCAGGATCGGCCAGCGCAAAATCCTGTGCGGTGACACGGTTTGTCACGATAATCGCAATGTTGGTCAGGCTGCCGCGAGCCTCGGTCGTATTAGTGCTTCCATTCAAATTGCTGTCCAGCCAAGCTTTCACCCAGTAATTGGTTTGCTCCAAGTCGGGGATCAGATATGAAAACGCATTAGGGGACGAGGCTGGCGATGAGGTCGAGCAGTGGCTGGTAGACCAACTATTGGAACTGGTGACCGCAATGACCCAGACCGTGCCCGTCTGGCGGCCGGAATAGAAAACGGTTCCCGACACGTTCGGGGGATCATTAGGATCAGTTGGGTTATGGCCATTTCTCACTTCCCAGCCATCTTCCATCCCATCCCCATCGGTGTCCTTCACCTTCGGATTTGTGAGCCAGGATAATTCACCCTCAACGTAGAGATTGCCGTTAGTTGCAATACCACCGGGATAGGTGTTCGTCGTGACAACCCCGCTATATCCATCAACCAGACCATCACCGTCGCTGTCGCGACTGTACGGATCCGTTCGGTACATGCGAAGTTCCCGGCCATCTGCAATCCCATCACCATCGGAGTCAAAATCGGCATCGCCCGCCGCATAATACCGGTTTGGGACACCGCTGTTGGTCGCGCTTGTATCAACCCAGGTGAGCGTGTTCGTGCCAGCCGTCACCAGATTGGTTGCAAGGAGCGACCATCCGAAATCGAGAAGATTCGAGGAAACAAACATCTCCAAATGATTGGTAAAATTGTCCGGATAGCTGACGACAAGGCACATGCCGGTGCTGACCTTAAAAACGGCATCAAACACGACATTGCTCGACGCCTGCATCGAACGCATCATCATGCCGCCAGTCGGGTTTTTAGACCGGAGCGACGCCACAGCGTCAATCACCGTCGCGATGGTATTCTCGGCGTAGAGATCAATGAAATCCACCGGCAGCAGTTTAAGTTCAATTTCAACCCTGGACGGATCGAGCCACGCTTCCCTTCTGGCCCGAAAATCCTTCGTATACTTGGAATCATACGTGTCGGGTCTCAGCAACTTGACCAACCACAGAGGATCGTACCCGTCCCGAACCAGCGTCAGAATCGGCTCATCATTGCCGTTATAAATGTGGATTTCACGTGTTTTCTGGTTCTCCTGGACAGTAATGGTGTAAACGGGACAACCAGACTCCACATCATAAACTAACCCCTTGAGGAACTCCTCAGGAAACGCCTTCGGATCAAACGACATCATCCCATAAGGCTGGTGCAGTCTCGTCATTCCAGGAGGAGTGAGAATAATGAAGTCTGTCTGGGCACGGTACAGTTGCTTGACCAGAACCTCCGGACTGTCAGCAAAATTGCTTTTCAAGTCCTCAATCAGGGCTTCTTGGCGAACGTCAATGATCTTCTCGCTGATGGCGGTCAACGCCCAAGCGGCAGCCGATAGGCCTGCTGCGACAAATAATGAGATTGTGAAAATCCGTTTCCAGCCCGCCGTCTGTATTTCAAGCATCATGATCCCTCTCGTTTCCGGGCTCACACCATAAAAGAGGCGCGAACTCCAAGTTCATGCCTCTTCTGAGGAACCGCGAAGCTCCCACCAAGGAAACACAAGACGAGGAGCCGCGCCCACGCGGGGCGCATCTCCACACATCTTGCTTCCTTGGTAAAAATTCGCGGTTTTCAGAAGAAGCGATTCTGCGTATTGACGCATTAAATTTTTCAATGAAATTATTTCAATTCAAATGAACTCCAATTGTTTCTGATAGTCCGCATAATTACACGGCACTTTTTGCGTTGTCGAGTTATTAAAGGAATTCATGAAAGTTTGTCTGCCAGTTGCCGGGGCACATCGCGGCCTGCGGAATCCTTCTTGATGGCCCAGAGGAAGACGGCTTTGCCGTCGCTCTTGATCTCCCACAACTCGCCGACGTTCTTTTTCTCCTGGTCGTATTGGATCAGGTGTTCGCCTTTGTATTCCACCACGAGAAAGCGGCCGTCATCGAGTTCGGCCACAAAATCAGGATAAAACTTGCCGGATGATGTCGGCAGGCTGAACATACCCCGGACGTTGCGAACCCAACGGGTGATGCGCGGGCACATTTCAATGGATTTGGCGCATTCCAGTTCTTCCTTGCTGTCGAACTCGCCCACCATGCCCTGGTAGTAGTGCTTCGGGAACTGAAACCCACCGTTGTAGTGAAGCGTTGCCGGGTAATTCTCGGGATCAAACGAAAAGGCGTATTGGGAACTCGTTTCCACGGCTGCTTCCGGACTGAAAAGGCACATCTGGAAGCCCGCCGCGTAAGCTTTCTGGCGGTATTGTTCGATTTTGTCCCGCAAAGCCCGTTCCAGCGGTGCGCGCACCCGGTAGAGTGTGTTCAGGCTGATCCCCCGCCGATCCTTCAAGTAGCATAAGGTCAACCTGATGAATTCCCGTAGCATATCTCGCTTGTAGTGCCGCGCACCCGCCAAGTCCTTCCGGATCGAATCAACGAGTTCCCGTGAGAGTTGAAGATCTGTCCAGTTCGTGGGCACTTCGTCGAACGCAAAGATAGACTGCGTGGTCAGGTGCCGTTCGACAAGCCGCAAACCCTTGATATCAATCTCATAGGTATCGGTTCGCTCCTCAACCTTGAACTCGGCTTCGGTCAGTTCAGCCGGGTAATCCAGGAGATTCCAACTGTCCGGTGGCAGAAAGTGTTCTTCCTGGGCCGGTTCAAGCTCGCCATCAATCAGCAAACATAATTGCGGTACCTGCAAGACACTGGTCTTCGGGCGAATTGTCAGCGGTTCAAGCGTGATCTCCCGCCGGGCGGCAAGAGATTTGCGTACCGCGCCTTGTTCTGCTGGCGCGGCGGCCTCAATGATCTTTGTTTCGGCATCAGGGGGGAGTTTACCGGTGATACTAACTGAATAGGTGCCGTGGTCGTCCCGGCAGACGGATACCTGACTGCGGAT
>CAJBSZ010000089.1 GCA_903958395.1 uncultured bacterium | reverse complement strand
TCGCTGGATGATGTCCTGAAGCCGGGCAATACCAGCGCGCTCTGGTTCGGCCGGGTGGATACGGCCCATACGACGATCTGGGCTCGCTTCAAAGGCATCAACCCCAATGAGCAGGCGGTGGAGATCAATGTTCGCCGGACGGTCTTCTATCCGGACAAACCGGGCCGCAACTACATCACCGTGCGTGGATTCACCCTGTGCAATGCGGCCACACCGTGGGCGCCGCCGACGGCCGAGCAGGTTGCCCTGATCGGTACGCATTGGAGCAAGGGCTGGATCATCGAAAACAACACAATCCGGTGTTCGAAATGCTCAGGCGTCTCGCTTGGCAAGTACGGGGACGAACATGACAACACCTCTGCCGATACGGCTGATGGTTACGTCAAGACCATCGAACGGGCCCACGCCTATGATATCCCGTGGACAAGGGAGAACATAGGCCATCACATTGTCCGTGACAACGAAATCTTCCACTGCGAACAGGCCGGTATTGTGGGCAGTCTCGGTTGCGTCTACAGCACGGTCGTAGGAAACGACATCCACGATATCCATGTCCGGCGGTTGTTCACCGGTCACGAGATGGCCGGCATCAAGTTCCATGGTGCCGTTGATGTGCTGATCAGCAACAACCGAGTTTGCCACACTATTCTAGGATTGTGGCTCGACTGGATGACGCAGGGGACAAGAATTTCACGGAATCTCTTATACGAAAATGAGCGCGATTTATATTTTGAGGTAAATCATGGGCCGTTCCTGGCTGACAACAATCTGTTGCTCTCTACGGTTAGCTTGTTCGATAATTCTCAGGGTGGCGCCTATGTGCACAATCTGTTGGCTGGAAAGATCGTCAGCATCAGCAAGGATCTTCGCGATACACCGTATCTGACGTCGCATTCGACAGCCGTAGCCGGCCTGAGCTCGGTTAAAGGAGGGGATAGCCGGTTCCATAACAACTTATTCGTCGGAGGTATTCCCGAGGAGGTAAACAGAAAAGTTCCCACCGCTACGCCGGAGGCGATTGTCGGCTACGGGCTATGGCTGTACGATACTTGCGCGTTCCCGCTGCAAACCGGCGGCAATGTCTACTTCAATGGCGCGCGGCCTGGCTCCAGCGAGAAGAGCCCTGTCCTTCTGACGGACGTCAATCCCGCGCCGAAGCTGGTGGAGGAAGGGCGGACGGTGCAGTTGCATCTTGATCTGGGCGCGGCCTGGCGGAATCCCGCCACCACCCTCGTGACCACCGAACTCCTTGGGAAGGCCAAACTGCCACAACTTCCGTTTGAGAATCCCGATGGCTCGCCGCTGAGCGTGGACACCGATTATTTCGGCAAGAAACGCAGCGAAACAAATCCCACGCCCGGCCCGTTCGAGAACCTCGGTACCGGTCCGCTCTCAATCAAAGTTTGGTGACAAGGAAAACGCTCATGAAATACATCCTCCCCGCTGCCCACAATATTCTCGACTCAGCTTGGCGGGCTGTCTCGCTTCGCTCGGCTCTCGCCGCCCTGCCGCTGATGCCGCTGGCCGCGCTGCATGCAGCCGATGGCGCCGCGCGCTTTTTCGATCTCCAGGGCAATGCCCTGGAGGCGAACGAAGCGGCCCAGACCTATCGCGAGCGGTCGAACATGGCCGTGTATCTTCCGGATCCTGCAAAGAGCACGGCGGCCGCGCTCGTCGTCTTTCCCGGTGGCGGCTACGGCGGCCATGACACTCCCCACCACGTCGAGGCGAATGCCAGATACTTCGTGCCGAAGGGCATCGCGGTCATCGGCGTGAGATATCGGGTTGCTCAACCCGGCATCGAGGTGACCGCGACGACGGTCAGCAACGCCCTTGCCGATGCCCAACAGGCGGTGCGCCTCGTGCGCAGCCGCGCGGCCGAGTGGCATCTCGACCCGAAGCGCATCGGCGTGCTGGGCTACTCGGCCGGATCCCATCTGGCCTTGACGCTCGCCTGTCACTTCGACGGCGGCGATGCAAATGCGGCAGACCCGATTCTGCGGCAGAGCTGCCGCCCGGATTTCCTCGTCGCGCTCTGCCCGTGGCCACGCAAAGATCAGGTCGCCGATTTCCCCTTCGGGCCGCAGGCCCCGCCGACATTCATTGCGACAGCGAAAGACGACAAAGTCGCTCCCAGCGAATTCGCGGTTGGTATCGCCGAGTCGTTGCGGAAAGCGTCGGTGCCGGTTGACCTGCACCTCTACCCTAGCGGCGGGCACATGACATTCCATTTCGACCAGACCACCGAAGCTTCCCACTGGCCGGAGGTCTTCCTTCCCTGGCTCGCCAGCCAGCAGGCTAACATTCCATCCAGCAAATATCCCTGAAAACGAACATGAAGTATCCCCTCACACTTATCACCGCCATGTTGCTGTCACCGGCGGCCGCGCTCCATGCCGCCACTTCGCTTGAGGATGGATTTCTACATCCGCCTGTCTCGGCCAAACCCCACACCTGGTGGCATTGGGTAAGCGGGAACGTTTCGAAAGAAGGGATCACCGCAGACCTTGAGGCGATGAAAAAGATCGGGTTGGCGGGGTTCCAGCTTTTCACAGTCGACCAGAGCAACGTGAAGGGCCCCGTCAAGTTCATGAGCATGGAGTGGAGGGCGCTCCTGCGTCATGCGATGGAGGAGGCGGGACGGCTGAATCTTGAGGTGGCGATCGAGGGGTGTGATGGGTGGAGTGAGTCGGGTGGTCCCTGGGTGACTCCGGCGGAATCGATGCAGAAAGTCGTCTGGACCCGACAGCAGATTGCGGGTGGTCAAACGGTTCCCCTTGCTTTGCCGCAACCGGAGAAAGTTCGGGAGTTTTACGAGGATATTGGCTGTTTTGCCTTTCCCGTTCCGGTGAACAGCATCATTTCCGCCCCGGTGAAGATCACCTCGAGCGAGCCCGGATTTGATGCGAGCCAGTTGCTGCATCCAGCGGGGGAACCGGTCGCCATGCCCCTGCGGGGAGCGCCGCAGTGGATTGAATTCGAGTATGCTGAACCCGTGACACCCCGATCCGTCTATCAGGCGGCCAATGTCACGCCGTTCTTCAACCCGATCCTTTTCCAGGAATTGCAGGTGACGGACGGTGCCGGAACCTTCCGCAAGGTCTGCGCGCTGGGCAATAATTCGTATTCCTCCTTCGCCCCGGTCTCCTCAATCAAATTCCGGTTCTGGCGAGGCGTCGTGGATAAGAAATACCTCGATAAGTATAAAGAGATTCCCTTTGTGGAGCTGAGCCTGGGCGGGATCCGTCTGGAACGCCTGGAGGCTAAAACCGGAATGGATCATAGTCTGGCCGCCAATGCATTCCAGGAGCTGCCTCTTGCCGCAGGTGAGGCTGTTGACCCCGCGTCAATCGTCAACCTGACCGGGAAACGGGAATGGGTCGCACCGCCCGGCAACTGGACCGTTGTGCGCATTGGCCACACCAGCACCGGCGCGACGACGCATCCCTCCACGACCCCCGGACTGGAATGCAACAAACTCAGTCCCGTGGCGGTGCGGCATCACATCGAAAACATGTTCGGTCCCGTGATGGCCGACTCCCCGGCCAGTGTCGGGAAGACCTTCAGGAATATCCTTCTCGACAGTTGGGAGTGTGGTTATGAAAACTGGACGGCCGAACTCCCTGCCGAATTCCGCAAACGCCGGGGCTATGATCTCACCCCGTGGCTCCCCGCTCTGACCGGAGCGATCATCGGCTCGGCCGATCAGACCCAGCGTTTCCTCTGGGACTACCGTCGAACGCTTGCCGACCTGCTTGCCGAGAACCACTACGGGGAAATCCAGAAGTTCGCTCATAAACGCGGGATGGGGCTCTGCTCCGAGGCCACCGGGATTGGAATGCCGACGGTCGCCGACCAACTTCTCTGTAAGAAGTACTGCGATATCCCGATGGGTGAGTTCTGGGTAAACCGATCTCGAGCGGACAATATTGATGATGCGAAGGAGGCCGCCTGTGCCGCTCATCTCTATGGGCAGAAAATCGCTGCGGCAGAATCCTTCACTGCCACCTCCGATGTGGCCGCTTGGAAGAATGATCCCTATTCCCTGAAGGCGATGGGGGATCAGATGTTCTGTCTGGGGGTGAACCGCTTCATCTTCCACCGCTACGCTCATCAGCCGTGGCTCGATCGCAAGCCCGGGATGTCCATGGGACCCTGGGGGATCAACTTTGAAAGAAGCAATACTTGGTGGGATCAAGGTGTGGCCTGGATCGATTACATCAGCCGCTGCCAGTATCTGCTCCAACAGGGACGGTTCCGTGCCGATATCTGTTATTTCTACGGCGAGGGGGTTCCCGCCACCGTCCGCCATGGTTCCCTGTCGCCGTCCGTGCCCAAGGGCTACGACTACGATGTCTGCAACGCCGATGTGCTGCTCAACCTTATGGCGGTGAAGGATGGCCGCCTCACCACGCCCAGTGGGATGAGCTACCGGGTGCTGGTGCTGCCGCCGATCGACCGGATGACCCTGCCGGTGCTGCAGAAGATCGCCAAACTGGTCAATGACGGGGCCGTGGTCTACGGTCCCAAGCCGCTCCATTCGCCCAGCCTCACCGGCTATCCGGAGTCCGAAACGGCCCTAGCCAAACTCGCCAATGATCTGTGGGGTTCCTGTGATGGGAAGACTGTCTCCGAACATGCCTGCGGCAAGGGGAAGATTGTCTGGGGTGAGCCGCTGGAGAAGGTGCTTGGGGTGCCTCCCGATTTCACCGCCACGAAAGGCGATTTTCTTTTCATCCACCGCAAGGATGCCGATGCGGAGATCTACTTCGTCTCCAGCCAGGAGAATAAACCGGTGACGGTCGAATGTTCATTCCGGGTGACCGGGAAAGTCCCCGAACTCTGGCATCCCGACACCGGGAAAAGGGAAACCGTCGCCCTCTATGCCTGCAAGGATGGAGTGACGACGCTTCCGATCCCCTTTGATCCGGTTGGGTCGGTCTTTGTGATTTTCAGCAAGGGGGCTCCCGCGACCCCGCCCATCAGCGCGATCACAGTGAATGGCAAGGATCCCTTCGCTGGTTCCTTCACGAATGAGGAAGCGCAGGTTATCGGCATTCCGACACTCTCAGATGGCAAGGTCAGCTTCACAGCCTTTGAGAGTGGCCCCTACTCGATTATTACCGGAACCGGAAAAACGATCACGGGAATTCTCCCGCGGATCCCGGCCCCGCTGGAGCTGGCTGGCCCGTGGGATCTCACGTTCCCGCCGAAGCTGGGAGCGCCCGAGAAGGCGACTTTTGAGAACCTGATCTCCTGGAGCGACTCAGCGGTCGAGGGGATCAAATACTTCTCTGGCACGGCGACTTACACGAAAAGCTTCGAGTTTCCAAAAAAACTCCTCGGGGGAGGGAAGCGCCTTTTCCTCGAGCTGGGTCAGGTCAAGAACCTCGCCGAGGTGAGCATCAACGGGAAACCGCTCGGGATCTTGTGGAAGGAGTCTTTCCGGGTCGAGATCACGGACGCGATGAATCCGGGCGAAAATGAGCTGACGGTCAAGGTGACCAACCTCTGGCCTAACCGGCTCATCGGCGACCAGAAGCTGCCGGAGGCGCAGCGCATCACCTGGGCCTCGGTTTCCCTCCACAAGGCGGATTCGCCGCTGTTGCCTTCGGGCCTGCTCGGGCCGGTCAAAGTCATCTCCGCACAAACCATTACCCTTGGGAAATAAACAACCATGAAACCCAGACTCCTCGGTGCCCGCACTATTCTCGACTCAGCTTGGCGGGCGGTGTAGTAATCTTTACGACATGACACTTTGTGGAATGTTCGTGAAGATGCTGGATATATGAGGACAACCAAGTGAAAAGAAACATCAAGCGCATCATGGTCATGCTGTTCCCGCAGTTGGCCATCGCAGCAACTATGGTCGCAACGTCCCCGGTGCAACCCAACACGTTTATCAAGGCCTCAACCGACCGGCCTGATGCTCTCTACAAGGTCGGGGAGAAGGCGGTCTTTACGATAAGTCTGGCCACCAATACCCCCGTTCCTGTTGGCGAACTCCAGTGGAAATTGACGCTGGATGGTGCCAGGTTGTTGGGCGAGGGGACTCTATCACTCACATCCGGTACAACCATCGTGGAGTGCACATTGGACCAGCCGGGCGTGTTGCAAATGAAAGTGACGCCCAAGGACGGGGTTGACAAGCTGGGCACGGGCATGGCGGGAGTCGCCTACGATCCCTACAAGATCGAGGCCACGGCGAAGCTTCCTGTCGATTTTCAGGAGTTTTGGAGCGCCCAGAAGGCCCTCCTGTCCAAGATTCCCCTGGATCCCGCGGTCACTCCGGTTCCCCAGGGCGACCCCGATGTCGAGCTCTACGAGG
>CAJBSZ010000088.1 GCA_903958395.1 uncultured bacterium | reverse complement strand
GCTTTTCCTTTTTTGCGTCATTTTAATGGGGGTGTACCCGCCCCATTTAAAATGCCGCAACATTTCTCTTTTCTTCCTCTCTCTCAACCCTCCGCCCCCTCCGTGGTGAGTCTTTTCTTTTTCTTCTCAGCACAGTACGTCGCGTTTACCGGCTCTGACTTGATCGACCAGAGCTTGGGAAATGGAGCGCGGCTTCGGGTCCATCGCGGCCAGCGTGTTGGTGATGAGTCTTTCGCCTACGGCCCGGGTGGCGGGGCTGCCATAATCAAGCAGGTATTCCTCGAATGTGGAAAGGGCGTTGGGATCGCAGTGATATTTAATGTCGCCCGGCTTCGCCAGATCCATAAAGTCCGCGCCCGTCCGCCCCAGCCGGTAGCAGCCGGTGCAGAAGGAGGGGATATATCCCAGTTCCGCTACATCCCGCACCACCTCATCCAGATCACGATGATCACCCAGCGAAAACTGGCTCCGGTCTTCCTGTTCCCCGTCGCCATACCCGCCGGGATTGGTCCGGCTTCCGGCCGAAATCTGGGAGACTCCCAGGGCAAAGGTTTCGCGGCGCAGGCTCGCGGTCTCGCGGGTGGACATAATGATTCCCGTGTACGGAACGGCCAGTCTCAAAATCGCCACAATCTTTCGAAAATCCACATCCGAAACTGGTTGCGGGGGATGATGGGCTGTGTCAGATCCCGATGCCGGTTCAAGACGCGGAACGCTGACGGTGTGGGGTCCCACTCCAAATTCTTTCTCCAGGTGGCGGATGTGTTGCATCAATGCCAGGATTTCAAACCGCCAGTCGCACAACCCGAACAGCACGCCGATTCCGATGTCATTGATTCCCGCCTCCATGGCTCGATTCGGAGCGGTCACCCGCCAGTCGTAATCCGCCTTTTTCCCTGCCAGATGAACCGCCTTGTAGGTGCTGCGGTGGTACGTTTCCTGAAACAGCTGGTAAGTGCCGATGTTGGTGGCTTTCAATAGTTTGAATTCGTCAGCCGTCAGCGGGGCGACATTGACGTTAACCCGGCGGATTTCCCCTGCGCCCTCGCCCCGAACCCCGTAGACGGTTTCAATGGATTTCAGAACATAGGAAAACCCCTCGCGCGGATAGGATTCCCCTGCGACCAGCAGGACGCGCTTGTGTCCCTGTCGGATGAGAATCCGGGTTTCCTCGGCAATTTCAGCCTGGGTCAGTGCCCTCCGCTTGATTTCGGTGTTACGCGCGCGGAAGGCACAGTACAGGCATTCGTTGGCGCACAGGTTGGAGATGTACAAGGGGGCGAAGATCACCAGACGCTTCCCGTAAATCTCATCCTTGACCCTTCGGGCGGCCGTAAACAGTTCACCCAGAAGTTCAGGATCGCTGACAGACGACAGTTCGGCCACCTCCTTTAGCTCCAAACCCTTCATCAGGAGCCCTTTTTCAAGGATGGCGCGGATCCGCGCGGAATCCGGATGGGCTATGGATTCAAGCGTCGCCTGAATCGCCGTTTCGTCGATCGGTGCTGGATAAGTCATGACGAATGCTACTACTGTGGGGGCAATAAAGACAAGGGGAGAATCCGCAATTCGCATTATGACCAGCGATCCGCGAGGCCGCGGACCCTCCCCTTGGAAAATAAAAGGGTTTTAACGGGAGGGACGGCGGCCTCGCCGTCCGTGGTAGACCGAAAATGGCCATAATTAGAATTGCTGGATGGGTGGCATTCCCTTAAGACTGTTCGGTCGAAAATTCCGTCAGCGACTCGAAGTGGGCGGTGCGGGGGAAGAGGTCGAAAAGTTGGGAGGTGCGGATTGAATAGCCACCTTCCTTCAGCCAGGCGGCGTCGCGAACCATGGTGTCGGGGGCGCAGGAGATATAGAGCAGTCGACGGGGCTTGTGTTTGAGAATTTCCTGAATCAGTTTTCGCCCCAATCCGCTTCGTGGCGGATCGACAATCAGGGTGGCCCGATCCGGATGCTCCAACTCAAAATCAAGAATGCCTTCCTGCGCCGTCGCGGCTTTCCACCAGGTGTTTTTAAGCTCCAGCTTCCGGGCGTTGTGCTCCGCCGCTTTGATACCCGGACCGTCCAGATCAATCCCGAGAACCTTCGGAATGCCCAGAGTCGCCGCAGCCAGGGCAAACAAGCCCACGCCACAATAGAGATCGATCACGGTGTCGGGCAGGTCGGCTTTCAGGCGCTCCTGAACGGCGGTCACCAGGCGGTCGGTCATGGCCGGATTCATCTGGTAGAAACTGTTGCGCGGCACGGAGAGCGGCCCGATGACCGAGGATTCCACGAGCCAGACATCTTTTTCCGACGCCCGATTCCGCCACCATTGGGCGCCGTCCTGTTCCGTCCACCGGAAAGTGACAGTCATGCCGTCTCGTAAAGTTCGAAAAAAAGAGGGGTCACGGCGGCGTTCTTCCAGAATTGCATTCAAGGGGGGCGCGGCAAGAGGACAGGCGGGAACGTCAAGGATGGTTGTGTTGTCGGCCATGAAATAACCGAGCCGCATCTCCTTTCCATCGGCCTGGGCATGGAGTGCCATCTTGTTCCGGTAGCCAAGCGGCGAGGGAGCCGGAACGGGAGCGAGAAGTTCGACGGTATGCCTGGCGAGAAGATTGCGGAGCTGTTCGTTTTTGATCCGGACTTCTTCCTCGTAATCGGCGTGCTGGTAACAGCAGCCGGGGCAGCCTCCTTCGCTAAAGCTACGGAGGCCAAGGGAGGAGGCGAGGGGGCAGGTGGGTTTAAGGCGGTGGGGGGAGGGGGTGAGGATTTCAAGGGGTTCGGCTTCCAGGAAATCACCACGATCCCGGGTGATCTTGGCCCGGACGGTTTCGCCGGGAAGAACGCCGGGAATAAAGCAGACTTTCCCATCCAATCGCCCGATGCCGCGACCGCCGTAGGGAACGTCGGTGATGGTGAGAGTGTTGACAGGGTTCAGGGTTCGGGGTTCAGGCGGGAGGTTCGAAGGTGATCCAATGGTCGGGGACATTATGGTGTCTCAGTAATTTCCTGAACCCTGAACCCTGAACCCTTCTCTTCCTCCCCGGACTTCTGCCGCTTTGTCCCGGTGTACAGCGTAAAGGCCAGAAGCCGGCATTCGATATTGGCATTGAAGAAGAGAATGCGGCGGGAACTGCGGAGGCCGACTTTCTTTCCCAGAATGAGGTTGCCGGTGAAAACATAGCCGGTGTAGCCGCCGCACTTCTGCTTGAAGAAATCGCCGATCCGGCGATACACGGGTTCGAGTTCAATTTCATCGCCCATGCGCTCGCCGTATTCCGGGTTGAACAGGACTACGCCACCGCCTTCGGGTAGCGGGGTGTCGGCAAAGTCGCAGCTGATGAATTCAATCAACTGTTCCACGCCGGCGGTACGCGCGTTCTGCCGGGCGGCCTCAACGGCATCGGTTCGGATATCCGAGGCGATGATTTTTCCGGTGAAGGGCCGCTTGGGAAGAACCCGGGCTTCCTGTCTGATTTTCTGCCAGGCGGCCTCATCAAATCCCTTGAGGTGCATAAACCCGTAGTTGCTTCGAAGCAGGCCCGGAGGGCGACCCTGCGCCAGCAACGCGGCCTCGATGGCGAGGGTGCCGCTCCCGCACATGGGATTGATGAAGTTGCCTTCCCCGGTCCAGCCCGTGGCACACACGACAGCGGCGGCCAGGGTTTCGGCCATGGGGGCGGCCATGGGGATCTTGCGGTAGCCCCGTCGCGACAGAGCCTCGCCTGAGGTGTCGATGTAGAGCTTGGCGTCGCCTTGGTTCCAATACAGGAAGACAACGGTTCCGCTCCGCTCATTGCCGGAGTCGGGGCGCACTCCTGTCTTGGCGCGGATCCGATCCACGATGGCATCCTTGGTTTTGACATTGGCAAACCGGCTGTCCCGGATGGCCGGGGTATTGATAAACGAGGTGACGGTGAAATAGCCGTTGTCGGGGATGATGTCCTCCCAGGGGAGGGTTTGGATACGGGTGTACAGGTCATCGGGCTGGCGCGCCGTGAAGCGGTCAAGTTCCAGGAGCACGCGGTTACCGGTATGGAGAACGAGGTTGAGCCGCATGGCATCGGCGAGGGTGCCGCTGGTTTCCACGCCCGCCTCCAGTTCAGCCTGGATGGGAAATCCGAGCGCGGTGAGTTCCGTCTTCAGGTAAGGCGGAATGCCCTTGGCGCAGGCAATGAGGAGGGTAAATACGTTAGACGTGAGAGGTGAGGCGTGAGCGGTGAGTGTCGTTCCGGATCCATCATTCATCATTCATCCTTCATAATTTCCTATGCGCCAGCGCAGGTATGCGGTGGCGGGTATTTTCAAGCGTGGTTTTATCAAGCGTCACCGTGATGGCCTGTTCGCCCTCCTTGAGACGCTCCATGATATCACCCCAGGGTCCGACCACCATGCTGTTTCCGTAGCTGGCGATGCCGGTGTGGGGATTGGTTCCGCATTGATCGGGGGCAACCACGAAGCACTGGTTTTCAATGGCCCGTGCCCGGAGCAGGATTTCCCAGTGATCCTGGCCGGTGCGTTGCGTGAAATTGGAGGGCAGGAAGAACAGGTGGGCGCCCTGTGACGAGTAATGCCTGAAAAGCTCGGGGAAGCGCAGGTCGTAACAGATGGCCATGCCGCATTGCCAGCCGTCGACATCGGCGATGACGGGGGTCGAGCCGGCGGTCCAGAGATCGCTTTCGCGAATGACCTCGCCGGAATCGAGTTCCGCTTCGAACAGGTGGATTTTTCGGTAGGTGGCGGCAATTTCACCCCGGCGATTGAGCAGGACGCTGGTGTTATAGACGGCGGATTCGCTGGTCTCGACGATGCTCCCGGCCAGTACCCAGGCATTGTGGCGGTGTGCCACCGAAGCGAGAAGATTCATGAGCGGGCCGGTGAGCGGCTGGGCGGAGTCCTGATAGTCCCGGTCGCTGCCCCGGATGGCGAAGACTTCGGGAAGGGCGATCAGATCGGTGGTGCCGACTCCTGTGAGGAGCTGCTTCAGGCGCCCCAGATTGGCTTGAATGTCACGGCTGGCATTGATTTGCACGAGGGTGACGCGAAGATGGTTGGATTGAGTTGTCATTAGTCTATACCGAAAACGCCACGGCCCCATATCCAACCACCCATTGCCCCCGGCTTTCAGGGAAATCATC
>CAJBSZ010000087.1 GCA_903958395.1 uncultured bacterium | reverse complement strand
GGCGAAGAATCGTTGCGGAATTTTTGGCTCGGGTACTCCCGAACGAAAATACCGCAACATTGTCTTTCCTTTGCGAGCTTCGCGTGCTTCTGTTCAAACTCTTCTCCGGATTAGTGCGGATCAGTGCAGATTAGTTGAAGTCCCTCTTTTCAGCGATATTTGTGGGTAACAGAATGCTCGCGAAGCGGGTGGTAAATCTTATCGTGAAGGTGGTTTAGTAGTATGAGCAGGCGGAAGACCATTATTTTTCTGGGTGACGGGATGGCGGATGAACCGTTGGCGGAACTGGGCGGGAAGACCCCGATCCAGTTTGCCCGGACTCCCGGAATGGATAGGATTGCCCGCGAAGGGCGTTCCGGTACGCTGCTGACCCTGCCTGCCGGTTTTCCCACCAGTAGTGAAGTAGCCAATATGTCGGTTCTGGGCTGTGACCTGCCCACCGAGTATTGCGGACGGGGCGCATTGGAAGCGGCCGGGCGCGGGGTGAAGCTGGGCCCCGACGACACGGCCTTTCGCATCAACCTGACCACCGTTGAGGAGGGGATCCTGAAGGATTTTTCAGGGGGTCGCGTGACCCAGGCGAATGCCGTGATCCTGATCCAGGCGTTGAACGATCATTTCGGCAACGACAAAATCCGGTTTTATCCCGGGGTCAGTTACCGCAACATCCTGGTGTTGTCGGGAGCGGAGTATTCGGCGAAGGTCAAGGCGGATAAGCCTGATGACAGTCATGGAGAGCCTTTGGCGAATCACATGCCGAAGGCTGATGGCCCGGAGGGTGAGGCGACTGCGGCACTCTTGCGAAAACTGATGACCGAGGCGGCTGCCGTATTGGCGGCGCATCCGGTGAACCAGCGCTTGAAGGCGGAAGGCAAGGCTGTTGCCAACGGAATCTGGCCGTGGAGTGGCGGAAAAGTCGGCGCGTTCCGGAAGGTGAAGGACAAGTACGGGATCACGGGAGCGGTGATCTCGGCGGTGGATGTGATTATGGGGTTGGGCCGTTGCCTGGGGATGGACTCCATTGTCGTACCTGGCGCCACTGGATACATCGATACCAATTACGAAGGCAAGGCGGCGGCCGCTGTCGAAGCCCTGAAGACCCATGATTTCGTGTATCTGCACTTGGAGGGAATTGATGAAGTTTCCCACGAGCAGAACCTGAAGCTGAAACTCAAGGCCATTGAGGATTTTGATTCCCGTATCATTGTCCCCGTGATGGAGGCGGTGGGGCCAGACGCGAACTACGCGGTTCTCCCCGATCACCCCGTGCCGATCAAGTTGGGTAAGCACACCCGGACGCCTGTGCCGGTCTCCGTGCGCATGGTTGGTGTGGCACCCGACGGCGTCCAGGCCTATAATGAAATTGACTGCCCCCATGGCGCCCTGGGCGCCATGAAGGCCGACGGCCTGATGCGCGTTTTGTTCTGATCAAGTCGGCTATTTCTGCATAGTCTCGCCGGTCTTCTCGACGGCTTTTTTTGTTGTATCGGCCGTTTTTTCTGCAACGTTGTTTGCCGCATCCGCTGTCTTCTGTGCCGCCTTGTCCAATTCGGCTCCAGCCCGCTCCCCAACGCCAGGCTTCTTGCACGTCTCGCAATTTTTGCTGCAACCGATTAAGCCCACAGTTCCAACAATCGCCACGGCCGCAATACTCACCATCGTTACTGCCTTCATATCCATTACTCCATTATTGGTTATTTTTCCGTTCTCTTACGTAGGACATGTTAGGGCGCAAGAAAATATGCGGCTATAGGGTGTAACCCTACCCGTGAATGGCGTTTACTTACGATATGTTTGGGATGGGCAACCGTTGGTGTACCGCCTTTAGGCGTCGTCGCCAAGACCGGCTGAAGCCGGTACACCAGCAAGGCATTCTTGATTCTTAAATATTCGCAAACCCTGCCGCTTAGGGCGACATCAGCCAATCCTTGAGGGTGGTGAGATCCTGTCCCTCTTCGGACATGTTAAGGGCAAGGGGCTGG
Organism: uncultured bacterium; assembly: GCA_903958395.1. Taxonomy (GTDB): domain Bacteria; phylum Verrucomicrobiota; class Kiritimatiellia; order CAIKKV01; family CAITUY01; genus JAABPW01. The sequence goes on along the minus strand of CAJBSZ010000087.1, from coordinate 5,331 downwards.
ATGCGCAGGATTTTCATAAGATGGAGCGTCTCAACGTGAAGTGTTTCTGGAAGCCCCTCGACCTCGATAAGTTCGATGCCTGGCTATTTGGCGCCGTAATGTAGATCGTATATGCTACAAACGGCTGGTGCGTGAGCGGAGAGTTTGCTACTATTCAAAAAAATAACAGGAGGCAGTATGAAAAAAGTTATGGCAATGCTGGTGGGAGTGGTGTTGGTGTCGGCAGTGGCGGCGTATGCGAATTGCGGCAGTTGTCCGGGCGACAAGCCGGTTGCCGGGTGCGCCGAAAAAGCTGTTTGCAAAGCCACGGAAGTCTATGTCTGCACCATGTGCAAGATTGGAGCCAAGGAGTCCGGAAAGTGCGTCAAGTGCGGCATGAAACTGGCCGGAAAGCATGTTCTGGCCTGCAAGGACGGCATGGTGAGTCTGTGTTCATGCGAAGCGGGTTGCAAATGCACGGTGGCGGACGATGCCGTCAAGTGCGGTTGCGGCAAGGACATTGTCAAAATCCCGATGAAGGATATTCCCGGTTGTGGCGCCTGTAAGAAGTCGGCTCCCAAGGGAAAGTAAACGGTTACTTGACCTTTTCAACCTTGTCGGCGACGTAGTTGATGTTGTCGGTCCAGCGGTTGCGCTGGACTTGGAAGGTGATAATCGCCTTTTCGCCGGGCAGTTCCACCCAGCCGGCAGGAACTTTCTCGGTGGCGTTGCCGCGCTTGTAGTCGAACTTAATAATCTGTCCCTTCGGGAGCTTCACCTTCACTCCGCTGACTCCGGTCTCAACCACGGTTGCCGTGACTGGACTTGCGAGATCAGCGATGGTGTTGGGGCCTGCCTTGACGAGGGTGGTTTTTTGGACGGCCAGTACGGTTTTACCCCGCTTATTGGGTGTGACCGAATAGGTGATGGAAACTTTGTCCCCCTTTTCCGGGCGCCAGTTGACAGGATCGTAGGTGGATTTTCCCTTGGAGATATTGAATTCCCGCATCGTTCCGCTGTCATCAATTTTATAGGACCCGAACCCGGTGTCCGTAATGGTGCCGGTTGCCTCGTCGCTTCGGGCGGGCGTCACGCTGAGAATCAGGCCAAGACCACAAACCAAACCGATTAATGTGATGGATTTCATGAAAAACTCCTTGCTGCCGTTTGTTGACGATCTCCAATAACCTGTGTAACTTTAGCCCCATTTCGCAAACAAACGCAAGGACACAATGAGCGTATTGACTCAGGCAATTCAGGCTGCCCTGTCACGGGTGACGGGAAGCGGCCCGGACGGGTATTCGGCCCGGATTACTTTCCCGACAGAATTTGTCGGCTTTAAGGGGCATTTTCCGGGCAAGCCGGTTCTGCCGGGCGTCTGCCTGATCCAGACGGCGCTGGTGGCGTTATCGCGTGTGTTGGATAAACCCGTGGAATTGAAGCGACTGGTGTCGGCCAAGTGGATGGTGCCCGTTCTGCCCGGCGAGGAGATTGTTCTCTCGCTTTCCGTGAAGGCGAGAGAGAACTCTCTGCTGGGCGTTCGGGTTCAGGTGATGCGCGGCACCGGGAAGGTGGCTGAGTTTTCCCTGGAAGTCGTGGTGGCGCCATGAAGCGAAAAGAAAAGAGTTTGAACAGAAGTCGCGAAGCTCGCAAAGAGAAAATGGGGTGAGGGATGACGACGCGGCGGGCTAAAAAAGTGTTCTTTGAGCGTGAGGCGGGTGCGCCTGCGCCTTTGCGGTGGGCGGTTCAGCGACGTGTTCGGTTCAATGAAGTGGATCCCATGGGCATTGTGTGGTTTGGGCGGTACCCGTTGTACTTCGAAGAAGGCGCCACAGAACTTGGGCGGCGGTGCGGGTTGTCCTATCCGGATTTCATGGAGGCGGGGCTCCGGGCGCCGGTGGCCTCGTATCATGTGGACTACCTGGTGCCGCTGGTGCTGGATGAGTCCTTTACGATTGTGGCGTCGCTGATCTGGAATGAAGGGGCGCGGCTCAATACGGAATACGAATTGATCAAGGTGGATGGAACGACTGCGGCCCGCGCCTACACGGTTCAGGTCTTTATCGGGGCGACTGACAGCCGGGTCTGCATGGTGTCCCCACCTATGCTCGAACGCTGCCGCGCCCGCTGGAAGGCCGGTGAATTCCAGGATTTGCGGCCATGAAGGTTGTGGTGGTTCAACAGGATCTGGTGACGGCCTGGGGACGCGGGATGGAGGCGTGCTGGGCCGGGCTCCTGAGCGGATCCCCGGCCTTTACCGAAGTAACCCGGTTTAGCACGAAGGCGTTTCAGGCTCACCTTGCTGCCCAGGTTCCCGGCTTGCCGGAGGGGGGTGACGCCTCGCGTGTGATGCGAATGCTTACTCCGCTCCTGGCCCCGCTGGCGGGAACGTTGCCTGAGGGTACCCTGATTTTGCTGGCCACCACGACAGGCGAGGTGGATCTCCTGGAACGGGAGATGATGTCAGGGGCGCCATCCGAGGATCAAAGCCGGCTGGATGTTCTTCTCGGTCGTATTCAATCGACGCTTGGCGTGACCGGGCCCGGTCGCATTATCTCGGCGGCCTGTGCTTCCTCGTCCGTCGCTATTGCACAAGGGGCGGCCTTGATTGCCTCCGGCGAAAGGGACTCGGTTCTGGTGGTGGCCTGCGACGCGGTGACGGAGTTTGTCTATGCGGGATTTGCCTCCCTGATGGCGCTGGACCCAGAAGGCGCGCGGCCGTTTGACAAGGCGCGAAAAGGGTTGACCGTGGGTGAGGCGGCTGGAACGGTCTGGTTGATGAGCGAAGACCGGGCCCGTCGCGAGAACCGGCCCAGTCTGGGCGAGGTGGCGGGGTGGGGCATGAGTTGCGATGCCAACCATATGACCGGTCCGTCCCGTGATGGCGGCGGACTGGTGCGCGCCATTGAGAAAGCGTTAAAGCGGGCGGACCTCCGCCCCGGAAATATCGGTTCGGTTTCGGCTCATGGCACCGGCACCCTGTACAATGATTCAATGGAGCTGAAGGCCTTTCAAACGGTATTTAGTGAGAAGCGGGTTCCGGTTTATTCGGTGAAAGGAAGTCTGGGTCATACCATGGGTGCCACCGGGCTCATTGAAATGATGGTGGCGTTGAAATCCATGGAACAGCAGGTGGTTCCGCCTTCGGCGAATCTTCATGAGGTGGATCCTGAGGCCGTGGGATGGGTTTCCCAACACGCGGTGAAAGTGGACGGCATGAACGCGGTGTTGTCCACCAATTCCGGCTTTGGCGGAGTGAATGCGGCCCTGGTGCTGAAATCATGAGTGCTGTTTCCATACTGGGTAAGGGCTGGATTAACGGAACCGGATGGGGCCGGGTGGTTCAGGGTCAGCAGGGGACGTATGGCGAAGGGGTCGGGATTCAGCCATGGAAAGATCCTGAACTCTTTCCCGTTCCGGTCAAGAATATGGGCCGGTTCGATACGGTTGCCAGGATGACTCTGTGTGCCTGTGCACTAGCCATGCGGGATGCAGGCTGGGAGTTGGGGGATGGCGTCAAACGGGATGTGGGACTGATTGGAACGAATGAGGACGGGTGTCTGGCGGCAAACAAGGCCTATTTTCAGGATTATCTTTCCGGAGGCCGGGTGCTGGCGCGGGCCAACCTGTTTGTCTATACGCTGCCATCCAGTCCCCTGGCCGAGGCGGCGATTCATTTCGGATTTCAGGGACCGATGTTGTATAGTGGTCAACCCGGCGGCGGACTGGACGACTTGTTGAGAACAGCGGTGATGATGATTGACAGGGGTGATGCCTCCGGAATGTTAGCCGTGAAGGCAGACGCCCGGGAGGCTGTGGCGGTTGTATTGGGTAGGATTAAGTGAAAGGCCGTGATGTTGTATGAAGATGAAACTGATCTATCCCCGATGGCCGAAGCTGAAGAATCAGCCGGAGTTCCATTTGCCGCCCCATGGGCCGACGGTGTTTGCGGCTACGGTGCCCGCCGATGTCGATCTCGCTTTCTGTGATGAACATGTGCAGTCCCTGGATCTGAACGATTCGCCCGACGTGGTCGCGATGTCGGTGATGCTGACCTGTCAGATGCCGCGGGCGTGGGAAATTGCCGATCATTACCGGGCCCGGAAGATTCCGGTGATCTTCGGGGGAATCGCCACAATGCTCCATTCCGAGGAGGTTATGAAACACGCCGATGCCGTTTTTCTGGGCGAGGCGGAGGGCCGGTTCGAAATTGTCCTGGAGGATTTGAAGCAGGGGCGGCTGAAGAAGGTCTATAATTTCCTGGGGGATTATCCCGATACGGCTCTGATTGGGCCGGCCCGGCGCAGTATCCTTCAGCGCGACCGTTATAATTTCCGGGGCGTTCAGATGGTGGATCTGATTCATGCGTCGCGCGGCTGCCGGTTCAACTGTTTCCCCTGCTGCACGCCGTTCCTGGGCGGGCGCAAGTTCCGGCCCCGGCCGGTGGAGAAAGTGATCGAGGAAATGGCCGGGATCGACAATAACCGGCTGTTTGTCGTGGATAATTCGCTGGCCCAGAATGACGCGTGGGAAAAGGAACTGTTCCGCGCGATGATTCCGCTCAAGAAGAAATGGGTCTCGCACCCGATCAAGGATGACGATGAGATCCTTGATCTCGCGGCCGAGGCCGGTTGCTGGTACGTCTACCAGGCGGTAGTGGATACCTCGGACTGCATCCGGCAGCGCGTGAAACGGCTTAAGGATCGTGGCATCGGCGTCGAGGGAACGATCATTCTCGGGATGGATGATCACGACGAGGATACTATCAAGCGGCTGGTGGATTTCCTTCTGGAGATTGATCTCGATCTGGCTGAATTCACGGTGCTGACCCCGTTCCCCCATTCTTCCATCCGGGAGCAGTTAGAGTGGCAGGGGCGCATTCTGCATAACCGGTGGGCGGAGTATACCGGCGGGGATGTGGTCTACAAGCCCGCCCGGATGAGCCCGGATAAATTGCAGGAAATGTATGAGTATGCGTGGAGCACATTCTACAAGGACGAGACCAAGGAAGTGAAGATGGGCCGGTTATACATGAAGGTGATCCAGCGCGAGCAGGCCGACGGCACCTACCGCCCCATGCGTCTGGCCCGCACCCGTAAATGGACCCCCGCCTCACCCTCACAGGAACCCCTATGAAGATTTCACCACTAATCTGCACTGATTCACACTAATCCGAAAGGGCGGAGAAGAGAAAACAATGTTGCGGTATTTTTATTTTGGAGTACCAAAACCAAAAATCCCGCAACGGTTCTTCAAGGAAATTGAGGAAAATATGGCAGAAATTCTAGATCGGTCTTTTTTTTATTTTTTCAAATATTTCACGGAGAGGTGTTGTGCGATTTTTCAAAATGG
>CAJBSZ010000086.1 GCA_903958395.1 uncultured bacterium | reverse complement strand
GGTGGGTGACAAGCTCGCGTTTCTGAAGGAGGCCGCGGGAATCGGGTATACGGTGGTGCTTTGTTTTATTGGCCTTACCAGTTCGGACGTGTCCGAAGAACGTGTGGCGATGCGTGTTTCGCAAGGAGGCCATGACGTGCCTTCCGCGAAGCTGGTTTCACGGTTTCCCCGCACGGTGGCAAACCTTCAGGCGGCCATGCGCGAGTTGCCGCATGTGTGGGTTTTCGATAATGACGATTTGCACGAATCGTTCCGGCGGATTGCCGTTTACGAGCAGGGGCACCCCGCGTTCCTTGCCCGGTCGGCGCCCAGGTGGTTTTCGGCCTTAGTCCCCACCTCCCTGTACCCCCCCCCACTGGAGCCGGCGGTCTCCGCCGGTGGTGGTGCGCAATCAAGCAAAGGGGGCGCAATGCAACTCTGTAGGGAATCCCTTTTCGCACCGAAAAGAATATTAACAGAAGTACACAAAGATCACGAAGAGTAAGAATTATATTACCGCCGGAGGCGGAAATAATAATCCCTTTGTGGTCTTCGTGGTATTCTGTTCAAGATTCTTAATGCCTTTGGCTCCGTCCGTTTTCTCGAGAATATCCGCCAGCGGCTGGGGCGCGGCCCCCTTACCCAGACCGTCATTCCAGGCAGCCTGGTGCGGGATATCGGTTTGCCCCGTTTAGCCCGTTGAACCTAACCCGGCATAGCCCGAACCAAATCATAATCGTAATCATAATCGTAATCGTAATCATATTCTGCTTCCCCAGAGAGGATTACGATTATGATTACGATTACGAAAGGAAATTTCAACAATCACAATCTCGCAAACGATTCTAAAACACCAGCAAATACAGGGTATTGTGCTCGTGAAACGGTGCCTATGGGATGACAGTGGTTTGAGATACTAATATCCTGTTGAGTGAGGGAGATCATCATGCATCCTTCCGTTCGGGTACAAGAACCCTCCAGCGTCTGGAGCGGGCTGTTTCAACCAAAGTCTGTTTCGATGGTTCAATCGGAATCCTGACCATTCCGGAGGGGAGCCATTGGTGCACAAGGTCTGCCATAGCGTTTGCAAATAGAAGCATTGAACGCTACGGGATCGCCCCGGAGACAAGGATGCCCGAAGGACTGCTCAGCCAAAGGGTGCCTTGATCGATTTTAGGCGGTCAGTGAAGCGAGCTCGGAAATCAGCTTTGGCCCGTTCCTTGACCTTGATGTCGATATGGCGAACTCATTAGTCCCCATCACTAAGTCTGGTGTATAGCGGCATAAACTTGATGTTGCCATGCACTCCGATGTTGCCTGCATTCAATACGATCCCGGCGGCGGTCTCCGGATGCGCGTCCATATAAAGATGAAGACTTTTGAGTTTTCCAGCGGGCCCATTCTTGATTTCCAGTGGAATAATCGTCCCGTTCCGCACCAGCAGATAATCCACTTCGGCGCTACTGCTCTTCTCGGCTCTGGACCAGTAAAACAGTTGCCGGTTCTGCGATCCACCCGCGGCGTTGAGTTCCTGCCCGATAAACTGTTCGCACAGACTGCCCTTGTATGTGGCCAGCAAATCTTTGGCCTGGATGATTTCCCCGGGCGGGATACCGCATAGAAACTGCATCAACCCGATATCCACCATACAGACTTTAAACGTCGATTTGTTGATGTTACCGCCAAGCGGCAGGCCCGCCGCCGAGGACGAATGAACAAGGGTCACCAGCATCGCTTTTTCAAGCGCACCAAGAACCTGTTTGATCTTATAGTGCGACGCCGTAGCGGAGAGACCACTATACTTGACCGCCTGGCCAACATGACGCGGAAGCGTCTGCAGAATTTCCCTGATCAAATCGTTTTCCAAATACTTTTCATACTTCATCATGTCCTGAATCAACGCATTCACAAGCGCATCCTGAATCCGCCGCGCGGCGTTGAAAGAGTGAGCCTCCCTATAGGCGGACACGGCCTCTGGCATACCGCCGACGACAAAATAGGTATGGAGATGCTCCATCAGTCGATCATGAATCAGCGGCTCCACGGGGCGCAACTCGTTCAGCGTCGGCCGCTCGGCCTGTAGACGTTCAGCGCCCACCGCGATCAGAAACTCCTCAAAGGTCAACGGCGTCATGTACATGAACTCAACGCGTCCGGCGGGGAAGGACATCTTCTCCAGTTCGAATTCAAGCAGGGAGCCAGCAGCAATGACATGCAAACCAGGCATCTCCTCGTAAAAATACCGTAGTGCGGCCAAAGCCTTCGGGCAGCGTTGTATCTCATCCAGGAACAGCAGGGTTTCACCCGCCACAATATCTTCCCCCGTTGCCGCTTCGAGCAGTTTAATCAGTCTTTTGGGTGAAAGGTCGCCATCAAAAACCGGTCGGACACTCACCTGTTTTTCAAAATCGATTTTAACATGACGCTTAAATGCCAGGGCGCCAAACG
>CAJBSZ010000085.1 GCA_903958395.1 uncultured bacterium | reverse complement strand
CGTCGAGCCGCTTGTCGTCGTACCAGCTGCTGCAAACTTCAGGCTCGTGCCACTGCCGTAGACGGCGAAGGCGTCAGCGAACCGGAAGGCACCGCTTGTGGTCGCGGGATTCACCTGCGAGAACGCGGTGGTCGGGGCGTTCGTGTCGTTCTCCCCGGTCCACTTGTAGATCTTGAACGGGCTTAAGGCACTCGAGCCGCTCTGCAGGTTTGGCACGTAGATCTCGCCGTCGGCCGAGACGCCGGCACCCATCATGGCCAGCGTGCCGCCGGACACGCCCGTCGTGTTGAGCGTGCCGCTGACGACGCCGGTCGTGCCATTGATGATCGCCACGAAGTTGCCACCGCTGCGGCTGGGCAGGACGATGTTTTTCGTGACGGGATTCCAGCCGAGGCCACGCTGGGAGTTGTCGTTCGTAACGTACGGGTTGCTTCCCGGGGCGAGCCATCCGTTCGAGCCGAACGAGGTGAGCGGGGAGAGGGTTTGAGCGAAGGCCTCGGCTCCGTAGGCAACAGCGAGAATCGCCACGGCGGCGGTCAGGATGGCGGTGCGAGCGGTGGCAACGGTGTGACGCATGGTTCCGGTCTCTCTTACTTGAGATGAGTAAGTTGTCTGGTGGCCTCTCCGGCTAGCTGCTAGCAGTGCAAACACCGTGCCACGAATCACATATTTGGTGAGAAACCTGTAAGTCTTTTGTTCTTAATGACTTGCGTCCTTTCTAGGGGTTTCTGAGCCCTCCGGCGATTCACCAAAGTTGCGAAACCATTTCGCAAGAGCGGTGAACTCTTCGCATTTTTTGCGAAACCGTTTCGCCAATTTGGCGAAATGTCCGCCCGCGTTTCATGCCCCGAATAAAGCATTCTGGAGTTCAACGGATAGGTCGGCCAAGCGCACTCGGGCCGACGCAGTTGGCCAACTTGTGCCCTGGCAGCACGTACTCGCTTGATGGTGCGAGGGATCAGCGACGCACGAGCAGGGCCTGCCCCGTGGATAGTGGGGTCAGGGGTTGGCCAAGGGCCGCAGCGGCGTCATCACCGCCCTTCAAGGCCCCAGGCCAGGTGAGGGAGCCATAGTCATCCAAAACGATCACGCCGCCTTTTTCTAGGCGGGGAAAGAAGTAATCAACGGCTCCACGAATCGGATCATGGAGATCAAGATCGATGTGAACGAAGGAATACGTTCGTTCCGGAAGACTCGACAATACCTCCGGGATCCACCCTTGGTGGTATTCGATCGCGGGAAACTCCGACAGTGCTTTTCTGACGGCGTCTTGCGGGCAGTGGAACGTTCCTGCACGTGCGGCATACTCCCCGCCAGGGAGCGCAGGATCGGATCCACGCTGCACACGGTCCTCGCTCGTGGGCTGGCTCAAACCCTCAAATGAATCGACGATCATGAAGCCTGCCCCGTCGTGCGACGGTTTCAGGCGTTTGGCCTGCTGATTGAGAAGATAAGAAGACAGCCCCTTCCAGCAGCCGCACTCCACCTGCCAGCCAGGAACCCCGCCCGCCCAGCGATGGATCGAGAGCAGGTTGTAAAAGCGACTCTGGCGCTTGGAGCAGACGACCTGGCCTGACTCAGGCGTGCCGGTGATCGCAAGCCCCCTCGCATAACTGGATTGAAACACTGGATCCACCTGGAACAACAAGCTGGGTGCAGCATCGGCCAGGGCCAAGGCCCGCGACGCCTTCGCCCAAACGCCCACTGGGACCATCTGATAGCCGAAGCGACGTGCGGCGCGTTGGACGAGCCTTTTGACAGCGGTTTTCACGGGAGCGTACTCGTGTACTCGGTTCAGCAAGCCCGCACGCCACAGGACGTCAGGCCAAGGAAGGATAGCCCCGTCCAACCGCATCTCGCCAGTGTCCGCGGAATGACGACAGGACTGCCAACGACACGTGCGTAGGCGCATGGCGGTTGATGAGCGGTCGACGAGGCACGGACTCCGTTGCCCGCGGCCTCACGGACCACACGTTTTACGCTCCAAAAGCCTCCTGACCCGCCACGGCGTATTGTGGAAACCACGGCGTGT
>CAJBSZ010000084.1 GCA_903958395.1 uncultured bacterium | reverse complement strand
GACAGCGTCAGCGCCCAGGTGATCAGCGCCGTGGGGCGTCGGCTGACCCATCCCCGGGTACGAATCCTGGCTGGAGCGTTTTCATGGTTAGCACCGGCGAATCAGCGGGTAGACGCCCCCCCAGATAATCTATGTAAAGGTCTTCCAATCCCAGCATGGTGTATTCACGGCACACTGAAGTAGCCTCTTTTCCGGGTTGCCCAGCATAACGGCGTGAGCAGAAGCAGGGGCCGGTTAAATCGGCAGTCAAAGGACTTCGGATATCCTTCCGATTGAATAAAGCGAGGCTTTCCCGGGCGCGTGTCATGCCAACGTAAAACACACGACGCTCCTCTTCATAACCTTCTGACGGCCTCATGCCAGACCCACTTCCACACAAGAGAACATGTTTGTACTCCATCCCCTTCGCGCCATGGATCGTATTCAGAAATACACCCTGACCTATGCGTTCATCGCGTTTGCGCTGGGCTAGAACCTCATAGGCATAGTCAATCCACTCGTCCACCGCCACAGGCTCATCGGAAGTCTCTTCCTGCCAATCGAGTAACATTTCACCCATAATGGTGCGCCACATGTTGTTGCCCATTGTCCCGGCATTAAGATTTAGTTCTTTCGCCAAGTCAGAGGCCCGGATGAGTTCTGACTTCCGCTGCCGCACGCTTTTCAGCATCTTCCAAATCTCCCTCATGCGGTGCAACGACGGCAGTTTCCCGCGCTCAAGAGGCCATTGAACGGGAATACTCACCTGCTCTGCCAGATCACGAATTAACGACAAATCACTATGACACCAGGCCAGCACAGCGACATCATCCAGTTTTTTCACTCCGAGGTCTTTCAGCCGCTTGATTTCCTCTATCACAGCTCCGGCCTGGTCCCTCGCCCCCGCCACTTCGATCACGCTTACCCGCCCCCGTGTCAATGAATCTGAATCGCCAAACACACCACCGGCCGGCAAAAGGCTCCGACTCTGATCAATGCGAATCGGATACCCCGTCTTCATGCGATCGTGATTGCGTGCAATCACCCTGTTGCCAGCGTCAATGATGTACCGGGTTGAGCGGTAATTCTCGACGAGGTAGGTCTTGTCAGCAGCATAGTCTGCCTCGAACCGTCGGATAAACTCGACATTAGCCCCGCGGAAAGCATAGATATTCTGGTCGTCATCCCCAACAGCCATGATGGTGAATTTCTTATCCTCATCCTGTTCCCTTCGCCCGGCAATTGCGCTGATGAGTTCGTATTGCGGCTCATCGATGTCCTGGTATTCATCAACAAGGATAAATTCATAGCCGGAGAGTAATCTATCCCTCACCTCATCAGCATCAACTCCAGGAACAGGTTTATCGCCCTTAAGCACCGCCGTGGCGTCAGTGATCATCTGGTCGAATTTGTTTTCGGCAATATCCGTTTCCATCATCCCTGAGCACGATCGCCCCAGGATTCGCAAGGCCAATCCATGGTAAGTCTGAATGGTCACACCTTGCGCATCCCGTCCGGCAAGTTCCCGCAGCCGCCGGCGCAACTCCACGGCCGCCTTGTGATTGAAACAACAAACAAGGATAGATTCCGGACGAACCCGCCGCACGCGCAGCAGATAGGCACACCTGTGGACAATTGTCCGCGTTTTGCCGGAACCGGGTCCGGCAAGGATCAATAAGTTTTTGTAACGATCGGCTGTGACAATACGCTGCTGATCTTCATTCGCCAGTGCATCTACAATCCGGTGATATGACCGGGCCGATGTGGCCCGAAGCAGCATATCACCATTTGCATTGAAGAATTTCTTGATAAACGTTTCCTTGTCCATCGAGAAATACGCAAGCACCAGGCGCAAAGCCTCCTGGATCTGAGTCAATCCATGCTTCGCGTATTCATTCATCACGTGTACTTGGAACACCCGTTCTTGGTAGTGATTACGAAGGGCTTCGTAGTGTTCCTTTGAATAACGCTGATTCCCGGCCTCGGGCAACAGTTTGATTGTCATGGCCGAACGAAAGATGGCAAGCCCACGCTGCAAGATCATGACATCCGCTTCATGCATGAACATCAACGCTCGTTCAATAGCCGCGTACGGATCATTGATGGAAGCACGCAGGGCCAGGTCGGCCTCGAGTTCCTTGGCGAGATCCTCATAGGCAAATTCGACTTTCAAGTCCCCCTGAGCAGCGGTTCCCGCCGGAACCCATCCCAGCAAGGCATCCAGGATAACCTGTGCAACCCGCCGTCGCAATTCCGCCAGCTCCACTATCTGCGCCCAGGGGCGCCGTACCCGCACACGACAACGATCACGAGCAGTAAAACGCAACTCTATACTCCCAGATTGTCCGGCAAAACCTCTGCCGTCTTCGCTCAGGCTCTTCAGAAGTTTCCGCACTAATTCAGGAGACGATTCACAATTTCTCGTTAAGAGGGTTTGATTTACGAGTCGGATATCAAACGGCATCCATCCCTCCGGATCCGGCGCCTCTTCACTCATAAGTTTTAGAAGCGCACGATCCAGATCCAAAACACGCGCCATCCTGATGCCAGAGTGGTCGGCAACCTTGTACCGGACGAACGCAGTCAGAAGCGTGTCCTTCTTCAGCAGACCCGCACTAGTCATCGCGGCCATGACTTTGAACACTTTCGCGCTCAATTGTTCCTGACTGGAGCCTGCCCCAGAATTGCCTGCCGCATACTCCCTAAACTCAGGCAACATGGAGATCTCGTCGACCGAAACCATGTCGGAGGCGTCAGCATTCATAAGAACAGCCAAAATGGCCATCCACAAGCCCGCTTCCCTCGTTGAAAGATTGAGTTTGGCGATACGTGCCTGGGCCTCCTCAAGAGATGGAACAAGGACCTGCGCCTGAATCACATTGGTGCTGTTCTCGTTGCGCTCAACAAACCCAGCCCTTTCGAGCCAGGAAATAGCCGAACGCACCTTGGTGTCAGCGGAACGGTCATCCGCAACAATATCCGTATCAACAAACTCGTCACGCAAAAGTTCTCCGGTGGTGATGACGACCTCCCCCTCGGATTTACGCGATTTATCCATACGCCGTAGCCCACGAAGAATAGCGGCAATGTCCTTCCGGCTAAGTTCATTCATGGCACCCAACCGGAACTGCTGCTCACAGTCCTCCTCGTCATAAAGCAGAATACATTCCGCCGGATCCCGATCTCGACCGGCCCGGCCGGCTTCTTGCAAGTAGTTCTCGAGAGAGCCTGGTGTATCCCCATGAATGACAACCCGGACATCGTCCTTATCGACACCCATGCCAAAGGCGTTTGTTGCACAAATCACCCTGATCTCGCCCCCCAGGAAAGCATTCTGAATGCGTTTCTTCTCCGGGGCGAGAAGCCCCGCATGGAAATGCTCACCAGCCCAGCCCCTCTCTTTAAGATATGCGGAGGTTTCCTCCGTGGTCTTTCGGGATGATCGGAAGACAACAGCACTCCCGTCAGTGCCATGCCGGTCCAGGTGTTCATGGAGCAACTCGTCGATTCGAGCTAGTTTTCCGTGCCCGCCGACTGTCTGAACCTCGAATTGCAGATTGGTGCGCTCAACCCCACCTTCATAGCGAGCTAGATCTGTACCGGTTTCCCGCCTGAAGAACTCCACAATCTCATCGATAACATCCCGTTTAGCCGTGGCGGTAAAACAGGCGATGGGTGGCACCCCCACTCCCTGACGCTCTGACATGGTGCGGATAAAACGCCCGACATACAGATAGTCTGGCCTGAAATCATGCCCCCATTTGGAAAGACAGTGAGCTTCGTCCATTACCCAGCAGCCTATTTCCCGTTGAGAGATGGCATCCGCAAAAGACTTTCCCCGTAACTGCTCCGGCGAGACGTAAAGAATGGCAATATCTCCCATTCTAATACGGCGCAACACATCAGCGCGTTCGGGCGAGGTCAGTAATCCGTATAGCGCCGCACAATTATCCTGCCCCGTCCGACGCTGCAGGCCGTCCACCTGGTCTTTCATCAACGCCTGAAGAGGCGAGATCACCACCGCAATCTGCCCCCTGCGGATGTGGCGCACCAATGCCGGCAGTTGGAAGCATAAAGACTTGCCGCCCCCTGTCGGCATAATGGCCAAAAGCGACTGATTTCTCATTCCAGCCAATGTGATTTCGCGCTGCAAACTCCGGCCCTGGGCATCAGCCGGTGTTGGGCGAAATTCATCAAACCCGAAATGCTGTTTAAGTTGTTCCTCGGGATTGTGTGTTACCCGGCAGTATTCACAATCAGGACTATCACAAGGAGTGTCACGCAATGCCGCTAGAACTGAAACAACCAGAGAGTTATGACGCCGAACCCAGGCCGGCAGAACAGATCCCCCGCCTGCCACCCTCAACCAAGTCAAAACGTACGCCAAAGCCCAGCGAGACTCCGAGGTTTCCAGATCAGCGAGACTAATGGTGTCGGCAGCACTACGGCACGCTAACCGCCTGCATAATGACTGAATTCCTGCGAGTACGGCATTATCGTCAGGTACCTGACCACCGCCAGCGGCCGAAAACACAACATTCAACCCACGACCTGATGTCGACTCCCGGCCTTTACCGCCGCACAATAACCCATGAAGCGCACTGAAAGCTTGCGGCTCCTTCTCCTTCATACCGCGGAGGCTGGCCACCTCATCCAGCAAAATACCTCCGGCCAGAAGCGCATCCCCTACGGGGTCATTTTTAGAGGATGAAACCAGTTTGTAATCTTTGATCAGCCGGTGATACGGATTTTCAGGAAAGCAGATCGGGGACAGATCCAGCGTGTCGATGACTGGCAATTGAAGCAGTGAAAGTTTCGGATTCTTCTCCGCGAGAATCGGCAGGTCATGTTCCAGCGCATTATGCCCCACCACACAAACAGCACCGGCAGCAAACCTATCGAGAGATGTCAAAATATCGGGTGATTCACAATCGCCTGTCTTGAAAAAGCGTTCCGCCCCCAGAACAGCGCCAATCTTACTGATCCGGCTCCCGTCCTGAGTGGTTTCCAGATCAAGTAATAGCCAGTTATTGAGGAACGTGGGCAGGGATGATTCAATCGCCCCTGCTGCCGTCGTACCCGCTTTGATCATGACATCCTTCTATCCAACTTCAGCGAAACCGTGACACGCTGAACAGTAAAAGTCTTAACCTGCTGTGCAGCAATGCGCAATGCTTATTTCGGCATTGTCTGGAAACATTCGCCGGCCGGAAAGAGTCAATGCTGACTGTTATTGGACGCTACAATTTACCTGTCCCTTCTTTTTCACCTTGGGTTCTCTGACCTCAACAGCAAGGCGGAGACCAATGTTTTTTAGAATAATTGCGAGGCTGGAGAGTTGGGGATTCCCCTTTCCGGAAAGCATGCGGTACAGGCTCACGCGATTCAGGTGAGCCTTCTTGGAAAGCCGGGCCATGCCCTTGGCATCGGCGATGTCACGAAGAGCCATTAGAAAGACCTCTTGAGATCCCTCTTCAAGCGCAACATTGAGATAGGCTGCCGCCTCTTCAGGGTCGGCAAGGTCCTTGATCAGTCCCTCGCGATAACTGGTGGTTATCTTACTCATGATGTCCTCCGCTTATTCGCGGAATGGGTTATGCCCCGTCTCTGTCAGATATTCTCGGAGTTCCCGCTCTTTCATTAGTCCAAATGTAGCTTATACGCTACAGACCCGCAAGATGATTCTGAAGGCAACTGCTCACATGTCGTCAGGGTATCAGAAAGGAATCGCCGGTCATGACAGTGGTCGTCAAGGGACAGGCATTATGGTAAGTCGGCCGTTATGTTAAGTTCATGGGAGATCCTTAATACAGGCACATTGGACGCAAGCGATTGACTTAACATAACGGGACGCTACGCGAGAGGTTGCTGAG
>CAJBSZ010000083.1 GCA_903958395.1 uncultured bacterium | reverse complement strand
TGCGCTGTTTCCATTGGAGTAGCGGATCCGCAGGGCCGACCCTTCGCGAACGCCGTTGAACAGAAGCTGATCACCCGGCTTGCAGAAGGAACTCGCCACCAGCCCGAGGGGCGCCTGCGGACTGCCGATCAGATGGACTCCGCCCGAAACCACCCCCGCGGTGGCCTTCAGCACGGTGGCGACAGGAAGCGCCACCGCAGGGGACGGAGCGCTTTCGAAGCCGTTGCGATCCATGGCCGTAAGCCGATAATAATAGGTCCCCTGCCGCTCACTCCCATCAAAGTCTTCCTCCATGTCCTTGAAGGCACCGGTCCCCTGGGCGGTAAACGTCAAGTATGACTCGGGCCCCGCCAGAAAGTCGGGCGTACGGCCCCGGTAGATCCGATACCAGTGGGCATTGGGAACCTGTGTCCAGATCAGAGCTCCCTTGTCGGCACTCACCTCCGGGACGGCCAGCGTTTGCGCCACCGGGCCATCACAAACGATCACCGACAGGTTCCGGTTCGGCGCGGCAAGCGGATAGCGGCTGGACTGGGCGCCGTCGCTCGCTTCGATGTAGTACTCCAAGCCGTCGTTCCCGGCGCCTTGTCCGACGGAGTCCAATTTGGCCGTGAAAATCGCTCGGACCCGGCGCGTCATCGGCAGACTCATCCACTCCTTGCCTCCCATGTCCCGGTAATGCAGGGTGGCCGTGAGATGCTCGTAGCTGCGGTTATCAACGAGGCGGGCCTTGATCTCCACGGGCTGACCCTTGATCGCCGCAAGCGGCGGCGAGACCATCACGATCAGCGGCGGTTCCTGGTCGGCAGCGCCCGCAAGACAGCGGCTTTTAACCGAGGGCAGGCTCTCCTTTCCTCCGGCATCAACGGCCGTTACCGTGTACTCAACTTGCCCCGAGACGTGATCTTCAAATTCCAAGATCGCAGAAACCTCCTTGGATCGGGCTGCTTCCCCTACCCGCTTCCCGTCACGGTAGATCCGGCAGGCGACGGTCTTCGGGTCGGTGTCCCGCCAGTAGATCCGGGCGCCGCCGGGAGTACCGCGCGCCTCGACATCCAGCGGGGGCCGGATCGCCTGCCGTGCATAGAGGGGGGAAACCTTGTCCCGCAGATAGGTGTGTTGAACATAGCGCCCCTCAATGCTGGTCAGGGTACCCAGAGAGGAGATGTCGTCCACCCGCCTGATATAATTCATCACCCACGACTCCATGGCCCCAGGCAAATCAGCCAGCGTGTAACCCGGAAATTCCAGATTCAGCCGGATGTGGTCGCGAACGGCCGCCAGCCGCGTACGAAGCAAGGCCAGCCGCTGCCGCTGGCTGGGCGAGGCCTTGGCCATGCAGGACTCCACCACCGCGAGCTGCTGCTCCGCCTTGACCAGTTCCTGCCGGGGATAGATGACTTCGGAAAAGGCGATGACCACCGTCTGGGTGCCGCCCGTCAGCTTGATCGGCATGCTGATGCGCTGGAAATCCTGCCAGCCCTTGGTCTTGGGAATGACGCCCTGCCCGAGGACGGGGCCGTCGGCGCTATTCAAGCGCATCTCAACCCTGGCGCCACGATCCGTGGCGGCATCAATCAGCACGTGGTCAGCACCCCCGCCAAAATCCGTTTTTGCGTATTCGAGCCAGATGCCGCTGGATATTTCATTCACATGGGACTCGGGGGTATCGACCTTCTGTTTCTTGCCCCCGTTGTTCCACGTAAAGCTGGCGGCGGCGCGTTGCACGACGCCCGTTTTGGACGGCACCCCGAACCCCTTGAACGTCGCGACCGACTCGCTCCACATGATCGAGGCAAACTCCCGGAACGGACGGGCGCCCCCCATTTCCGCCATATTGCAGGCAAACGCCTCGTTCTCGTTGATAATCGGCGTCACCGCATCGGCAGCCTCGCGACCGTAATTGGCCACCGCCCAGGTGTGATAGGCGTCGCGCGAGGTTTTCAGGAGGTTCTTCGAGTCCCAGGGCGCATGGGCGATGTACCAGAGCTTGGCGTCAATCGCGTCGGTCAGGCGCCAGGTCAGCGCGTAAAGACCCTTGGTGTTGGCGGAGCGCTTCTGCCAGGCGTCGATCGTCTGCGAAAGCAACATCCGGAAGGGAAAATAAAACATGCTGTCGTCGTTGTCCTTCTCCATCCAGGGGCAGGCCCAGAAATCGCGCGTGCCGAAGATCTTGCCGTCCTGCGGCCGGGGGCTGTAGCCCGCGATCGGGGCGCAAATGACATCCGGGGGCAGACCCGCGACAAATTCGGGTGGCATGGCCCACGATGACACGGCCAACCCGATACCGGGCGCTTTCTCCTTGAGTTCGGCATGAATCAGTTTAACGATCCCCTCCCATACCGGCAGCGTCTCAGCTGTCTTGGGCATGCCTTCCCAGCAGAAGGCGATAAAATAATCCAACTGCGGATAGTCACGGATCACCTGGCCGATACGGGCCTTGACCAAAGCCGGTTCGGCGGCCATCTTCCCGCGAATTACGCCATCCAGGCGTTCGGCGTTGCCCTTCAGGGTGAGGTTGACGTCGGTGCCCAGAGCCATCTTGACCCCGCGGGTGTGGGCATAGTCAATCACCCGCTGGAACATTGTCACCCCCCTGGCGAACAACTGCTCGTTGCTCAGGCTCTCGCCATGGGTCATCGCCTCCGCCCCGAAATCGCAATCGTCAATCAGATCGCGCCCCTTGAACCGGTATTCCCACGGATTCCAGGCCGGCCCGCCGATCATGTAGCCCCCCTTGGCATGGCCATTGCTGACCCGGGGAAGTTTTCCGTCGATCGGGAAGTTGTGATAGAGCTCATTCACGCCGGAACTATCGCCGTTGTAGTTGTGGATCATCAGAAGGTTCAGCCTCAGCTTGGCCATCTGGTCGATGATCGACTTCCAATCGGCCCAGGAATAGTTGGTGGTCTGCGGGAATATCGACCAGGGGATGAAGCCGCGGATGGGCACCGAGGGGGCGTGGCGCTCATCGAGGGCGGTCAGGTCGAGGGATTTCCGTTCATCGGGCAATACATCACCGCCGATGCCGAAGCTGAGCCCGAAGTGACTCTCCAGCAACCCGTAGACACCGTAGAGGCAACCAACGGCGTCGCTGCCGGCAATCACCAGCACCGGTTTATCACCCACCACGGCATGCTTGAGCACATACCCCTGGGGGCCGGGATCAGCGGGTGAAACCAGAACCTTGCCTTCTGTCGCCAGCCTTTCAATCAGGGGATTCGTCTGCCGCTGTCCGATGAGAAAACTGCCCGGCGAAACGTCCTCGCCGGTAGTGATCTCCAGTCGCACGCCGGACACCTGCCAGAGATACCGCTGCAACTCCTTGGCCGCCAGCTTCTCCATCGGCGCGGCCTGCAAGCCGATCACGATCTGGCGTGCGCCCACGGCGGCCGGCATCACCAAGGCGATAAAACTGATCAGAACACTGCACAGCACTCTTTTCATGCTCGGATTCCCTTCTTCCCCTGTTACGGATTCACATCCTTTTCGTCATTCCGGTACCATTGATACCTCTTCCGCGCCTCCTCGTCATGTCATCAAAACTGATGACATAACGAGGGGCACATCTGCGATCTTCAGATACTTCCGTCTTCTGGAGACGGCGGTCTCCGCCGGATATCCGTTGGGTCTTTTCCACTCTCTACCGGCCGGGGACGGCCGGCTCCAGGGCAGCCCACGGGCTTTTCGGTGCCTCGTCTCTCGGACTTGGCTTGACAGCCCTCCCCGCATTCTACATAGTATTGTCATGAAATATACGTATTCCATATCACAGGCCCAGAGCCAGTTTCCGGGCTTGGTGCGTGAAACGGCGGACGGGGGCGCCATTGCCATTACCCGCCATGACGAGACCGTGGCCTATGTTCTATCGCGTGAACGGATGGAAGCGATCGTCGAAACGATGGAACTCCTGGCAAATCCGGCCGCCATGCGCACGATCCGGGACTATCGAAAAGGAAGAATGAAATTCAATCCCGTCGAGGCCCTGGATGATCATGAGAGGACCTGGCCGTATCGCGCCGCCGGGCATCTTCCACGAGTGTGACCGTTTGCTTCCAAGTTTCCTGAACCATGCCCCGGAAGCGTGCGATGGCAGGATGTCGCGGCAGGAGTTGAGCCCCGCGCTTGATCTTGCCGACGGCATTCTGGTACTCCCAGAGCAGATCAATGTACTCGCTTCGCTTCTCCTGGGGAATGACAAGCGGGGGATAGCCGCCCCGGAGTACGGGTAAGTTGGCAATCAGTCTGGCCATTCTCCCGTTGCCGTCAAAGAAAGGATGGATGCGGACAAAACTCATATGGGCCCTGGTGTAGAGAGCAAGGGCATCTGTTGGTTTCCGAACACTATCCAGCGAATTATTGAAATCCTTCAGCCAGCGCGTCATCAAATAGGGAACATCGATCGGCGAGGCGTATTCCATATAAACACTCTTACCCTCGATGACGCCTGTGGTACCGTTGAAATCCTGTTTCCAGTCCCCCACGGGATTCAGGATATCCATGGGCGATTTATCCATGATCGCCCGGTGCAGGCCGAAGAGATCCGCTTCCGTCAGGGAAGGCTGCTGGATCATCCTGTAAATCAATTCAATGGCCCGGGCATGGCCATAGACCTCCTGGTGCTCCCGGAGCGACTTCCCGCTGATGGTCAACCCCAGCTCCAACACTTTGACGGTTTCACCCAGTGTCAGCGTATTGCCCTCGATCGCCGTGGAATCGTGGGTCCAGACGGCGGCGATCTGTTTCACCAGTGCGTCGCGGATGTCCGGTGAAAGTCCCTCGTAAAACAGCCGTCTTCCCCGACGCCCGGGACGGCGTGTTTTGACGAAAGAAAACACGGCGTTGTGAGTTATGGAGAGATGGTGGCGGTGATTAAGCGCCTCTGCCGCCTGTCTGTAGCTCAGGCCCTGGTCGAGAAAGGAAAACAGTTCGTCTTCATACGGTTGAAGTTTGGACTGATAGGGTTTCCCTGGCATTGTAACCTCTCTAGCGATTGACAAGCACATATGTAACGACAAATTCCGCATAAATCAACACATAAGTCGTTACAAAACCCGGATTTCCGAATTGCAGGGTGTAGTTAGACCTGAAACAGAATCAGAAACCCTTGCATGCCGCCAAGTTTACGCGCCTTGAGGCTGAGCGTGTAATCCGTCCACTGCGGGTCGCCGGCCAGTATGCGGGCGCCTTGCGCGTCACCGGTCTGCCGCAATGCGCCCTCAACGACCTCCCACGCGCCATCGACTCTCCGCCAGCCCTTCATATCCGTCGTGAAGTCGCTCTGCAAAAGCACCTTTCCATCCTTCTCGACCCGGATATCCTTGAACTCCGCCTGGGTCTTCCAGGTGCCGACCCCGATCCGCCCCGCCCGCGACAACGGCTTCGTAAGCGGCGCGTTCAGCTCGACGGGCAATACAACGTCGGCCGTCCGGTTGATCTCCCCGAAGTGGATGCCGCGCAAAGTTGGCGAGACCGCGTTCTCAGGCTGATCCACGCGCACGCGAATCTGCGCCCCCTCATCGGCGCGAGCTCCCGCTGCGGTTGACACAATTAGCGCCAGCATAAGATACCGGGCGACTTTCGTTAATATTGTTTTCTTATTCATGCTGTCTCCTGTTTTGTTGCGCAACGTATCACCCCTCCACTGATGGAGTCTTGTCATCAAAATTGATGACAAAACGTAAACTCATTTCCAGTCATCGGTACGGAAGGGCGAGGCGGGCAGGTGTTCCTTGTTGTAGAGGTTCACATCGGGAGTATCCGTCCACCCGTAGCGCACCGCCAGCGGCAACTTGACCTGGTCGGACCAGACCACCACCGTGTCCTGCTCGATCTTCGCCTGGGCGGGCATGAATTTCTTGTCCGTTCCGGCAATGGTAAAGCCCTTTAGTTCGACAGCCGGAGGCGCCGGAATGTCGCCGGGCCGGGAGGGTGGCGCGGAGGCGATCATCAGTCCGCCGCCGACATGGTCGAATGTGAGGCGCACCTTATCGCCTTCGATTTTCATGCTCTTGTAGAGGGGGCCGGAATAGACGAACTCCAGGCCGTAGGCGACATGCCGGGCCGCCAAGGCGAGACGAAGGCCCACATCCTTCTTGTTGCGGGGATGAATCTTGGGCTCGCCGATATCAATCGTCACGGCCATGCCGGTATTCGGCAGGGCGAGGGTCCGGAGCTGCGCCTCCCTCAGGAGATGAACGCCACTGGATTCCCCCGTGCTATTGGCCAATTGCACGAAGAGGAATGGAAAATCACCCTGGGCCCAGCTTTTGCGCCAGCCGCTGATCAGCGCGGGAAACAGAGTGCGGTAGAGGATGGGCAGATTGCAGTTGGATTCACCCTGGTACCAGATAACACCTTTGATCGCGAAGGGCATCAGCGGGGCGATCATGCCATTGTGCAGCACCGTGGGATTATCCCCCCGGCGGGTACGGCATTCATACTTGTGGGGCTCGGGTTGTTTCAACTCGGGCTTGGGTGGCAGCGGTTTGCCCTCGGCCTTGGCCTTCTTCACCTCGGCAGCCCATTGCTGGCTGGCTTGGTCATAGGGCTTGCGGCACTCTTCGAGCCACTTCTTGTGCTCTGCCTCCCAAGCGGGGAGGTATTTCTTGTCGTAGTCCTCCTCGATCCGCACGCGATCGGCCCGGAGCTTTTCGATAGTGTCGAGATAACCCTTGAGGGGCTCGTGGGCACGGAGTGTTTCCAGGCTGGTCCAGGCCTGGGCTGGCGTACCGCTGCAGTAAGAGCCGATCAGCCCTACGGGCACGCGCAAGGTCTCGTGCAGCTCCCTGCCGAAAAAGTAACCCACGCCCGAAAAGCTCGCGACCGACTCGGGCGTGCAAACGACCCACTGGCCTTCACAGTCGCTCTGAGGCTCGAAGGCAACCTTGAAGCCAACCTTGAAAAGACGAATCCCGGGATGATTGGCCTTGGGAATCTCCGGGGAACTGAAGGTGGCGGAAAGAGGCCAGGCCATGTTCGACTGTCCGGAGCAAACCCAGACCTCGCCCACGAGGACGTCGTGAAACGTGAGACGTGAAGCGTGGGAGGACTCGACGACCATGTCCAGCGCCGCCTCACTTGCCTTCACGGGTTCTAGCTTGACCAACCACTTGCCGTCCGCCCCGGCGACCGCTTCCGCCTTCTGCCCCCCCAGTGAAACGGTCACCTTTTCGCCTGGCTCGGCCGAGCCCCACACCGGCAGCTTGCTACCCTGCTGCAGGACCATGTGATCCCCGAAAATCGCTGGCAACTTCACATCCGCCCGTACGGCCGAGGCGAGGCACAGCGTCGCGAAAAGCCCCGCGCAAATATTCCATAAACTCTTCTTCATCTTGGCTCCCGTTATTTACTGTCTCATTATTGGCCAGACATGAACCACTGGTAGGGCGGCCAGGCCCTTGGCCGCCGCGGCGCGCAAGGGCCTGCGCGCCCTACCTGATCATGTCCAGTCAATCATGTGGCGATTAATTTCTGGCATTCGTCACAATCCGGCACTCCTGGATCCCGCTCACGGCCTCGGATTTCTCCGGAACCCGAAGCATGACTGCGACCTTTTCCTTACCCTTCACCAACTCCGCCGGGATGGCGAAACTGGCCTGGGTGAACTGTCCGGCGGGAATCGTCGCGGCATCGCATTTGCCAAGCACCTGCCCCTCCACCACGACTTCCAGC
>CAJBSZ010000082.1 GCA_903958395.1 uncultured bacterium | reverse complement strand
CGATCCCCAGGTCCTCGCCGATCCGCGGCCGCCCCAGGATCGCCACGGCGTGGGTCTTCACCTCGCCGTCCTGGACCAGGCGCGCCGCCAGCGTGGACATCCCGTTGCCGATCCGCAGCGGCTCCACCAGGATGGTCGCCTGGCCGGCCGGCACGACCCCGCCCAGGATGGACGTCAGGGAGCGAAGGGTTCGATCCGGCGTTCCGGCGGCGTGTTCGATCGCCCGGACCATGCACGCCAGCACCAGGCCGCCGTATGCGCCGCGGCCCTGCTCCCAGCCTTCGGGGACGTCCCAGCGGTACCGTCCCTCACTCACCGCCACCGGGGTCGTGATCGTGGTCAGATCGTCCATGGCACCTCCCGCTGGGGGAATTGTTGTCGCGTTCGGCGCGGGGTGCAAGGCGTCCTGGCGGTCCCCCTCGTTGCGCCCGGGCGCGCATCGGACTATGGTGCAGCCATGGAAAGCCGAATCACGGACCTGTTCCTTTCCCTGACCCCGGAACGGGTGCTGGACGCCGTCTCCGCCGGTAGGGGGAGGCTCCATACAGTAAAAATAATGATTAATTCAAAAGCCGTAAAATGCTCTCAAATATGAAGTTGAGTATATGTGTAACCAAAAATGTGATTTTGTTCTATATTCCTGCATGCCCTAAGTCTAACATTTGAACAGAAAGATGTATCACTGATGAAGCGTGCCATAACCAGTTTTGATGTCGCCAAACTTGCCGGAGTTTCACGGGTGACAGTTTCGCTTGTCATGAACAACAACCCCAGAATCAGCCCGGAAACGGTCCTCAAGGTCCGGGACGCGGCGAGGACGCTTGGCTATGACCCTGGCAACGTCCACTCCCGCAAAGGGCACCGGCCCAAGAGCCGCCGGCCCGCCTCTTACCGGAAAATGCAGATCGCGCTGATATCCCAAGTCAAACCGATGCTGTTCCATACGCCGGTCTATTCCAAAGTGATGCGCGGGATCGAGGATGAACTTGGGAAAATCCACTATAACCTGATTATCCGCAATATTTCGCAGGACGTTTCGGGAAAAGCGGTCCCCCGGAAAATAGATGGCGCGATCCTGTTTCATATGCCCGCCACACAAGAGAGCCGGAAGCTGCTTAAGAAGCTGCGGGAAATTCCTTGTGTGGAGATCATGGGGGGCGTCCATGAAAACGGGTTCTTCGACCATATCACCTACAATGATGGCCGGATCGGAACGATAGCGGCGGAGCACCTGCTTTCGAAGGGGCACAGGACGATGTTATGTCTGGGGCAGGCCGGGGCCGAAAACCGGCAACGTCCATTTATGGAGGCCGCAAAGGCGGGTGGCGCAACCGCCTATCAAATTAACGGGACTTTTCTGTCTGAATCGCCGGAAAAACAGGGACCCAGGCTCTCGGCCATCGGCAAAGCCGTGGAGGAGATGAAGAAACTGCCGGTGTTGCCGACCGCCATTTTCACGCCTTTGGACATTATCGTGGCGGGACTTTACAACGCGCTAAGGAAGCATGGCCTCGTTCCCGGCAAGGACGTTGAAGTCGTGGGCGTTAATAATGACGGGATTTTGCTCGATCCGCTCGACCCGCGTCCCGCCTCGGTGGACATCCACGCCGAAGCCGTGGGCCGTAAGGCCGTGGAACGGCTGCTCTGGCGGATGGACAATCCGAAGGCGATGTTGGAACGGCTGGAACTGGAGCCGGAGGTCGCGTTTGAGTAGGGGGATGAATTTAATGAAAGGACGAAATGAGTGCGCCAAGTAACCATTGCCATGTCTTCGTGATAGCCGCCTGTCTTGCCGCCATAATGGGGGCGGCAGTGCCTCCTGCGGCCTGTTCGAAGGGTGTTCCTGCCTATGACTCGCTTTCGCCCGAGGATCAGGAGCGCATGGGGTGGTGGATCGATGCCCGCTACGGCATGTTCATCCATTGGGGTGTGGCCAGTATTCCCGGCACGGAGTTGAGTTGGTCGCGCAAGGGGAGCAGGCCACTGGACGGGGCCAAGAATCCGGCCGGGGTTGTCGAGGATCCCGTCTATGACAACCTCTACAAGCAGTTCAATCCTTCCAAATTCAATGCGAAGGAGTGGGTCCGGATCGCCAAGGCGGCCGGCATGAAGTACATGGTGCTCACCGCCAAGCATCATGACGGCTTTTGTCTTTGGGATTCGAAGCTCACGGATTACACGATCATGAACACCCCGTTCAAGCGCGACGTGGTCAAGGAATTCACGGAGGCCTGCCACGAGGCGGGGATGAAGGTGGGGCTCTATTATTCACAACGGGACTGGCATCACCCCGATTACGGGATCGGCGACAACGCCAAGTACCGCGCCTACATGAACGGGCAGTTGACGGAACTTCTCACCCGGTATGGCGCCATCGATATCATCTGGTTTGACAGTTACGGTGTGGGTGACCTGAAGTCCTTCTGGGGCATTGATGAGACCTTGAACCTTCTCAAAAAGCTTGCGCCCAAAATTTTGGTGAATAACCGCCTGGCAATCTTGAATTGGTACAACCAACTGGGGAAACCCTATTGGGGCGACTTTGACACGCCCGAGCAATCCATCGGCAAAATGCAGACGACCCGCCCCTGGGAGTCGTGCCTGTGTTTTGTCGGACATCAATGGGGGTTCAAGCCGAACGGGGAGATGTACACCCTCGACAAGCTGATCAAGGCCATCGTGAGTTGTGCGACCGGGGACGGGAACCTGCTCATGAATGTCGGTCCGATGCCGACCGGGGAGATCGAGCCGCGCCAGGCGCAGCGTCTCAAGGAAGCGGGCGATTGGATGGCCAAGTATGGGGAGAGCCTCTACGGGACCCGGGGCGGGCCGTATGAAAACTCAGCCTGGTGCGGGTCGTCCCGCCGGGGCAACACCGTCTACATCCATGTGTTGGACTGGAAAAAGAGCGATACCCTTCGCCTGCTTCCGCTGCCCCAGAAGGTGATCTCCTCGAAGGTCCTGACTGGCGGAGCGGTTACGGTGAAACAGACCCCGGCGGGGCTTGACCTCACCGTGCCTGTGGCCGACCACGACGCGATCGACACGATCATTGAACTGACCCTGGACAGGCCCTCCATTGAGTTGATCAAGGGTATTTCGACCCGGTCGATATTCGAGGATGGCCGCTATGGCGGGCTCATTTCGGCCAAAGCGAGCGTGGCCGCGCCGATCACGCTGGATTTGGGGCGTGAACACAATGTCAAGGGGATCGGCATTGAACCTAAAAAAGAGCGCCGGTTCCCCGGTTTGACGGTCTCCGTATCGAGCGATGGAACGGATTGGAAAGACGTGTGGAAGGGGAGTGAGGCCGGGCCCGTTCTTGAGTTTCCCGTGACCGCCTTTGTCGCCGGAGCGCAGGTGCCTGGGGTCAAGGCCCGGTATGTGAAAGTGGTGAGCGCCTCCAATAAACCGGTGCCATTGAACAGGGTGGCAGTTTATGGGGAATAAAAGGGAACTGTAATGGCATTGACGGGAGTGGACCGCAAGAAAAAGGTCTGGCCTAAAGCCGACGGTATTTGAGGAGATGGCATGAAAAGATATGAAATGATTGGCCGTTTTGGAATAGCGGGTTTGCTATTGCTGGCATGGCTGGGAGGGTCCGCAAGGGTGATGGGGGAAGAAGGCGAAACCCCGGCGGCGACAGTGACGCCAGGTTTTGGTTTTGGCCTTGGTTCGTTGCCTCTGTTGACCGATGCCCGTTCCCGTTCCATTTCGGCTGAGAACCCGACCGGAGAGAAGGGGAAGGGCGGCATGGCGACTCCCAATCCGGCAGACACGAATCGGCCGGATGGCGCAAGTTCGGCGGATACCCTTGGCCAGGGTTGGAAGGTCAGGCCTTTCATACGGGTCAATGCGGGGGAGACGGCGGTGCTGATGGATGTGGCGGGGCCCGGGGTCATCCAGCATATCTGGATGGTGGAGAACATCAACCGCGGCCTGGTCATCCGCTTTTACTGGGATGGCGAAGATACCCCGTCCGTGGAATCGCCTGTACCGGACTTTTTCGCCGTGGGACACGGCCGGGTGGCCCAATTGAATTCCCTTGCCGTCACGGTCAACCCCAAAAATGCCCTGAGTTGTTTCTGGCCGATGCCGTTCCGCAAGCGGGCCCGGATTACCCTGACCAATGAGACCGACAAGGATGTCAAGCTGGTGGCTTATCAGATCACCTATGTGGAGACCGCGGTTCCCGCCGCCGCAGGTACCTTCCACGCCCAATACAGGCGCGCGGCCACCGGGGCCCAGAATCCCTATGTCATCCTTGATGGTGTGAAGGGGCGGGGCCGCTATGTGGGCACCTTCCTCGCTTGGACCCAAATGGAAAAGGGCTGGTTCGGCGAGGGGGAAGTTAAAATGTATATGGATGGAGACGATGGGTTCCCGACGATCTGCGGGACTGGAACTGAGGACTATTTCCTGGCCAGTTGGGGGTTCCCCCAAACGTATTCGACGGCCTACTCGGGCTCGGTATTGCCAGCCAATGAACTGGCGGAACCTCCTCAACTCTGGAGCCTCTACCGGTGGCATATCCAGGATCCCATCAACTTCTCACAGGACCTGAAGGTGACGATCCAGGCCTTGGGATGGGTGTCGAAATACAGGAAACTGAAGAACGATGAAATTTCCTCTGTCGCCTTTTGGTATCAAAACGAACCCCATGCCCCTTTTCCCAAGATTCCACCCCTTGCTGAACGGCTTCGGCCCTAGATATGTCTCAATAATGGATGTGACGTACTGTGGAATAGTATTCTTATGAGCGATGTGCATAGATTGACCGGATTTGGTTTTGGGCCTATTCAGGGCGGACTTTTTGTCCGCGAGGCCGTGCGCAGTGGCGCCTTTGCCAGCGTTGTGGTCGCGGAGGTTGATGCTGAATTGGTGGCCGCGGTCCAGGCCAACCGGGGGTGCTACTCGATCAATATTGCCCGGCATGACGGCATTCATTCGGAGGATATTTCCGGGGTGCAGATGTTCAACCCCCTGGAGCCTTCAGGCCGGGATGCCCTTGTGGATGCCATTGCCGAGTCCACGGAGATCTGCACTTGTCTCCCCTCGGTTTCGGCCTACGGCGCCGGTGGAGGGGGCAGTGTTGCATCCATGCTGGCCTGCGGCTTGGCGGAGGGCAAGGTGTCCGCGACGGCCGTGTATACGGCGGAAAACAACAACCACGCGGCGGAATGCCTGGAAGCAGAAGTTGCGGCCGTGTTGCCCAATGTGCCGGGGCGGCCGGTCCAGTATCTCAACACCGTTATCGGGAAAATGAGCCGTGTGGTGACAGATCCCTCCGAGGTCGAGCGGCTCAATCTCCGTTCCCTTGCGCCCGGTATCCGGAAGGCGTTTCTTGTGGAGGAATTCAACCGCATCCTGGCCACCCGCATCACGCTGCCGGGATTCGAGAGAGGCCTCGCCGCATTCGAGGAGGAGTCGGACCTGTTGCCGTTTGAAGAAGCGAAACTCTTCGGGCACAACGCCTCCCACGCCTTGCTCGGGTATCTCGCCAACGAAAGGGGCTATCGTTTCATGTCCGAGGTCGCCGGCGATGGGGCCTTGTTGGCGCTGGCCCGGGAGGCGTTCATCGGGGAAGCGGGTTGCGCCTTGGTGGCGAAATATGCCGGGCGGCATCCGCTCTTTACCCCGGCGGGCTGGCAGGCCTATGCGGACGACCTGATGGAACGGATGATGAATCCGCATCTGAGCGATGCCGTGGCGCGTGTGATCCGGGACCCCCGCCGCAAGCTTGCCTGGAATGACCGGCTGGTCGGGGCCATGCGGCTGGCGCTCGAAAACGGCATTGTCCCGCGGAAGTTTGCGCGGGGGGCGGCGGCTGCCCTGGCATTGGTGCCGGGCATGACTCTCGATGAACTGTGGCCCGAAGCAGAGGAGCCCGTGAAAACCCGTTTAAAGGAGTTGATCCTGCATGAATGCTGATCCCCTTTCACCGGTCCGAGCCGAGAAGTTCCGCTATGGCGCGCATCAGTTCCTGTGGACGCGCTGCTGGACGGATGATGACCTCCCAATCCTTGACCGGGTGCGCGCCCTTGGGTTGACCCTGTTTGAAGTGTCCCTTGGCGACGAGGTGCGATTCGACGCCCGGTGTTTGCGCCGGCACGCCGACGCGTTGGGCATCGAGCTCAGCATCGGGCCGGGCAATGACTGGCCGATGGACTGCGATATTTCCCACGATGACCCGGCCTGCCGCGCCAGGGGGCTGGCATGGCACAGAAACGTTCTCGAACGGGCCGCCGAGTGTGGCGCGGTGGCGTATTGTGGCGCACTCTACAGCCATCCCGGCAGACTGTGCCGCCGGGTGCCGCCTGTGGATGAGCTGCCGCGGGCGGCGGATAATCTGCACCGCCTCGCGGAGGCCGCCGCCCTGCTGGGCGTGCGGCTGGTCATTGAGCCGATGAGCCGTTTTCGCAACCACCTGGTCAACACGGCCGAGCAAGCTGCGCATTTGGCGGACTTGGCGGCCCATGGGAATGTGTCCATCAACCTCGACACCTATCACATGATCACCGAGGAGCGCGATTACGGCGCCGCGATCCACCGTGCGGCGCCGCGCTTCTGGGGTCTTCACGCCTGCGAGAACGACCGCGGCGTGCCGGGCGGAGGGCTCGTGCCATGGCCTGCGGTGTTCACGGCCCTGCGCTCGGTCAACGGTCCGGTGCGGTTGCTGTTGGAAACCTATAGGACCGGGGCGTCCGGTTTCGGGTTTGAGCGCGGCATTTTCCAGGATTTGTGCCCCGATCCCGAGGCCTTTGTGGCCCAAGGCATCAACTTTCTGAAAACCCATCTGGGTGGGATTGAAGAGGGTGAATGAATTTCAGTAACCAGACGGTTGGGAATCCAAAATCGAGGAAATGCTTATGACAACGGTGGGAAAGGGTGGAAATGCCGGGGCAGCCGGAGGCAGTCTTATATATCTGTCCCTCTGTTGCTTCGCGTCGGCATTGGGTGGTCTGCTCTTTGGGTATGACCTGTTTGTCATCTCCGGGGCCAAGGACCTGATTGTCCAACGGTTCGCCCTGTCGTCGCTAATGGAAGGCTGGTTCGTCAGTTCGGCAATGGTGGGTGCGATGATCGGTTGCCTGCTGGCCGGCACGGCAAGCGATAGGTTCGGACGCAAGAAGGTGCTGGTGGTGGCCTCGTTCTTCCTGTTGGCCTGTTCCATCGGGTGCGGGTTGGCGTGGTCGTCATCGTCGCTGATATTCTTCCGGTGGATTGGCGGCGTCGGCGTTGGCATCGCCTCGATGATTTGTCCGCTCTATATCTCGGAGATTTCGCCGGCCCGGCTACGCGGCAGGATGGTGACGTTGTTCCAACTGGCGATCTGCGTGGGTATCGTTGCGGCGATCCTAATCAACACCGGACTGTTGCACTGGCATGACAGGATCCAGGGCGGCGGCGCGGCGGGTTGGATTGGCTGGATGGTGGAGCGGGAAGTGTGGCGGGGCATGCTGGGCATGGAAGCGTTGCCGGCGTTGCTCTTTTTTGCGTCAAGCGTGGCCATCCCCGAGAGTCCGCGTTGGCTTGCGGAAAAGGGGCGCAACCCGGAGGCGCTGGCGGTGCTCAGCCGCATCAATGGCCCGGCCATAGCGGCAGGGGAGTTGGCCGAAATCGATGCGGCCGTTGAGGAGGAAAGCGGGTCGTTGTGGGAATTGTTCAAACCCGGCCTCAGGCGGCCGCTGCTGATGGCGCTCTTCCTGGCCGTGGTGTCGGAATTTAGCGGGATCACCACGATCTGGAATTTCGGGCCGGAGATCATCCGAAGCCAGGGTGTCCAACTGACGGGCGAGATGTCCGGCATGGTCGTCATCGCCGCCTCACTGTCGGTTTTTACCCTCGTTGCCGTGTGGCTGATGGACTTTGCCGGGCGGCGGCGCCTGTTATTCTGGGGCAATCTCGGCTGTTTCATTTCGCTGCTCGTGCTGGGACGCCTGCTGGGCCAGCCGGAGGCCTCCGGCGCCATGAAAGTGGCGGCGGCGGCGACCTTTGTAGCCTGTTTTGCGTTCTCCATGGGGCCCATCAAATGGGTGTTCATGTCGGAGGTATTTCCCACACGGATCCGGGGACGGGCGGTGGCGATTAGCTCGCTGGCGGTCTGGACGGCCGATGCGATCCTGAATCAACTCTTCCCGATTTTGCGGGACAATTGGGGGAAGAGTGTGACCTTCTATGTGTTCGCCGCCATTCTCATTCCCCAGTTCTATTTTGTCTGGAAGGTAATGCCCGAAACAAAAGGTAAAAGCCTTGAGGAGATCGAAAGGTCATGGCATTCGAAAAGGAAAATCGGATAGTGAAACTATCAAGAGGAGGAAAGCATGAAGACAACAGTGGCGAGGGTGGCAGTGGTGGTGGGCATGGTTCTGGGCGTTGCCGGAGTGACGGGCGCTGAAGTTAAGGATAAGCCGGCGGGCGACCGTGTGCTTAAGTTTGCGTTTATTACCCCGTTTTCCGAAATCCCTTTCTTTGGCCCTGTAAAGAAAGGTGTTGCCGACGCGGCAAGACAACTGGATGTCGAGTGCGAATTCAGGGGGCCAACTGATGGCAGTCCTGAAGGGCAGATCGCCATGATCCGAGAGACGGTGGCCAAGGGCTGTGACGGGATAGCCGTAAATATCATTGATTCAGCCAAACTGGCGCCTGTCATTGAGGAGGTGCTCAAGGCCGGGATCCCGGTGGTGGCGTTCAATTGTGACGACCAGACGGCCCCAACCAGGCGGCTCAGCGCGGTCGGCCAGGACGTATACGCGGCGGGTAAAACGATGGGGAAGGCCGTTGCATCCAGTATTGCCGACGGTTCCACGGTCATGATCACGTTGCATGACGAGGGCGTTTCGGCGCTTGAGGCGAGGCGGAAGGGGATCATGGATGG
>CAJBSZ010000081.1 GCA_903958395.1 uncultured bacterium | reverse complement strand
CGAGTTCTCTCTTCCTCCGATGGGGATTCGCTTAACCAAGGAAGAAAACTCACGGGAATTCACGAGCACCCTGAATTTGCCGATGCGACTGGCGCCGGGCGTCTACACCGTGCGTGCCGAACTCAAATCCCCGTCCTACTCAGAGACGGCCGAACCGTGGAAAATGAGAGTGGGTGACTCCCTTGGAAAAGATGAGGAAACGATCCTGGTGGCGGCAGAAAAACCGCTCAAAATAAGCCGTCGCATTACGGTTGACCGGGAACAAAACCTGGCGCTCAATTTTATTTCCGATCAACGGGGCGGGAAGGTGGAGTTGGCGCGGTTTGAAATTCAGTGGAATGAGGACGCCTTTCTTTGGGCGGAGCGGCGTGAGCTTTACAAGGCTTTAATCCGGCACGCCTGGAAAAAAGGGGAAGCTGAAGTTGCGCGGGATTTGCTGAAAAAGGCACGGATTTCAATTCCCGACGACAAGGAGTGGGGCCGGCTTGAGCAGGGAGGTCGCTTGGTCGACAGGACGGGAATAGGCGTTTTCTACCCCTGGATGAAACTGGTGGATGTGGAGATGATCACGAGGGATCGAATGCGGATCCGGTTTGAATCCCTGAAGGACAATCCGCCCCCGCTCAAGGTGCGCGCCTACCGTAAGGCGTTCGGCGGTCCCCGACAATTTTATGAAGGCGCGCTTTCCGGCCTGAACTTAAGCCAGGGCGAAATGGTTGTTCTTGAGCTTCCTCTTCCTGCGAAGACGGGGTTGGCCGATATCAGTCTGCGGATCATTGGCGACGGAAAATGGACTTTCGGACAACTCCGTGTGGAGGGAGCCAGCGATGGACGTTTGTGGTTGGGGCGGTGAGGTGTCAGTCGACACTTTGGGCTTGTTGAAGCCAGGAGCCCTCTATAGCCTGAACAGTCACAAACGGAGCGATTAATGAAAGATCAGAAACGAAATTTGTGGATATTGGCCGGGGTCGGGATCGTCCTTGCCGTGGCCCTGCGTCTTACCATTTTCGCCGTCAGTTGCGCCCATATGCCCGCCTTTGACGACGAGTGCAAGATTGCGCTTCAGGCGAAGCAAATCGCGGCCGGTGAGCGTCCACTGCTTATTCTGGCTTCCCCCTACATCTTTCCGCTGGACGCCTACCTGATGGCCCCGTTTATCAAGTTTCTACCCCGCACGACGGTCGGGGCACGGATTTTGGCTACCGGCTTCGGCTTGTTGGCGATGCTCTTCTCGCTAATGATCCTCAGACGCTGGGGTCCGGTCCGGGATACCTGGCCCGGTATGATCCTGATTCTGTTCGGTTCGTCCTATCTTCTTTTTTTGCAACACGGGTGCGCCATGCCCGCCTACGATTCGCTGGTAATGATTTCTGCCCTTGCCGTTTTACTAGCCCAGCGCCAGTGGGATGAGGGGGGGCATCCCTGGCACTCGGCCCTGGTGGTGGGACTGCTTGTTGGGCTGGCCTGTAGTGAAACCATGCTTTGCCTTCCGATTCTCATCATGGTGGGGGCCATGGTGGGCCTTCACCGAAATTGGCGCGCCGCGCTGGGTGCTGCGCCTGCCTTTTCCATTGGTGCGTTCCTCGGTCTGGTCCCCCACTTTCTGGCCAAGGTGATTCACAGCGGTGCCTTTGGTGCTGTTCAGCACTCCGTTAGCGTCCGGGACGCCTTTCATAAATTGCTTTCTCCCGCCTTGAATTCGACCCTTCCCAGTGCTCTCGGCTTCGGCGTGCCCCTCGTTCCGGATTCATCAGAACGAATCGTCTGGCTGTCCGGCTTTGCAGGCGTGGTGGGCATTGGGTGGGCCGCAATTCTCGTGGTGGCCACCCTTGTCGTTGCCCGGAACGCCTTTGACCGGTGGCGAAGCGAACGCTGGCCGTCGGTGGATGCGCTGATGGTGTTCACTGGCATTTCGTGGTTATGCCTGGGGCTGTTTCTCTTGAGCGGCCGGTCGCATTCCCACACCTACCGGTATTTCACGCCACTCCTCTGGAGCTTTCCGTTTTTGGTTGCCGGGCTTTACCAGCGGGCAGGCCGTTTCAGCCGGATCCTCCTCGGAGGCATTACCCTCGCCATTGTTGCCGCAAATCTCAGTTCGGCCGGCGCCCTGTTAACCGAATGGCGGAAACCCGGATTTGCCAACACGCTCAAGTCCTACGATCTCACGCCCGTCATCAGTTATCTCGACAGTCGTGGCATCACCCGCGGCTACGCAAGTTATGTGGATGCGTATCGCTTTACCTTTAACACCGACGGACGAATCACCCTCTGCCAAGTTTATAACGAGCGGTTCCCGGGCTGGCCGGTGCCGTTTAAGGACATGGTGGATGCCTCGACCAATGTCGCCTATGTGTTGTCAGACTCCTATAATTTCACGCCTGTGGGGTTCGAGGCTGACCTGGTAATGAGTAAGGTTGGTTTCCAGAAAAAGCAATGCGGCGGATTCACGGTCTATACCGATTTCGTCTCGACGGGGGCAACCTCTTCCCGGCAAGCGTCCCTGATGCCGCTCCGCGTGAGTGCGAGCCATAATCCCGGTGATGCCCGATTCATGATGGATGGCCAATCCACCTTTTGGCGTTGCGCGGGCTACCTTCAAATGACAGGGATGTGGGTGTCGGTGGAATTGGCCACAGCCCGAACCGTTGGCCAGATTCTTTTTGATCACGCCTTGTCCGGCCGAGATCACCCTGTGAGTGTGCATGTTTCTGCTCTTCAGGATGGCGCGTGGCGACGTGTGGCCGAGACTGTTCCCGTCAATCCAGAGGCTTTTGAATTTGTCAACGGACATCCCGTATATGGCCGCGAGATTGCCATCATTACGTTACCGAAGCCTGTCACGACCGTCGGTATAAAAATTGAAATCGCCGAACCCCGCAGTCGATATGCGTGGACTTTGGCGGAACTTAAACTGCTGGAGGCCAAACCTGTCCCCGGCGAGGCTGCTTCCCGATGAAATCGGGTGCGGAGGCCAGTTCGGGTGTAGTGTGCCTAACCCTGGACGTCGAACCTGATTACGGTCGCACCACCACCACAAAGATTCTTGACCGGATCAGCCCGTTCTTGGACTGGGTCGCCGCCAGCCGGATTCCCATAACGGCCTTTGTGACCGGACAACTCATCGCGCAACGCCATCCGGTTGTTGATCAGTTGCTTGCGGCGGGTGTTTCCGTGGAATTACATGGCCATGACCATAGGGCGGAGGGGTTCGGAACCCTTTGCGACTCCCATGCCGATGAAATCAACTGCGGCACCGATGCTTATGTGGATCGGTTTGGCCGCGTGCCTGCAGGCTACCGTGCTCCGGCGGGGGTTATCAGTGCCGCCGATATCCAGTTGCTGGCCTCGCTTGGGTATCAGTACGATTCCAGCGTTTTCCCGGTTCGAAGGAAGGGGCGCTATGACTTCAGCCGTTTCCCTCGTTATCCCTTCCGATGGACGGAGCCAGACTTGCCCGAATTTCCCGTTGGCCTACTTTTTCCACGCATTCCAGCAGGCCTGTCATTTATCAATTTACTGGGGCCGACTCTGGCCGCAGCATTGATCCGGCGAGCCGCGCAACGGATTCGGGTGCCCTATGTGGTTGATGGCCATTTTCATAATCTTTTTGCCGATTCGGCCGCTCTGGCCACGCTACCCATTGGCCTGCGCGGGCTGTATGCCATGGGACAGTGGTCGGGCGGTTTCCCGGGGTTCCGCTCACTGGTTGATCGGTTGCGACAGGCCGGTGTTAAGCTGGCCGGGCTTCACGAGATCGCCACCCAGAACAAGGCGACGTTGCCCGTGGTATCGCTTGCGGCCTTTGAAAGCCAGGCCGCCCCATGAATCCGACCGCGCGGAAATGGATGTTTGGCACTCTCGTGGCTCTGCTCTCCGTGGGGTTGGTCGTGGCCCTGCTCAGCCAGATCAAGCTGGTGGATATTCTCCGCCTTGCGAACCGGTTAACCCTGCCGCAACTGGTCACGGCTTTCCTGCTTTACTCGGGGGCCAATCTTTTCCGCGCCCTGCGGTTGGGCAGTATTCTGGGGCGACGGGGGCTTCTCAGTCTCACGGCGATTTCCGCAATTCACTCCTTTCTCAACCATATGCTTCCCTTCCGTTCCGGTGAACTCTCGTTGCCGTTCCTGCTCCGCGCCTTTCTGGGTCGTGGGCTTTCGAGCGGAGCCCTTTCGCTGGTCGTGGTGCGGCTGTACGATATGCTGAGCATCGCGGCCCTGATGATGGT
>CAJBSZ010000080.1 GCA_903958395.1 uncultured bacterium | reverse complement strand
ATTCCCTCGGCGGCGTGACGACGCCACCCACCCGGGTCACGTTGTTCACCTACGGCACCTTGGTGAATCCCGCCAATCTGGCGACTTGGACCGTGACGGGGAGTGACGTCTCAAAATACCGGTGCTCGGTCTCGTCCGACGCCACCTCGGTCTACGTCAACATTGCGCGGCGCGGTACGACGATTACCCTTTACTAGGTCTCGGCTGCGAAGGGGGGGGGCGCTTATGAAGACAAAACAACGATTCTTGGGAGTGGCGATGTCCGTCATCGCGGCACAATGCCTGGCGGTGACTCCCTCGGTGCTGCCGCTGGCTGATGGGTTCGAGGGCTACACCAATGGAACCGTGCTGGCGGCGATCGGGACGAACGGCTGGAGCGTGGCGGGGGTGGGGGCGCAGGTGGTCAGCAATACCGCGCTTGCGGCGCAGTCGAGCACCAACTACCTGGCCATCCAGCCCGTCGTAGCGGTATCGAACACCTGTTCCACGGCGGTGTTGCGGGCGTGGGTTGACTTCTGGATCAAACCGGTGTTTGGTGACTTCGACACGAATGCTCCGGTGGTTCAGTCCAGCCTTCAGGTCGGGTTCGGGACCAACGGTTACCTGGCGGTAAACAACGGCGGCACGTGGACGGCGTATTCCAACGACATCCAACTGGGTTCCGTTCCCGAGGTGGCCTCGAACGCCTGGCAGCGGGTGACCCTGTTCTGTGATTACTCCCGCTCAAACGCCGCCTTGTTCATCAACGGGCAGTTGTTGCGCCAGGAGGTGGCCATGTCGGGCGCCTGGCCGTCATTGACCAACGTGGTCTGGGATGGAACCACTGACCCCACAGCCTTGGACGAGGTACGGTTTAGCGCCACGGTTCCGTCGGGCCTGACGAGCAACCTGAATTTCAACGGCTTGTCGGATGCCGATGAGCTGCAGACCTACGACTATTGCGCACGGCTGTTGCGCGTCGGGCCGGGGCAAACCTATCCGACGCTGACGGGTGCCGTGGCCGTGGCGCGCGGGCGCGATATCCTGGTGATGTCGGCGGGAACCTACACGGGGGACGTGAATGTTGCCACCTCCCTTTATGTGGTGGGAAGCGCCTTCGCCATCACGGGCAACCTGGCCGTGGCGGCGGGGCAGGAGGTGGTCGCAACCAATGCCATCAACTGCTCCGGTGGCGTGAGCCTCGGGGCAAACGGCACGTTGACCCTCAGCAACACGACGTTGAACTGCTCGACGCTTTCGATCGCGGCGGGTGGAGTGGTGCAGGTGGTGAACGGGACCGTTGTGGCGGACGGCGTGACGCGGACAGGGACCTTCACGCTGGACTACCGCTGGGGTACACTGGCGATCGTGGCGCAGCCCCTGGATTTTAATGACATGTTCGAGGGGTATGCCGTCGGCAAGGACGTGAGCCAGTTGGGCTGGTTCGGATGGGGTGTGGATGGCACGGCCGCCGTGGTCACGAACGCCGCAACGCACACGAACCTCTCGTTCCGGTGCATGGCGTTGCCCTCCCAGGCGGCGGCTTCCGTTTCGATCGCCTCCGGTGGCCAGAAGAAGATCTGGACGGACCTGTGGGTGAAGCCGGCGATGGAGGCCGATCCCGAGCCCGCGCCGGTGGCGCCCATCATGCAGCTTTATTTCAGTACTAATGGCTACCTGATGGTGTCGAACGCGGCGGTGGCGGGGGGGTGGGATGCCTGTTCCACGGACGTGTTCGGCGTCGCCGTGGCCAAGGTGCAGGCGGGCGACTGGGTGCGGGTCTCCATCCTGCAGGATTTCACCGCGCATGCGGCCGCGATCTTCCTGAGGGGCCGCCTGGTGCGCCAGTCATTGGCTTTTACAGGCGGCGACTACACGACCTGCCGTGTCGGCGGCGCGTCGGATGACGGCACGCTGCTGGACGACGTGGCGATTCTGACGAACACTCCGAGCGCACTGTTGTCGGCGGGCGCGACGGGCGATGGGGATGGTGACGGGATTGCCGATGCGGTGGAGATTATGCAGTGCGGGAGTACCCTGCTGTTGCCGCGTGGGAGTGTGTTTAAGATTAGGTGAGTCTCCGGAAACCCCTCACCCCAACCCTCTCCCTCAAGGGGAGAGGGTGCAGATCATCTTCAAGGGTGGGTCTGTTCTTTTCCCTCGCCCCTTGAGGGAGAGGGCTAGGGTGAGGGGTTTCCGGTGAACGTTTCGAAAGTCTAGAGGAATTCATGAATTTATATCGTATTCTTGTTGTGTCAGCCATGTGCCTCGCCACATCTTCCCACGCCCTCGACCTCTCCTCCTTCGGTCTAAAACCCGGCAGCGGGCAGGATGCCACTCCCGCCGTGCGTGCGGCCCTTGAAAAGTGCAAAGCCTCCCAGGTCCGCACGCTCACCTTCGAGCCCGGCCGCTATGACTTCTGGCCTGACCAGGCGGCCGAGCAGTATGGCTTCGTCAGCAACAACGACGAGGGCCTCAAGCGGATCGCCTTCCTTCTCTCCGGCTTCGACAACCTCACAATCGACGGGCGGGGCGCGACGTTCGTGTTCCACGGGTTCATGTCCCCATTTGTGCTGGAACACTCCCAAAACATCACGCTCAAGAACTTCTCCCTGGACTATGCCCGCACCTTCCACAGCGAGGGTGTGATCAAGGCGATTCATCCTGCGGCCGTGGATGTCGAATTTTCCGAGGCGTTCCCGTTTGAAATCCGGAACGGGATCCTGGTGTTTACCGATGGGAAAAAGGACGCCAGGCCCCTGACAACGGTCAAGAGCGGGGAGATAACCTATCCCTCTGGTTCGCTACTTGAATTCGATCCCCGGCTCCGGGAGACGGCCTATATGGCCAGGGATGTCTATGGGTTCTCAGGACTCACGGCTGAGCGACTGGGGCCGCGGCTTGTGCGTGTGGGGGTTCCGAAATTCACCGGTACTCCCGGTAACGTGCTCGTGTTCGGCGCCGCCTCCCGGAGTTGTCCGGGGATCGTCATTTCCGATAGCGCCGGTGTGAAGTTGGAGGGGGTGGACATCTTTCATTGCGGCGGCATGGGGGTGATTGCCCAGCGCAGCCGCGATATCGAACTCAAGCGGGTACGGGTGACGCCCGCGCCGAGTAGCGGGCGGGTGGTCAGCCTCACCGCCGACGCTACGCACTTCGCCAACTGCGCCGGGAAGATCGTGATGGAGGACTGCCTGTTCGAGAACCAGAAGGACGACGCCACGAACATTCACGGCATCTACGCCCAGGTCGTGGCGCAGACCGCGCCGGACACGATTGAGGTCCGGTTGGTGCATCCGCAGCAACTGGGCTTCGACTTTATCGTGCCCGGCGGGAAACTGGAATTGGTTCATGGCCCGAGCCTGGTAACGTACGGGCAGGCGGTGGTGAAGTCGGTGCGCCGGATCAACAAGGAATACACGACGGTGGTCCTGGAGTCGCCGTTGCCGAAGGAACTGGTGCCCGGCGACGCGGTGGCGAGCCTGGAGTGGAACACGGCCGAGGTTCTGATCAAAGGGTGTACGATCCGGGGCAACCGGGCGCGGGGCATCCTGTTGGGGTCGCGCGGGAAAATCGTGGTGGAGGATAACCTGTTTCATGTGCCCGGGGCGGCGATATTGTTCGAGGGAGACGCCCGGTTCTGGTTCGAGCAGGCGGGGGTCCGGGATGTGGTCATCCGGAACAACACGTTTGACAACTGCAACTACGGCGTGTGGGGCAAGGCCTGTATTGAGGTGGGATCGGGGATTGTGGAGGAGTTCCGCGCGACGAGCCGGTATAATCGGAATATCAGGATCGAGAACAACCTGTTCAAGGTGTTTGGCAACCAGACCCTGCTGGGGATTTATTCGGTGGATGGCTTGATGTTCAAGGGCAACCGACTGGAGCAAACAACCGTCTATCCCGCGCGCCCCGGTCCGCCGGTGCCGATGTTCAATGTGGCTAATTCGGATAACATCCAGACCGAGCCGGTGGGTGAGGCGATGGGTGGTAGGGCGGCCACGCCGCTGGCCGCCGCAGGAGACTTGGCTGGGCGGTGAAGAGAAGAAAGACTTCACCACTGATTTTCACTGATTTACGCTAATTCGGAGAAAAAGAATTTGAACAGAAGGACGCGAAGTTCGCGAAGAGAAGAAAATGTTGCGGTATTTTTGTTTTGGAGTACCAAAACGAAAAATCCCGCAACACCCTTCGTGAAGAATTGAAGGTATAATGATTTGTCTCAATTCCTCGAAGAACCGTTGCGGAATTTTTATGCGGTGTACTCGCCGCATACAAATGCCGCAACATTCTCTTTCTTGGCGGGCTTCGCGAGCTTCTGTTCAAATTCTTATCCCGATTAGTGCGAATCAGTGAAGATTAGTGGTGAAGTGTTTTGCAAAGGGTGTAAGGGTGCATATGATAAGTCGATGTCGAGTATTAGTAGTTTTGGCGTTACTGGCTTCTGTGATGGGAGTGGGTGCGGCGCCGCAGATTCGCGGGGTGGCGCCGATGGATCGTTGGATTGACCTGAACTGGGACTATTCCGGAACCGCGCCCGGCGGTTTTTCGGTTGAGGTATCCCGGAACGGTCGCGATTTCAAAATGGCGGAGCAGGTGGGGACGGAGGCGCGCTCGGCGTCCGTGTTCGTCGAAAAGCGACCGTTTGCCTTGTTCGGCTGGGGCGGCAATCTGCATTTGCGTGTAGCCGCGCTGGATGCCGCCGGCAAGCCGGGAGAGTGGTCGGAACCCGTCTCTGTGCGCCCGGCCAAGCCTCGTGACATCGAGGCCGAGATCAGAGGTAAATTCGGTTATTGGGAGAAGAGCAGTTCCTACAACGCCAATAACCCAGCGTATACAGTTATCTATTCCGAGGCGCAGAAACAGCAGCAGCGCCAGGCGGCACGATCCATGTTCGCTGACTTGCAGCAGGCGGCCACCAACTCCGTGTCCCCCCGCCACTTCACAATTCCGCAGGGAATCTACCGGGTCGAGCCCGGCCAGATGG
Source organism: uncultured bacterium (assembly GCA_903958395.1). Classification (GTDB taxonomy): domain Bacteria; phylum Verrucomicrobiota; class Kiritimatiellia; order CAIKKV01; family CAITUY01; genus JAABPW01. The sequence continues at coordinate 9,399 of CAJBSZ010000080.1, read as the reverse complement.
CGCTCAAGGGCGTGTCAAACTTTACCGTCCATGCCTCGGGTGTTGAGATCATCGTCGATTCCGAAAAAAGTGGAGCGGCGTTCGTGTTCAACGCCTGTACGAATGTCACCCTGACCGGTAGGGCGGCCAGGCCCCTGGCCGCCGCGGCGCGCAAGGGCGGTTCGACAGGCTCACCACAGGCCTGCGCGCCTTTAATCATCGATTCCGAGCAGCTCCCCATGTCCGTTGCCCGCATCCTTTCCCGTGATATCACTCAGCGCACCCTCGATGTGGAGATTCTTCCGGGATATGTAACCAACCTTCCCGAAGCGGAACGGATGATGGCCTATAATCCGCAGGGCCAGATGGTGAACATCGCGCAGATGGGTTGGAAAAGCATAGCCCCGCTGGGTGGCAGAAAGTTCAGACTTAAAACGCCGTCACTTCGCTATCCACTCAATCAGCAGACTGTTCTTGTTCCCGGAAATCTTCTGGCCCTGCATAATGCGGCTGGTCACGGGGTCCGGTCGCATGGCGCCTGTTCCAGCCAGGGTTGTCGGGACATGACTTTCGAGTCCATCCGTGTCTACAATGGCGGCGGATCGCCGGCGGATCACGGGACGGCAGGGTATACAGTCTATCGCGATTGGCAGCTTTATCCGCGGCCGGGAACCAGTCGCTTGCCCATCGCGACCGGACTCGGGCAGTTTTCGAAAAACGGCGGATCGTTCCTGTTTGAAGATTGCGCCTTCGGTCCGCATCTTGACGACGGCATCAACCTGCTTTCCGGCACGTCCATCGTGGGGCGGCAGGAGTCTCCCAATACCGTGATTGTTACTGGGCGCCAGCAGCCGACAGTTGGTTCCACTCTGACGTTCTACGGTTACACCAACTGGGTCAATTTCGGCGAGGCTAAGGTGGTGGTATCGGAACTTATCACTGATGCGAACACGCTGGATGATGTGAATGCCTTCGCGAAGAAGAACCGGACGGTGCCGAAGGCTCGTAACGCCTACCGGACGGTGCTGGACCGGCCGGTCAAGTTGTCCCCCTTCGCCATGGTGGTCTTCTCCGATTACCGTGCCGATTCGATCGTGGTGCGCGGGTGTCTTTTCCGCGACCAACTTGCCCAGATCATGCTCCTGCAGGGGGCCAAGAGCGGATTGATCGAGAACAACCTGCTGTTGCGCAGCACCGGGGGCGGTATCAGCGCCCAGTTCTCCCAATACTGGTGGGAAGGGCCGATGCCGTCGAATTTCATGATCCGCAACAATGTGATCCGGGACAATCCGGTGTCGGCCGCTGTGAACGGGTTTGACGGGAATGGCTCGATCGTCGTATATGCCGGGACGAAGTATCCCACTGACGCACGGTTGCTGTCCGGGTTCCGCATTGAAGGCAATCTGATCATCAATCCCTCGGTTTATGGGATAGCGGTGCGGAATGCCGACCACGTGGTCATCCGTCACAACCGGATCGTCAATCCCGGCGCGGTGGCCTTGGAGGGGATGCATAATGGCCGTCCGATAGCCGATCTCTATGCCGCCATCTGTCTCGACGCAGTGAGCCATGCGACGGTGACTGACAACGATATTGTCTTCGGCAATCCGAGATGCCGACAGGCGGTCCTGATGGAGCAGAACTGCGATGCGGCGACAGTGAGGGTGGAGAGGAATTGGATAAGAACGCAAAAGGAGACCCAATGATACAAAGAACTGCTTTGTTTGTAATGATGACTGTGGTGCTTGCGTTGCAATCCCTTGCCGGTGATACGCTTAAACTCGCCTCCCTCTTTACCGACCACATGGTGCTTCAACGGGACCAGTCAGTTCCAATCTGGGGCTGGGCTGATCCGGGAGCGAAGGTTGCCGTCGAGTTCGGCAACCAGAAGAAAACCGCTATCGCCGATTCCAACGGTAAATGGCAGGTAAAACTCGACGTAATGCCCGCCAGCGCTGTCCCTGGAAAAATGAAGATCTCCAGATCCCTGAACCCTGAACCCTTAATCCTCTCCGACGTCCTCGTCGGAGACGTCTGGCTCTGCTCCGGCCAGTCGAACATGGGGATGGGGGTTGGGGGTTCCGCGAATGCGGAAGAGGAAATTGCCAATGCCCGCTATCCGGAAATCCGGCTTTTTACTGTGGCGCAGAATCCAACGCTCTCCCCGACAAATGCGGTGAGAGGGGAGTGGGAACCCTGTTCGACTCAGACGGTTGGGAAATTCTCTGCCGCAGCCTATTTCTTTGGCCGCGAACTGCACAAGGAACTCAAGATTCCTATCGGCCTGCTGCACAGTTCTGTTGGTGGCACACCAGCCGAGGCATGGACCCGTCTCGAGGCGCTTAAGACCATCCCTGCACTTGCAGAACGGGCTGATAAGGAAATCTCACAGGTCAAATCCCAGGAGGACGACAACAAGCGGTTCGTTACAGAGCGCGCGGTCTGGGAGAAAAAATACGGTGTGGAGCCGCCACCAATCGCCGAACACGCACGCAGTTGGGCCGATCCGGAGTTGAAGACTGACGACTGGTCACCGATAACTCTCCCTAATCATTGGGTACAGCTAGGAGCCAAGTCGGGCGGCGTGTTCTGGGTGCGCAGGGATGTCACCCTCCCGGAATCTGCAGCCGGCAAACCGTTCGGCCTCGGCCTCAACTGGGTAAGCGAGCAGTACGACACCGCGTTTTTCAATGGTGTGGAGGTCGGCCGCGCCAGCGACAAGGCGCCTGATTTCTACAACCAGCAACGCCGCTACAATGTCCCCGGCAAACTGGTCAAGGCCGGACGGAACGTCATTGCCGTTCGCATTGTTTCCGCCACCGAACGCACGGGAATGTGGCAGTGGGGCCATATGCTGGGTTTGCCGGTGGCAGACCAGGCCGCCGTTGACAACAAGTGGCTGATGAAAACAGAAAGCACCTTTCCTGCTCTGCCTCCAGAGGCGCTCAAGTCACGCCCGAAGCCGAACAACATTCCATTCCGCAGCGTCTCGGCCGCTCTTTACAACGGCATGATTGCCCCGCTGGTGCCTTTCGCAATCAAGGGCGCGATCTGGTACCAGGGGGAAAGTAACGCATCCCGGCATGGCGAATATGGCCAGCTTCTGTCACTGATGATCCGGGATTGGCGCGCGCAGTGGGGCTGGTCATTCCCGTTCATCATCCAGCAACTCGTGAACAACGGTGCTCCGCCGAAGGATGCCAATCAGCCCGGTAGTTGGCCTTATTTGCGCCAGGCCCAGGAGCAGGTTGCCGGTTCCGTTCCCGATTGCGGTATCGCCAGCGGAATGGAACTTGGCAGCGCCCTGACGATCCACCCGGCGAACAAGCAGGATGTCGGCAAACGGCTCGCGCTCGTGGCGCTGGAGAAAACCTACGGCCGAAAAATCGAAGCGAGCGGCCCGCGCTTCGAGTCCATGAAGGTCGAGGACGGTGCCATCCGGGTGAAGTTTACGCACGCCAAGGGACTCCAGTCGAAAAGCGGACCGCTAAAGCGGTTTGCGGTCGCTGGTATTGATAATAAATTTGTCTGGGCCGACGCTACTATCAAGGGCGAGACAGTGGTGGTAAGTAGTTCGCAAGTGCCGCAACCGGTCGTGGTGCGCTATGCCTGGGCCGATAACCCGGACGGCTGCAACCTCTTCAATGGCGCGGGACTGTCAGCGTTCCCATTCGAGGCGACAGTCTCATATACCAATCCGATTTTGGCCGGCGACTATGCTGACCCCTCGATCGTGAAGGTGGGCGACGATTTCTTCATGACCCACAGCTCGTTCCGCTATGCGCCGGGGTTGCTGATCTGGAAATCGCGCGACCTCGTCCACTGGACGCCTGTGACGCGGGCGTTGCAGGAGTACTTCGGTGACATCTGGGCGCCGGACATCGTCCATCACAAAGGGAAGTTCTACATTTACAGCCGGAGCACGCGCGGCAACTTCGTGATCACCGCGCCGTCCATCGAAGGGCCGTGGAGCAAGCCGGTGTTGCTCAAGGTCGGCGAGATTGACCCCGGCCATGTGGTCGGGCCCGACGGGAAGCGCTATCTGCACTATTCGGGCGGGAAGGTCGTCGGGCTGTCCGACGACGGTCTATCGGTCACCGGCGAACTGAAGAAGGTCTATGACGGCTGGCCGTTCCCGGAGTCATGGCGCACCGAGGGGTTCTGCCTCGAAGGCCCCAAGCTGTTCTTCAAGGACGGCTACTACCATCTGATTTCCGCCCAGGGTGGTACCGCTGGGCCCTCGACCAGCCACATGGTGGTGCAGGCCCGGTCCCGCACGCCGGTGGGGCCGTGGGAAAACTCGCCTTACAACCCTGTCATTCGGACGCAGAGCCGACTGGAGAAGTGGTGGTCGCGCGGGCATGGGACGGTCTTCGAGGCCGCACCGGGCGATTGGTGGATTGTCTATCATTCGTATAACCGCGATGCCAGGACCCTGGGCCGGAATACGCTTTTGGAGCCGGTGGAATGGACCGCGGACGGCTGGCTCAAATCCAAGGCCGGCAAGGATCCGGTCGGGCCGATCCCGGCGCCGAAACTGCCGCCCGCGCCGCTGCAGCCGATGGAGTTGTCGGATGACTTTGCCGGTCCGAAACTCGGGATCCAGTGGCAGTTCTGGGACGAATTTGATTCAGGGCGATTCCAGTTCCGCGATCATGCGCTGGTCGTGAAAGGGAAGGGCAAATCCCCGGCGGATTGCGCTCCCATGACGGTCATGGCCGGGGATCTGGCCTACGAGGTGACGGTGGATGTCGAGGTTGAGGGGAACGCGCAGGCCGGGTTGATTCTCTTCTATAATCCGTCAGCCTATGCCGGCGTGGGCATCGGCGAAGGGGCCGTGTGGGCGGGTGCGCGCGCATCGCTGCGCAAGACCCGGACACTGCTTCCGGGCAAGCGCATGACCCTGCGGATCGTGGTCGACCACAACGAGGCAGACTTTCTGGCAGGGCCGGATGAACACTCGATGAAGAAGGTCTCCAACTCGGAGGATGTCAGCGGCTACAGCCACACCGCCTTTGGCGGGTTCCTGGCGCTGCGTCCCGCGCTGTACGCGGCGGGCGAGGGGAATGCCATCTTCCGGAACTTCCGCTACCGGAAGCTCAACGGTCAATAAGAGGAATATATGAAAAACACATTGCTTGCCTCGGTACTGCTTGCCGCGGCTGTGAATGCCCCCTTTGCGGGGAATGCACCCGTAATGCAGACGCCCCCGATGTATTTCGGTGACACTGATCGGACGGGCCGTCCGTTCGCTAAAGACCCGAGTGTCGTTCGCTTCGGCGGGCGCTACCTGCTCTACTATTCAGTCGCCGCATGGGAGAAAAATCTGGCACCGCTCGACGCGCCGCGCGGTTGGGCCATCGGCATCGCCGAAAGCCGCGACCTCGTGAACTGGAAAAAGATTGGAGAGATTCTCCCCGCGCAGGATTGCGAGAAAAACGGAATCGTCAATGGCCGCATCATCCTGCTTGATGGAAAGCTCCACCTTTTCTACAACACCTATGGCAATGGAACAAAAGACGCCCTCTGCCACGCCACGAGCGAGGACGGCATCCGTTTCACCCGCAACCCCACCAACCCGATCTGGCACCCCACGGGCGATTGGAACAACGGTCGCGCGATTGACGTGGACGTGGTGGAGTGGGGCGGCCAGCTCATCATGTATTACGCCACGCGTGATCCCGCCGGCAAAATTCAAATGCTTCACGCCATTGCCGCGCCGCGAAAATCCGGTTTTGGCCGCGCCGACTGGAAATCGCTTTGCGACGGCCCCGTGTTGAAGCCTGAGCTGCCGTGGGAACGGAGCTGCATCGAAGCCCCCTCGGTGATCAAGCGTGGCGGCCTGCTCTATCTCTTCTACGGCGGCGGCTACAACAACGCCCCGCAGCAGATCGGCTGCGCCGTGAGTAAGGATGGCATCCACTTCGAGCGGCTCTTCATCGACAAGCCGCTGCTACCCAACGGCGCGCCAGGCGAATGGAATTCCTCCGAATCCGGCCATCCCGGGATGTTCGAGGACGCCGACGGCCAGCTCTACATGTTCTACCAGGCGAACAACGACCATGGCCGGACGTGGTTCCTGTCTTGGGTGAAAATCGGTTGGGATGGCGATACGCCGCGCGTTATCGAATCACAGGAGGTCAAAAATCTATGAAATCTTTCCGTCACCACCCACTCGTCTGCGTACTGATCCCGCTCCTCGCCCTGTGTGGCTCCTTGCGGGCGGATGTCAAACCCAGCGCTCTCTTCTCGGAGGGGGCCGTACTACAACAAGGAGTTCCGATCCCGGTGTGGGGAACAGCCAGAGCCGGGGAGAAGGTGACCGTCCGCTTGAATGAGCAGGAAGCCACCACGACCGCCGGCAAGAATGGAAAATGGATGGTTCATCTTCCGCCTCGCGAGGCCGGCGGGCCATTCGTGATGACGATTTCGGGAAACAATACCGTCACCATCGGCGATGTGCTCGTTGGCGAGGTCTGGGTGGCTGTAGGGCAATCCAATATGGATTTTGGTTTGGGCGGTGCTTCCAATGCCGACACGGAGATTCCTTTGGCCAAGTATCCCAAACTGCGTTTCTTTTCTGTGGGCCACAAGAATGCCGTTATTCCACAGACCGAGTTAGAGGGGCACTGGGTAGGGTGTTCTCCTGAAATAGCCGGAAGATTCTCGGCCGTCAGTTATTTCTTTGGCCGTGATATCCACAAAATGCGTTCGGTGCCGGTGGGTATGATTGTCAGTTCCTGGTGCGGTACGCCTGGACAAGCCTGGTCAAGCCTTGACGCACTTCAAAAGGATCCACAACTTGCAACCTATGCGGATGTGGCCCAGCGTCTGGCGTCGGGTTATCCTCATGCCGCCCGCATGTATCCGCAACGGTTTGCAAAATACTGGGAGGCTTTTACGAAATGGAACGACAGGTATGGCAAGCCCTACGACAATAATCTCAAGGCATGGGTCAGCGAATCAGAAAAGGCCAAAACGGAAGGGGCGCCGGTGCCGCCGCAACCCATTCCAGGGGCTTATCCTCCTCTCCCGCCAGAGTCACTGGACGCCGATGAGTCGATGCCTAAAACGCCCGCCGTGCTCTTCAATGGGATGATTGCCCCCTTGATACCCTATGCCATCAAGGGCATGATCTGGTATCAAGGGGAAGGGAATGCCCATAAGGCTCTTGAATACCAAACGCTCTTTCCCTGTCTGATTGCTGACTACCGGGAGAAGTGGCAGAGGGGGAACTTTCCTTTCCTCTTTGTCCAAATCGCCCCATGTGACAGGATGGTGCCGGAAATTCGGGAGGCGCAATTTCTGACCTTAGGCAAATCTCCCAACACGGCCATGGCTGTGATCACCGATGTCGGCGAGGCCAAAAACATTCACCCGAAGAAAAAAGAACCCGTCGGGGTCCGCCTCGCACTGGCTGCCAGGGCTTTGGCCTACGGCGAATCCATTGAGTATTCCGGTCCACTATTCCAAAGCATGAAAATCGAGGGCAACCGCGCGATTCTCACCTTCGGGCACACGGGCAATGGAATGGTCGCCAAGGAGGGCGAAATCAAGGGCTTCATCATCGCCGGGGCGGATGGGAAGTTCGTTTCGGCAAAGGCCGGGATCGTCGGCGACACCATTGTAGTTTCCAGTCCCGAGGTCGCCACTCCTGTGGCCGTGCGCTACGGGTGGGACAACGTGCCGGACGTGAACCTCTACAACAAGGAAGGGCTGCCCGCCTCGCCCTTCCGTACCGACTGCCCGCTGCCGGAACCTATTGCAAAGGAGCAACGCAATTTATGAAACATACCCTCACGATTCTTTTCGTCTTACTAGCCGCCACAGCGGCTTGGGCTGCCGAGACGAAACTCTGGTATGACAAACCCGCCACCGTTTGGGAGGCGGAGGCGTTGCCTATCGGCAACGGACGCCTCGGTGCGATGATCTTCGGCGGCATCGAGCACGAACGCATCCAGTTCAATGAGGACAGCCTCTGGATCGGTGATGAAACCGACACCGGCGCCTATCAGGCCTTTGGCGACCTCTTCATCGAGTTTGCCGGTGGCGGCGCAGTCACGAACTACCGCATCACCTCGCCAGAACCCCGCGAGGTCAAAGTCCGCGTCAACGGCGAAGCGAAGACGATCCGTTCTGAGAAACTCAAACGGGAGCAAGCAATTATGAAACGAAAAAGAACAACAAGATCGGCCCCCTTTTGCAAGTGAAGGCGTAAAAGATCGATTCATTTATGCAGCTGAAAAGCCAAAAGATCGGTCGCTTTTTGCAGTTCCATGTGTTACGGTGATGGTGATTTTAAACCAGATCCGATAAAGGTAACTTCATGAAACGTTTTGCAATCCAAAGACTTAAGGCGTGGAAAGAGGGGCTAAACCGTAAGCCGCTTATTCTCAGCGGAGCAAGACAGGTCGGGAAGACCTGGCTGATGAAGGCGTTTGGGAAAGAAGCGTTCACGAATGTTGCCTATATTAACTTTGATGGAAATCCACGGATGCAACAGTTGTTTTCCTTGGATTACAACATCCCTCGTCTGTTGAGCGGCCTGCAGGCGGAGTCCGCTACCGTGATCGAGCCCGGAAAAACGCTGATCATTTTTGATGAGATCCAAACGAATCCCGCAGCCTTGACATCGCTCAAATATTTTTGCGAGGAGGCACCTGACCATGCGATCATTGCGGCCGGTTCCTTGCTCGGGGTCTCTCTTCAGCAGGGGACGGGTTTTCCTGTTGGAAAGGTGGACACGCTTGACCTTTACCCGATGAGTTTCACTGAGTTTCTTGAGGCGCTCGGAGAAACCCAGCTTGTCGAGATGCTGAACAACCGGGATTGGGGACTCATTACCGCGTTCAAGAGCAAGTATATCGACTGGCTCCGCAATTACTATTTTGTGGGCGGGATGCCTGAAGCCGTGGCCGTATTCAGCAAACAGCGGTCATACTTAGAGGTCCGGCATGTGCAACAGCGTCTTATCCGGGACTACGAAAGGGACTTTTCAAAACACGCTCCAAAGGAAATTGTTCCTCGTTTAAGCATGTTGTGGAACTCTGTTCCAGCACAACTTGCGAAGGAAAATAAGAAGTTTTTCTACGGCATGGTTCGGGCCAGCGCACGCGCTAAAGATTTTGAGGCCGCCCTGCAATGGTTGCTTGGAGCGGGGTTGATTTATAAGGTCGAGCATGTATCTAAGCCGAGCATCCCTCTTTCTGCTTATGCGGAATCCTCCTTTAAACTCTTTACGCTGGATGTCGGACTGCTCACGGCGCAATGTCGGCTGGACGCAAAGACTTTACTTGAAGGGAATGCGATTTTCACGGAATTCAAAGGTGCGCTGACCGAGCAGTATGTGCAGCAGCAACTGAGGGCTGAATGTGACATCCTGCCGAATTACTGGTCGTCATCCAGTGGCAATGCAGAGGT
>CAJBSZ010000079.1 GCA_903958395.1 uncultured bacterium | reverse complement strand
TCCGGATCCGGGCGAGCACACGTTCTTCCGACTCCTTCGTGAAATCCTTTTCCCGGAAGATCACGGAGATGTTGTCAATTCCCGAGGGCGCATGCTCATACGACAATCCCTCCTCTTCCATAATCTGGAGCAAGCGCCTTCCAAACCCGACTTCGCGGTTCATCATATACTTGTCCACATACACCGCGCAGAAGCCGTCCGCGCTGGCGATCCCAACCACGGCACCACCCTCATACTTCCGGTTCGGCACGATGCCCGTTCCGGGCGCCTCGGGGCGGTTGGTGTTTTTCACGCAAATCGGGATCTTGGCCTGCACGGCCGGGATGATGGCCTCGTCATGAAACACGCCGAACCCGGCATAGGCCAGTTCGCGCATTTCACGATAGGTCAGCAATCCGATCGGCGCGGCACCGGGCACAATGCGCGGATCGGCCGAAAATACGGAATCGACATCGGTGAAATTCTCATACAGATCGGCGTGCACCGCCGCCGCCAGGATGGCGCCGGTGATATCCGAGCCGCCGCGGGGAAATGTCGCCACCGCGCCGGAGGTCGTATAGCCGAAAAAGCCCGGAAAAATGCTGATGCCGGGGGCCGTCTTTAAGGATGCCAGCTTCGCATAAGATTCCGGAAGCACCATGGCGTTGCCGAAGTCGTCGCTCAACAACATCCCCGCAGACTTGGGGTTCACATAATGCGCATCCAGGCCGTTCTTTCGGAATATCTCAGCCACGAGTTTGGCGCTGTTATCCTCACCCGCCGCCTTCATCAGATCCAGGAAACGACCTCGATGCGAGCCATCCGAGGCCAGCCTGCCTCGCAGATCGGCTTCAATTTCGCGAATCACGGCGTCGCCGACACCCGCGTCCCGTTGAATCTCGGCGTAACGTTCGACAATGGCCGTCAACTCCGCATCTGCCGGCCGGCCGGCCAGCTTCGCCTCGGCGCAGGCAATCAGCATATCAGTCACCTTGGTGTCGTCAGAGCGGCGCTTGCCCGGTGCGGAGACCACCACAATCCGGCGATCGGCATCCATTTTGATAATGGAACAGACCTTCAGTATCTGGCCGGCATCCGCCACCGAGGAACCACCGAACTTCGCCACCTTCAACCCGCATTTCAGTTTCGTTGTCATGATGCTTTCTCGATTCCCGGATCTTCGATCCGCAAACAAACTGGCTTTGCCCCCAGAGCCTGGCGTTCCTCCAGGATCCGCATGGCTTCCATAATATTCTTCTCCACCGCACGGTGCGTCAGGATCACCACGGAAACATGACGACCCGACCGGTTCGGCTCCTTCTGGAGGATGGACGCCAGACTGATTCCGTGCTGTCCCAAAACTGTGGCGACGACACCGAGAATACCCGGCTTGTCGAGCAGGGACAGGCGCAGGTAATATCGGCATTCCACCTCGCCCATTGGCCGGAAGGTGATTTTTCCGGACGGGCTGGCCGGACTGTAACGGGCCTTTCTGCCGCCGTCGGCCAGAATGCGCGCCACTTCTGCCAGATCACTCACCACGGCGCTGGCCGTTGGCAACCGCCCCGCCCCGCGCCCGGTGTAAACGGTCTGACCGACAATATCGCCATCGACCACCACCGCGTTGAAAACCCCCATAACCGAGGAGAGCATGTGATCGTGAGGAACGAGGGTGGGATGAACCCTCACTTCGACTTCGCCGCCCACCGCCTTGATCACCGCCAACTGTTTCACGCGGTACCCGAAATCACGGGCGTACTCGATATCCGCCTTGCTCAACCCGCGAATCCCCTCCACATGGATCTTCTCCATGGGTACCTGGATTCCATAAGCCAGGGAGGCCAGGATGGCGGCCTTGTGAGCGGTATCGAATCCGTCGATATCCAGTCCGGGATCCGCCTCCGCATACCCGGCGGCCTGAGCCTCCTTCAGGGCATGCTCGAAGGTCACCTGCTCCCGCTCCATCTTGGTCAGGATATAGTTGCAGGTGCCGTTCAGAATTCCAAAGATGCGGTCAATCCGGTTGGCAACCAGGCCTTCCCGCAGGGCGCGGATAATCGGAACACCGCCGGCAACGCTGGCCTCAAACCAGACTCCGGTGTTGTTCGCGGCCGCCAGGGCAAAGATTTCACCGCCATGATCGGCGAGAAGAGCCTTATTGGCCGTGATCACGGGTTTTCCGAGACGCAACGCGCGCAGGACAAAATCCCTGGCGAGGGTGGTGCCGCCGATCAGTTCAATCACGATATCCACAGCCGGGTCATCAATCAGCGCCGCGGCATCCCGGGTCAGGAGGGACCGGTCAACCGTGACGCCCCTATCCCGATCCAGATCCACATCCGCGATGCGTCGCAGCACGAGCCTCACCCCGATGCGCCCGGCCAGGAGGTCTCCATTGCGCTGAAGCGCCTCGACTACGCCCGCGCCAACGGTGCCAAATCCAAGAAGTCCAATTCCAATTTCTTTCATGATGCATTCCTCATCCTTCGAACCGGGCGATACTCTATAAGGAATCACGCCGGAAACAAGAATAAAGGCCGCATCGAAAGGAAATTGAGGGCCTGGGGAGCCTTAGGCGACGACCACGGCCAACGGATTGGATTTTCCGCAATGAGGACAGCGGTAGGTTTCAGAATTCGGATTCTTATCCTGCTCCGACAACATCAAGCCGCACTTGCAGTTACCCCTGAAACGGCGGATCACGAGGGTCTTTGCCAAGGCACGCGCAAGGTCCTCTTTGCCGGTTTTAATCTCAGCTTCCCGCCGACAAAGAATAGCTTCCTGACTTTTCATAACGACTCCAATTCTGCAATGGCATCAGCTCAGACCGGTGCGTTGTGCATGGTTTTTGACGGGAGGCCCGCCTCTCATGTGATTTTCTATTTTCGAACTATGCCACATATAGGCCTGAATCACCAGAGGATTCTCGCACAGGCTGTTAAGCTTGAATCTTTGTCACGTTCCTTGTCATACTCTCCAGCTTCTCTATGAGCCACTCTATTGAACACACTATTGCCTCTGACGAAGTTGTCATTTATGCCGATGGGGCCGCTTCGCCTAATCCCGGCAAGGGCGGCTATGGGGTTGTCGTCATTCAGAATGGTTCAAGACAGGAACTTTCTGGCGGCTTCCGGGCCACAACAAACAACCGGATGGAACTGATGGGGGCGATTGTGGGGCTCCGGGCGATTCCCGCTCGCCACGGCGACAAGACGAAAGTGGTGCTCTATAGTGACGCCAAGTATGTCGTGGATATGTTTAACGGGGGGCATGCCGTGAAATGGCGGAAGAATGGCTGGACCCGAAGCAATGGCCGCGAAAAAGCCCGTAATCCCGATCAATGGAATGAGCTATTGATCCTAGCAGAACGTCATGACGTCAAAATGGTGTGGGTCAAGGGCCACGCCGACAACCCGGAGAATACGTGCTGTGATGAATTAGCCGTGGCAGCCAGACAAAAGGATAATTTGCCTGTCGATGAAGGATTCGAAACCCCCATGTCCCCCGCCCACCCCATCACTCCGAAACAAACCCTCTTCGCATGGTAACGCCCGAATAAGCTCTGGAAGAGTGAATAGGATTTTGATAACAGGAGTGCGCGCAAAGGTTCAAGGGGAAATTCGGAGGAACATCCATGAATTCTCGACAGAAGCTATCGGGGGATGAAAAGTGCTCGATCGAGGAACTCCGGACTCTCAGGAAACGCGAAGAACACCTCCGCATCACACTGGCGTCCATCGGCGATGCCGTCATTGCCACGGATGACAAAGGACGAGTCACCACCATGAACCCGGTGGCCGAAACCCTGACAGGGTGGACTGAAAAGAATGCCCGCGGCAAAGACTTGCATGATGTTTTCCACATCATTAATTCCAAAACACGGAAAAAGGTTGAGAATCCAATTTCCCTTGTGCTCACCAGTAAAAAAACTGTCGGCCTGGCCAATCACACGATCCTCATTTCAAAGAACGGCACCGAACACCAAATTGCCGACTCTGCGGCACCCATTAAAGATACCCATGGTCATATTTCGGGCGTCATCCTGGTTTTTAGGGATGTAACCCGGGAGTACAGGACGGAAGAGGCGCTTCGGGAAAGTGAAAGCCGCTATCGGGGGCTTATTGATCTCGCCGTTGATGGAATACTTCTCGGCGACCAAAAGGGTCTTGTCACGGATGCCAATCAGTGCCTGTGCACAATAACAGGCCTGTCCAAGAATGATCTGATTGGACGCCACATCTCCAATCTACCTTTCACGCAAAAAAGTCTCCTCGCCTCTCCACTCCGCTTTGATCGTTTACAAAAAGGCGAAATCGTTATTAGCGAGCGCGTGCTGATCCGCCCCGACGGCTCTGAAGTGATTGTCGAAATGCGATCCAAGATGATGCCTGACGGCACCTATCAGTCCATCTATCGCGATGTAACCGAACGCAAAAGGGCCGCCAAATTCCTGAAACTGATTCTCGACAACATCCCTGATTACGTTTTTTGGAAGGATCGGAACTCCGTCTTCCTGGGCTGCAACAACAATATTGCCAAAGCCGCCGGACTGAACTCGCCTGACGAAATTATCGGCAAGACCGATTTCGATCTCGGCTGGAAAAAGGAAGAGTCCGATTTCTTTGTCGCCACTGACCGCCGGATCATGGAGAGTAATAAAGCCGAATATCACATTATTGAGCCGCAACGTCAGGCGGACGGTAAACAGGCCTGGCTCGACACCTGCAAAGTGCCGCTCCATGACGAACAAGGCAATGTCATCGGCATTTTAGGCTCATTTATCGATATAACTGAACGAAAGAAAATGGAGGAGGCACTTCGCGAAAGCGAATCATCACTGCAAACCATTCTTCAATGTACCGCCGATGGGATCCTGGCTGTCGACAGCGAAAACAAAGTTCTCAGCGCCAATGCGCGGTTTGCTGAAATGTGGAATATCCCTCCCGCGTTGACCGCCAGCCGGGATGACGCCGCCCTGCTTCACCATGTCCTCGATCAACTGATCAATCCGCAGGAATTCCTCAACAAAGTCCAGGAAGTTTACAAATCGAATGACGACAGTTTCGACACGCTGTATTTCAAGGATGGGCGGGTTTTTGAACGACTATCGCGCCCCCTCATTCAGGAAAATAAGCCCAATGGCCGAGTGTGGTCATTTCGCGATGTTACGGCGCGCAAACAAGCGGAGGAGCGGGAAAAGGAGTTTCTGGTTAAGTTGGAACGAAGCGCAAGGATGGAATCCCTGGGAGTGCTGGCAGGCGGGGTGGCGCATGACCTGAATAATATTCTGGGCCCCATCGTCGCTCTACCGGATGTGGCAATCGAGTACATTCGGCGGCACGGAACTCCAGCGGATCCAGACTACGCCGCCACGCTGGATTCACTTCAGATGATGAAGTCTTCCGCGTTGCGGGCGGCAAGTGTAGTCAGCGATCTGGTAGTATTGGGTCGACGGGCGCAATTCCAGAAAAAATCTTCAAATGTAAACCGGGCGGCTCAACAGCTTCTGGATTCGAAGCCAATCCAGTCCCTGCAGGCAAGACGACCCGACGTGCAGATATCAACCCAATTGTCGCCGGAGTCTCTCTGGTGCCAGGGCTCAGAATCGCGACTGGCACGAATCCTGGAGAATTTAACAAGCAATGCCGTGGAGGCGATCGCCGGAAAAGGCCAGGTCATGATCAGCACCAGTCGGATGATATTTTCAAACCCCTATCAGGGTTACGAGCTGATACCGGCAGGAGAGTATGTCACGCTCGAAGTCAAGGATACGGGATGCGGCATGGACACCAAAACCATTGCCAGAATCTTTGAACCGTTTTACTCAACAAAAGCGCCCACTGAACGGAGCGGGAGCGGACTGGGACTCTCCGTGGTGCATGGACTGGTGAAAGACCATGCCGGATTTCTCGATGTGAAAAGCACACCCGGCAAGGGATCAACCTTTACGGTTTTCCTGCCAGCCGTCACCGCAGAAGAAGAGATTCCGCCGGAGGAAGACCCGTGCCGCCTGCCGGGAGGAACCGAACGGATTCTGGTCGTGGATGATGAGCCGGGGCAGAGATTCCTGACGCAGATGTATTTGACGAAAATGGGATACACCGTAACCGTGGTATCATCGGGAACAGAAGCGGTAGCGCTATTTGAAACAGCCGGATGCGAAAATAATGCCTCGCCATATGATTTGGTACTGACGGATATGGTCATGGAGGGGTTGGATGGACTGGCCACATGCAGGGCGATTCTCGAGCGGTATCCGTCACAAAAACTGGTCATCATGAGCGGCCAGGTTCCGGACGGATATGCGCCTCAAATCACGGAACTGACCGCCGAATGGCTGAACAAACCCTTTACACCCATTGAACTGGCCCGTGCCATCCGTCTTCGGCTGGACCGGCACTGACCCTGTCACCCGCGCCACCACCGGTCGAAATATACCGGAGCATCGGCCTCAAACATCATGCGCTGCCCGGTGAAGGGATGATCGATGGCGAGTGATCGTGCATGTAAGGCCAGAAATTTATGGGAATCATGAGGCCGCCCGTATTTATCATCCCCCACAACCGGGTGACCCAATTCGGACAGGTGAACCCGGATCTGGTGCTTTCGTCCGGTCAGTAGAGTGATATCCAACACACTGAATGCCGGGGACTCGCGGATCACCCGGTAGGCGGTATGGGAAAGCAGCCCTTTTGCGGGATCAGGGGTTGAATAGACCCTGAATGCTGCATTCTCGGTCAAATACGATGTCAGAGTCCCTTCTTTCCGGGTCAAAGTTCCGTGAACGACCGCGAGGTAGTGCTTTTCGGTCGTCTCCCAGTGAGCCTGCAATTGCCGCTTGGCGGCTTCTGTCCGGGCGAATACCAGAACCCCTGAGGTGTCGCGATCCAGGCGGTGGACGATAAAAACACGCTCCCGGGATTTCGCCGCACCTTTGCGAACATAGTCGTTCAACAGGTAATACGCAGTCCGCACCCTGTCAGTCTCCGTGGCAATGGTCAAAAGCCCAGGCGCCTTGTTCACAACAATGATATCACGATCCTCGTAGAGGATGGCCAGCCCCCTGGGTTGACGCCACCGCGAGCGGGTATCAGATTTCGACATGGGCATTTTGTACAATCTCGGGCCGCGAGAAGAAATAGTATTTTTCACCTATCCGGAACTCCCTGTAACTTCCCCCTTGATTCCTGCCCCCGTCTCTTTCATCCTGTACCTATGAGCTTACGTCAACTGCTTCACGCTGTCGCCGGAGGAAAACTGGCACCTGATAAGGCGCTTCGACAACTTGAGGCTATCCGTGAAAAAAATCTGGGCTACGCCCGGGTGGATACCGACCGCATGCGCCGCAGGGGGTTCCCTGAAGTTATCTTCTGCCAGGGGAAGACCCCGGGACAAGTCACCGGCATCGTCAAGGCGCTTCATGAGGCCGGCCAGAATGTGCTCGCCACCCGTGCCTCACAGGAACAGGCCGACGCGGTGAAAGCAGACTTTCCGGAAAGCCGGTACCATGAAGCCGCCCGCGTAATCACACTGGAAACACGCACGCGGGCCAAGCCGGTTGGATGCGTCGTGGTGCTGTCTGCCGGAACCACCGATATCCCCGTGGCGGAGGAATCTGCTCTCGTCGCCGAGGCCATGGGTGCCCGGGTGGAGCGGGTCTATGATGTTGGTGTCGCGGGACTCCACCGCCTGCTTCATCAACTTCCGGTTCTGAAGAAGGCACGGGTGCTGATTGTTGTTGCCGGTATGGAAGGCGCCCTGCCCTCGGTTGTCGGGGGGCTCACCAACTGCCCTATCATTGCGGTCCCCACCAGCATCGGTTATGGAACCAGCCTGGGCGGAATCACCGCGCTGCTGGCCATGCTGAACAGCTGCGTGCCCGGCATCACCGTGGTGAACATCGATAACGGATTTGGCGCGGGCGTCGCGGCGGCGATGATCAACAGGGGGAAGTGAGCCGTGAAACGGGTGTTATGGTTCGATAGTGTGGGCGGGGCGAGCGGGGACATGATCCTGGCCTGCCTTGTGGATTTGGGCGTACGCCCTGCAGATCTGAACGAAGCGCTCAGCTCGCTCGGTGATGTCCAACTCTCTCTCGAGGCCCGGCAGCACGCTGAACACGGAATGCACGGAACACGCGTCACCGTTCATACCCATGAAAGCCATCCCCACGACCACGCGCCGCACCGTCATCTTTCGGATATTCGTCAGCTCATCCAGAAAAGTGCCGTTCCCGGGACGGTAAAAAAACAGAGCATTGCTGTTTTCGAGCGCCTGGCCCAGGCTGAGGCGACGGTTCACGGCAAGACGCCGGAAGATATTCATTTTCATGAGGTCGGCGCACTGGACGCCATTCTGGATGTGGTCGGCGCCTGCCAGGCGCTCCACCTCCTGCACATCGATCAGGTCGGATTCTCACCGCTTCCGCAGGGACATGGCACGATCGAGTGCGCCCACGGAACGCTTCCCAACCCCGCGCCGGGCACCGTGGAACTTCTCAAGGGCTTTCCAGTCTGCCATGCCGACGAACCCTTTGAACTCGTCACGCCAACGGGCGCGGCCCTGCTGACCACCTGGAAAACCCTCAATGCCTGGCCCGATGGCTGGGTGATCAAGGCGGTCGGGCACGGCTTCGGATGCCGCACGCTCAACCACCGCCCCAACCTGCTGCGCGCCACCCTTCTGGAGGCCCAGCCCCCGAAAGTCGAAGATCCGGAAATCTGCCTCGTTTTGGAAACCAATATCGACGACACCACTCCGGAGTTGGTCGGGGCACTCGTTCAAAAACTGCTGAACAACGGTGCTTATGACGCTTTTACCACCGCCATCCAGATGAAAAAACAAAGACCCGGCACTTTGCTTACCGTCCTCTGCGCCCCCGATCTCAAGCCGGTCATGCTGGATCTGATCTTCACTGAAAGCACCACGTTCGGCATTCGCGAACATCTGACCCGCCGGACAATGCTGGAGCGCGAGATCCTCGATGTGGAGACCGCTTACGGGTTGATCCGGGCCAAGATCGGCCGCTGGCATGGAACGCCCGTTACCGCCTCGCCCGAATATGAGGATTGCATGAAAGCGGCGACCCTCCATAACGTTCCGGTCCGGGTCGTCTATGAGTGCGCTCAAACCGAAAGCCGAAAACAATTGGAATAGCAGCGGCTAGATGTTGGAACCGCGCCAATGGAGTTTCTGGCGCAGGACGGAAAAATAGTTATAGCCGGGAAGATGAATGAACCGGACACCGTTCCGGCTTCGGGTAACCCGAACGATATCGCCGATTTCCAAGGACTGTCCGATCTGGCCATCCACAGAGAGTCTCCCCCCGACCACCCGATCCACAACCTGAACTTCAATCGTGGATTCATTCGGCAGCACCAAGGGTCTTGTGCTCAGGGTATGCGGGCAAATCAGGCTCACCACAACGGCCGGAGAGGTTGGCATCAGCACCGGCCCGCCTGCCGACAACGAGTGTCCGGTGCTTCCGGTGGGGGTCGAAACAATCAGGCCGTCACAGACAAAATTTCCCACTTCCTGCCCATCCACCGACATTCGGAGTGTTCCCACACGGGCCCCGCAGAAAATTACCGAATCGTTCAGGGCCTGATAGGCGCCTACCACTGCGGCTCCATCACGTAGCACCGAACAATCCATCATCACCCGGAGGGATGTGGTGTAATTTTTCTGAACCAGACAATCCAGCGCACGTTCCAAATCATTCTCGGTCACACTGGTCATGAACCCAAGCGCGCCCAAGTTCACGCCAATGACAGGGATATCGCGGCCATCCAACTCGCGAACCACTCGCAACATGGATCCATCGCCCCCGAGCACCATGACCACATCAGCCTGTTGGGCAACATCATAGGGGGTAGCCACGGAATTCAACCCCATCAGGCCGGCCGTCGCAGTGTCGGGCAACAGGGTCAGGCCGAGGGATTCCGCCTTCTTTCGCAAACGAGCCAGCACCACAGGAGCCCGTTCTTTTGCGCAATTCGCAATAACACCAAGTGTTTTCATAGTATTTTCCGCCACCAGGCGAGAAACTCCACATTCCCTGCTGGCCCCTTGAGGGGCGACTCACATAATCCCACCCAGTCCAACGGCAATGTCCGGGTTCCGAACTGACGGATCCGCTCAATCACATCCTCACGAACCGCCGGGTCACGGACCACGCCGCCCTTGCCGACCAGTTCACGCCCGGCTTCAAACTGGGGCTTGATCAGGGACACGATTTGACCGCCCGGCGCGATTAATTTTGTAACAGGCGGAAGGATCAGGGTCAAGGAGATGAATGACACATCCACCACCGCAAACTGGAATCGCTCAGGAATATCGCGCTCTGAAAGAAACCGGGCATTCAACCCCTCACGGACCACCACACGGGAATCATTGCGGAGCCGCCAATCCATCTGGCCTTTCCCTACATCAATGGCATACACCTTCGCCGCCCCGTGCTGGAGTAAACAATCGGTAAAGCCTCCCGTAGACGCTCCAATATCCGCGCAAACCAACCCGGCAACATCCAGAGAAAAAGTCTCAAAGGCGGCCTCCAGTTTTCCGCCGCCCCGGCTGACGAACTTCTCGCCCGCCTCAACCTCAATGACCGCGTCGGCATCACACGGACGCCCCGCCTTGTCCGCCACCTGACCATCAACCCGGACGGCTCCGGCCAGAATGAGGCGTTGCGCCTTCTCCCGGCTTTCCGCCAATCCCCGCTCGACCACGGCCATATCAAGACGCTGTTTTGCCATAATTTTCACCGCACGGCGCGAGCATGCCCCAGATCACCCGGCTGACGCAATAGAAATGCAACTCATCCAACTACGTCAGACAGCGCTTCACAGCCTTGATGGCATCGATCGCGGAACTCGTGATTCCGCCTGAATAGCCCGCCCCTTCTCCGATGGGAACCAGGTTCTTTACTGTCACGGATTCATAGTTCTCATCGCGACATATTCGCACGGGCGAAGAGGTTCGTGTTTCAGGCGCCAGCAGAACGGCCTGTTCGGAAACAAATAGCGGCTCATCCTGTTTCCATTTCACAAAGGCGCTTAAAAGCTCCTCGACGACAAATTTCGGAAAAAGAGCCTTCAAGTCAACCGCCACAACGCCCATTTTACAGGAATTGGCGTGGATCCCAGCAGAAACCTGTCCCCCGATGAAATCCATGAGATTCTGCGCAGGGACCTTCCAGTCACGCCCCGCCGCCTCAAACGCCTTTTGCTCAATTTCCGCCTGAAACTCGAGTCCTGCCAGGGGATGGGCAGAAGGGTAATCCTCCGAGTGGCACCGCACCACCAGCGCTGAGTTAGAAAAGGCCGACGCCCGGGCGGCATAACTCATGCCGTTTAAAACCAGCCGCCCGCTCTCGGACGAGGCATTCACAATCTCACCTCCGGGGCACATACAGAAAGTAGTGACTCCCCTCCCCGTCTTTCGATCAGTATGATTGAAAGAATAGGTGGCCGCGTCCTGCCCGGGGGCATCGTGGTATTTTGCGCCATATCGAACCCGGTTGATAACATCGGCCGGATGTTCGATTCGTACCCCGACGGAAATCGGCTTCTGCTCAAGCGCCACACCGTTTTCATGGAGCATCCGAAAGGTGTCCCGGGCAGAATGTCCCACGGCCAGATAAAGCGTTGATGCCGGATACTCCTCCACTCCGTTGATCACGATCCCGGCAACGCTCCCGTCGGACACCCGCACATCCGTCAACCGCGCCGAATAATGAATCTCCCCGCCATGCTCGAGGATATAATTCCGGACCGCGCGGACAATTCCGCACAACACATCAGTTCCCAGATGCGGTTTGCGGACGACCCGGATGTCTTCAGGTGCGCCAAACCGGATAAAGGTTTCCAAAACCCGGTTTGCATAAGGCGAATTATTGACTCGCGAGAACAGTTTCCCATCAGAATAGGATCCCGCTCCACCTTCACCAAACTGGATATTGGACTCGGGATCCAGCGTTCTTTCACGGATGAATCGCTGGATGTCGCAATCCCGTTCCTCGATCTTTTTCCCCCGTTCAAAGATCAGGGGCTTGATTCCGGCATCGAGAAGTTCCAGGGCGGCGAACATTCCGGCAGGGCCGAAACCGATGATGACAGGTCGTTCCAATGAAATAGTAATGCTCCTCGCCTGAATCGCACTGATTTACAAAAACCGGAACATAATCGGATTTCACAAATCGGACAATAGCATTCCTCAAACCAGTGCTTGAAACCGGCCGAGGAAACTAGTTCACAATACAAAAACATTTTGATAGTTTCACGGCCTTTGACAACACACAGATAAGGAGTTGATCGTATGCCGAATATTACGCTGGGATGGATGGATTACAGCATCATGTTGATCTATGTCGGGTTTGTACTGGGCATAGGTCAGGCCCTCCGCAAATACATGAAATCGAGCAACGACTTCTTCATGTCCGGACGATCCATCCCCGCCTGGGTCACCGGGTTGGCTTTTATCTCCGCCAACCTCGGTGCGCTGGAACTCGTCGGCATGGCAGCCAGCGGTGCAAAATATGGAATGATGACCTGTCATTTCTATTGGATCGGCGCCATTCTTGCCATGACCTTCCTGGCCGTATTCATGATGCCGTTCTACTACGGCTCGAAGGCTCGGTCGGTTCCGGAATACCTGAACATGCGTTTTGATGGACGGGTTCGTTGCCTGAATTCCATCAGTTTTGCCATCATGACCGTTTTTGCGTCCGGTATTTCGATGAACGCCCTGGCCAAGTTGCTGAACTCACTACTGGGCTGGAACTATCATTTGAGTCTCTGGATCTGCTCGGGCGTGGTGCTGCTGTATGTGTTGAAGGGTGGCTTGACCTCGGCAATCTACACCGAAGTATTGCAGTTCTTCATGATCGTGCTGGGTTTCTCCCCCGTGGTCTACCTGGGTCTCAAGGATGTCGGCGGCTGGAGCGTGCTGAAAGAGAAACTGGCCGGCGTTGCCCAAAACCCGGCCTCTATCGGAGTCGGCGAGAAAAGCTTCCAGCCTGACGCATGGACTGGGGCCTGGAGCCCGATGATCCAGGGCGCCTCCTCCAACCCCATGGGCGTGGATATTTTCGCCATGGTGTTCGGTCTCGGCTTCGTGCTGGCCTTCGGCTACTGGTGCACCAACTTCCTCGTGGTTCAGCGGGCCATGGCGGCCAAGGACATGAGCGCGGCCCGGCGAACTCCGCTGATCGGCGCCATTCCGAAAATGTTCATTCCCGCCCTTGTTATTCTTCCCGGTATGATTGCCGCAGGTCTGGCCTTTACGGGTAAGGACGGTTACCGCCTGCCCCCCAAGGTCATCGCCGAATCCGCCTATGAAAAAATCATTCCAGCCGTCAAGAATGCCGCCGCCACCGGCTTGACCGGGGAAGCCGCCGTACAGGAGGTGGCCAAGGCTGCCGGCATGAAGATGATCCCGGCCAAAGTGGACGAAATCATCAAGGCCGCCCCGACCCTGAGCGATGCCGACATCAAGGGCCGCGTACAGAACGCTGTGGCAGAAAATGACTATGACGGCGTCATCCTGTCACTCGTAAAAAGATACTGTCC
This sequence comes from uncultured bacterium, assembly GCA_903958395.1. Classification (GTDB taxonomy): domain Bacteria; phylum Verrucomicrobiota; class Kiritimatiellia; order CAIKKV01; family CAITUY01; genus JAABPW01. The sequence goes on along the minus strand of CAJBSZ010000079.1, from coordinate 9,397 downwards.
CCCCGGACTGCTCGGGCTGGCGCTGACGGCACTTCTGGCATCCTTCATGTCGGGTATGGCCGGAAACGTCACTGCATTCAATACCATCTGGACATACGACCTCTACCAGGCCTACATCGGGCGAAGCAAGAGTGATGCCCACTACATGTGGATGGGCAGGGCGGCCACCGTAATCGGCATCCTGATCAGTATCGCCTGTGCCTACTTTGCCGCGATGTACAACAATGCCATGGACGTGATCCAGCTCGTGTTCGGTTTCGTCAATGCGCCCCTCTTCGCGACCTTCCTGCTGGGTATGTTCTGGAAGCGGATCACCGCAACCGGCGCCTTCCTGGGCTTGTTGCTCGGCACCATAACGTCGGCGGCTTTCCATGCGCTCACCCTTGCAACCGGGAATGCCCCGGGCGTCAAAGGCGGCTATGTGACCGTGATCCAGTCGTTCCCCAGTGAAATGGCCCAGAACTTCTGGCTGGCCTCATTCGCCTTCCTGACCTGCCTGTTCCTGACCACGGCAATCTCACTGGTCACGAAACAGACGAAGACCGATTCGGAACTGACCGGCTTGGTATATTCGCTGACTCCGCGAATCAAGTCGGCGGATGAAGTCTGGTATATGCGGCCTGGAATTCAGGCTGTGGCCCTGCTGGCGGTATGCCTTGTGCTTAACATTATCTTCTTCTAAACCTGAAAGGAACAAACCATGACACTTGATATCTGCTGGCCGATCGGACTGATGTTCTCCCTCGTGGGCGCCATGTTGACCGTTTTCGGGCTCGTCACCCGTGCTTCCGAGGAAATGTATAAGCGTTCCCTCGACATCAACATCAACCTCTGGTGGGGCTTGATCCTGCTCGCCTTTGGCGGTTTGATGCTGTTCAACGCCTGGAAAAACTCCAAAAAGGTTAAGTAATATGAAGGCCACACTCAACGACCTGACAATCCGGACCGATCTGGTCCGGATCGCAAAACAAAAACGACTGAATGTCACCGGTGGAACGATCCGCCGGACTTCCTCGCGCTTTTGTCTGGGTGTGGAACATGGCGATTACAATGGCACCGAGCTATTCGGTGTCGGAACCGACCGGTTTATCTGGATGGCCTACAAGCCCAATGGAACGAACCGGTTCCGGCTTTATAGCGACAACTTTCCAGGAGATGGCGTCATCGAGTTCCAGTCCGGAAAGATTCCCCCACCCCGCCACAAGTCAACCGCCGACACCTGGGCCCGGTTTGCCTATGGGTGCGACCATATCCTGCGCAAGGCGGGATTTGAGCTAAAAGCGGGATTTGATGCGGTTCTGATCGGCAATATCCCCGGCGGCGGCATGTCCCGGTCCGCTTCGCTCACGCTGAACCTCCTCCTGACCATGATGGAAGTCAATGGGATCAAGCTCGGCAAGAACCCGATGCAGATCATTGATCTGGCCCAGGCTGTTGAAAACGACTACATCGGCTCGCCCTGCGGCCAGCTTGACCAGATCATGATCTATTTTGCAAAAGCAGGAATGGGAACCCATTACGACCCAAAGACCCGGGCGATCAAATACATCCCGCTGGGTAAAGGGGCTCCTGACTTCCGCATCGTGAGCCTCGACACCGCCACGGTGCGACCGGGCCTCGAAAAATCAACCTACCGGCTGCGTCGGGCGGAATGCGACGCGTTCGCCGCATTGGCCGGAAAGAAATTCGGCTTCACGATGCTGGCGGATGTTCGCGATGAAAAGCTTTATCAGAAAATTCTGGCGGCATTCGGCAAGAGCCATCCGGATCATTGCGACCGCCTGACGTACATCTACGGCGCCCAGAAACGCTTCTACAAGATGCTCAAGGCCTGGCGTTCCGGGGATGTTGAGACCGTGGGTGCGATTTTCCGCGAGGATGGTCTCGGGCTGCGCGACCAGTATAAAATCTCCGGGCCAGAACTCGAGACGATGTGCGACATCGCCCGAACAATCCCGGGCGTTTACGGCGAGCGGATGCTGGGAGGGGGCGACAAAGGGGCCGCAGGCGCTCTGGTGGCCGCCAAGAGCGTCAAGGCACTTCAGGATGCCGTTGCCGTTGGCTATCCCCGCAGTGTTCCAGCCCTGGCCTGGAAATTTGCGGTACATGCCTTGAAGGTGGTTGACGGAGTGACGGTGTTCGACGGTCTGCTTTAAATCAGCGCGTGACTGATAAAAACCAACCCGGGCACAGTCACCAGACTGATCAGGGTTGAGCAGAAGATGGAGCTAGCGCTTAACGCACCGTCTCCCTCGAACCTTTCCGCGAACAGGGTGCAACTGATCGCGACCGGCATGGCGACAATAATCACGGCCGTGATGAATTCTGTTTCCGTCAGACTGATACCCGTCACCAGCATGCCCGCCTTCAACAGGAGGATCGTGAGCACGGGTGCCACCAGCAGTCTGGTGGTGGTAACCCCGGCCAACGGGCGCCATTGAAAATCGCTCGTCTTGACCATGACGCCCAGTTGCGCACCAGTCGCCAACAGGGACAGGGGAATCGTCAAATCCCCGATCATTTTCAGGGCACCCATAACCCCATCCCCGAAAATCCACAAGCCTGAACTCGACTCGGAATGGCCCAACCTGGCGGCGCCGGGAAAGAGCAGTGCTACAGCGGCACCGCCCAGCGTGGCCCAAATCCCGACATTTCCGAGAAGCGTGCGCCACACCGAGAGACCCGGCTTACCGCCCTGAAGAAGCCGGATGCCGAATGACCACAAAACAATCTGCGCGCCAAAATTGTAGAGCAGCACGAACCGCACCCCCTCGGCCCCGTAGAGCGCCTCGGCAATGGGAAGCGGCAGAAAAACCCAGTTGGGAATCGCCACAAGAAACGTGAACGTACGGCGACTCACCGGATTCAACCCAAAAAACGGGCCTAACAGGCGTCCCACCCCGGCCGCCAGGACAATGCTGACCAGGGCGAATAGAGGAACCCACCACCCCCGGCTCAAGGCGGCAGGATTAACCGTCCCGATCATTTGAACAATAATCAGGCAGGGGAAAGTCAGTTGAACCACCAGGATACCAAGGGCCTTCGTCAGGGCAGGAGTCATGTAATCACGGCGGGACGCCCACCACCCCGCCACCATCACCATGAACATGACGGCGATTTTTAGAAACACAACCTGACTTTGATGCATGACATCACTCCGCAAGTGCGTTTACAACCCGATCCGCAATCGCATCGGGAGTGAGGCCATATTTTTCCATAAGAATGGAGGGGGCGCCCTGGGGCACAAATTCAGCCGGCCACCCGTTTCTGATAACCCGGCCGCGATAGCCATTATCCATAAGCGTTTCCGAAATCGCTGATCCAAATCCCCCGGCGGCAACAGCATTCTCAATCGTCACAAAGGCACGCGCCAGGCTGCTTTGGGATAGGATCATGTCCCTGTCGAGCGGAGCGGTAAAGCGACCGTTCACCACGCCGACCGAATACCCCTTTGTGACCAGGCGATCCGCTGTGGCCATGGCCAGCGGCAGCATATCACCCAGTGCCCAGATCTGGATTTCCCAGCCTGCGCGCAGGACCTGCGCCCTGCCCCATGGAATTTCCTCGAATTGTTCAGGGGCCACATACCCCGGGCAGACTCCCCGCGGGTAGCGGATCACGACTGGACGCTTCCATAATAGTGCGGAATAAAGCATATGCGCCAGTTCAACCCCGTCAGCCGGCTGCATCAGGGTCAGGTTCGGAAAACTGCGCATCATCGCCAGGTCAAATACGCCATGATGGGTCGGGCCGTCATCCCCTACAATACCCGCCCTATCCAGGCAAATCACCACGGGCAAATTCTGCAGGCACACATCATGCAGGATGAAATCCATCGCCCGCTGGGAAAAGGTCGAATAGACGGCGAAAACAGGACTCATCCCCTGGGTTGCCAATCCTGCGGCAAAGACGACCGCATGCTCCTCCGAGATGCCCACATCGTGGAAACGGCTTGGAAAGCGCGAGGCAAAGGAGGACAAGCCTGTTCCGGTCTGCATCGCCGCCGTGATGGCCACAATGGACGGGTCGCGAGCGGCCAAACGCTCCAGAGTGCTTCCGAAAACATGGGAGAAGGAAGGCGCGCCTGAATGCGTGCTGGCCAAACCGGATTCAATATCAAATGAGCCGATACCATGCCAGCTTTCGGGACACTTCTCGGCATATTCATAACCACGCCCCTTCTGAGTAGTGACATGCAGAAGAACCGGCACGGCATCATCCCGCGCAATCTCAAGCGCGGCAATCAAACGGGGAATATCGTGTCCATCAATCGGGCCGATGTACCGGAACCCGAATTCTTCAAACATGACACTTTTCAGGAAAAGATTCTTGATGGACTCCTCAAGACGGTAATAGATGCGGCGCAATGTGGGTGACTGTCCCGACAACCGATTAACCACGCTCTCAATGGAATGCTTCCACCGGTTATAGCGGGGATTTGCCAGCAGTTCGCCCAGATATTTCGACACCGCACCGACATTCGCGGAAATGTACATCTCGTTGTCGTTCAGAATCACAATCAGGCGTTTTGCGGATGATTCGACATTATTCAGCGCTTCAAACGACACCCCGCACGCCAGGGAGGCATCCCCGACAACCGCCACAATATGCTCACGCCCCCCTTTTTCATCCCGCGCCGCCGCCATACCCAGTGCCGCGGAAAGGGCCGTACCAGAGTGCCCCGCCCCAAATGCATCGTACGGACTCTCCTTGCGGCTCAGGAATCCGGAAATCCCTCCGTACTGCCGAAGTGTTGAGAATCGATCCTTGCGCCCTGTCAGGATCTTGTAGGCATAAGCCTGGTGGCTGACATCGAAAAGGATCTTGTCCGCAGGCGGACTGAACACCTTTAACAGGGCAATTGTCAGCTCCACCGTGCCAAGATTGGACGCCAAATGCCCACCCGTCTTGCTGACAGTGTCGATGATCAGCGCCCGGATGTCCTCCGATAGTTGAGGCAAGTCCTCCCTCGCAAGGCCCTTGAGATCCGTCGGCTCATTAACTTTTTCAAGCACGCTACTCACAGCATCAACTCCATCCCCCACTTCCAGATAAGAAAGTCATTTCAAGTTAGGGGAAGACACCCTTGGAGTCAAGACGAGGCGTACCCTTCCAGATGAGGATTGTGGATTCAGTCCGTGTTTGTTTTAATAAATCAAATGAACATTCTTCTCCTTGCGCCCCATCCCTTCTATCAGGAACGTGGAACCCCCATCGCGGTGAACCTATTGCTGAAGGCTCTTTCGAGACTGGGACACACCGTAGATGTGTTGACCTACCATGAAGGGGGCGATGTCACTTACCCGAATGTCACAATTCATCGTATCACCCCTCCTCCCTTTGCAAGGAATGTGCCGCCCGGTCCTTCGCTCAAAAAGATCCTCTGCGACCTGTATATGCTTCCCAAAGCCCTGTCCATGGCGCGCCGAAAACCCTATGCCCTCGTTCATGCCATTGAAGAGTCGGTTTACATGGCTATGCTGATCCGGCGCCGACGAGGCATTCCCTATTTTTACGACATGGATTCCTCGCTCGCCCGCCAGATCGCTGAAAAGTTTTCATTTTTAGGATTTTTGTTGCCGCTCATGACACGCACGGAACGAGCCGCAATCCGCGGTGCCCTGGCGGTGGTTCCGGTCTGCGATGCCCTCGCCCGAATTGCAAAAGAGGATGGAGCGGCCAGGGTTGTACTGCTACGAGATATTTCCTTGCTGTCTCCAGCCTCACGAGAAGACCGTGAGCTTGTCAGAAAACTGGTGCCCAGGCATGAATCCCCGTGCTTCATGTATGTCGGCAATCTCGAGGTCTACCAGGGCGTCGACCTCATGCTGGACAGTTTTTCTGAATTTTTGAAGGCCGGGAACAAAGCCCGCCTCGTTATCGCCGGAGGCCAGAAGGCGGACATCCTTCGTTACCGGGCAAGAACCGAAAAACTCGGGATCGCGGAAAATACCCTGTTCCTGGGCCCCCAACCCGTCAGCCGCATGTCAGCTCTTTTTGAAGTCGCCGATATCCTGATCTCGCCCCGCATCACAGGAAATAACACACCCATGAAAATCTATTCCTATCTGGCATCAGGGAAAACGATTCTCGCCACTGCGCTTCCGACCCATACCCAGGTACTCACCCCCGAGGTTGCCCTGCTCGTTCCGCCCGACATTCGAAGTTTTGCCGAGGCCATGAAAACTCTGGCCGAAGATAAAGCCGTTCGTTTGAAACTAGGCGCCCAGTCACAGGAACTGGCACGAACCTGTTATTCCCAGGAATCCTTCCAGAAGGCCGTCGAAGAGCTTTACGCCGGAATGCCAGAGGCCTTAGCCTGATTGTTATATTTACTTTAATTTTTAATAGGAACATGGTAATCATCCGACCCATGTGAACGGTATGACTCAATCGACTCCATCTATAACGTCAGGCAGCACCGGGAATTCCCTCGAATCCCTTCTGTTACGCCATTTTGGATTCCCAGCCTTCCAGCCTGGACAACGGGAACCGATTGAAGCCGTGCTCAACGGAGGGGATTCCATTGTTGTTATGCCGACAGGAGCCGGAAAATCACTTTGTTTTCAACTTCCAGCCATGGCGCTAAAGGGGATAACCGTTGTGATCTCGCCACTTATCTCTTTAATGAAGGATCAGGTGGACGGTCTGGCTGAACGCGGTCTGCCAGCGACCAGCCTTAACTCGTCGCTCTCAACGTCCGAGGTTTCCGAACGGGTGGCTGACCTGAGAAGCGGAAAAACGCGCCTGGTCTATGTGGCGCCTGAACGGTTCAGAAACAAAGGTTTTCAATCGCTTCTGGCGGAACTGAATGTTTCCCTCCTAGCCATTGACGAGGCGCATTGTATCAGCCAATGGGGTCACGATTTCCGTCCGGACTACATCCGCCTTGGTGCCGTTGTCAAAGCGCTGCCGAATGCCCGGATTATGGCGCTGACCGCTACGGCGACGCAGGAAGTCCGGGATGACATTGCCAAGCAGCTTGGATTGGGTCAGGCAGGCCGCCCTGTTCCGACAGTGTTCGTCAGCGGGTTTCGGCGTGATAATCTCCGCCTGGTCGTCAGCCATATTTCCACACATGGCCAGAAAATGGACCGTATTGCGAAAATTCTGGCCACTTTCAAAACCGGCATCGTCTATTGCAGCACCCGGAAACAGGTCGAACGGGTCGGTGTGATGCTGGAAGAGGCGCACATTAAACATCTGATTTACCATGCTGGCTTGAATGACGAGCAACGCCGCCGGGCGCAGGAACGGTTTATGGGCGGGGAATTCCCGATTGTGGTCGCCACCAATGCGTTCGGCATGGGGGTGGATCGTTCCGACCTGCGCTTTGTCATCCATTGGGATGTCCCCGGCAGTATCGAGGCCTATTACCAGGAAGTCGGACGCGCAGGCCGGGATGGAAAGCTGTCGCACTGCGAGTTGCTTTACAATTACGCCGATGTCCGGACTCAGGAATTCTTCCTGGATGGCTCCAATCCGGATCCCTCCATCATCCTGAGTGTCTGGGATGAGGTGCGGGCAATTTTGTCAAAAGGACCTCAAGCGTGTTCGTTGGAGGAATGGGGGGGACGTATTCTTTCCACGACCAATAAAATCACCGTGCATACCTGCATGGGGCTTTATGAGCGCTGCGGTCTGGTCGAACGGGAAATTCAGGCCGGCTCCCGTTGTTATACCACTTCACTCATCGCCGGCGGCGACCTCAAGCGACTTCGCGACATGCTGCCGACCCTTGAGGAAAAGCGGCGACGGGATATGAAGAAGCTGGACCTGATGTTGCGTTACACAAACACCCACCAGTGCCGGCATCAATTTATCCTCGATTATTTCGGAGAAAAGGAAGGCCTCGCCGGGGCGTGTGGATGCTGCGACCATTGTGGATTCGATCCCGCCCTCAGGCCCCGTCCCCCCACCGAGGAGGAGTGGCCGCTGATCCAGAAGTTATTGAGTTGCGTCGGGCGAATGGATGGACGATTTGGAAAGAATACCATTCTTGCCGTTGTCTCTGGCTCGAAGGCGAAGGACATCATTGAGCGCGACCTGGATAAAGTCCCCACCTACGGCGCATTGTCCGGAATCCCGATCGAAACCTTGAAAGCGTTATTTGATGAACTGGTGAGGGCTAAAACGATCCTTCTAAGTCCGGATCAGTATGCCGTCGCCAGCCTGAGCCCACTTGGTCGCGAAGTGGTGTGGCGCCGACAGTCCATCACCCTGAAATGGCCTTCGCCGCATTCTCAGCGTCCAAGTCCACTGCCCGTACTGTCACCCCGGACCCCGAAAAATGCTAAAAAAGCCCTGCGGGGCGCCCCTCTTCCCGATACCGACCGGGTTCTCTCGGCACTCGAAGAGAATATTTTCGAGGAACTCAAAGACTGGAGACAGGAAGAGGCCGCGGCACAGGGAGTCCCTGCCTACATCGTCTTTGGAAACAAAACCCTGAAGGCCATCGCCATCATGAGGCCAACCACCTATTCGGAACTCGAAAAAGTCACCGGTGTGGGGCCCGCCAAGCTTGACGCCTACGGCGATGACCTGCTCAAACTCATTAAACAACTGGATTGTGGATAAAGGAATTAACGCCATGCTGGGATATCATTTTCTTGCTGAAAGCAATTTTTTCAAGGATCTCTCGCGTGACACGCTGAAGGCATTAGCCACGATTGCCAGCATGAAAGAATTGAAGAAGCGGGATATTCTGTTCCGTGAGGGTGAGGTCGGGCGGGCCATCTATCTGCTCAAGCGGGGCGCCATTCAGCTCCATAAAGCCACTCCGGATGGCAATGAGGTTGTCATCAAGATCGTTCAGCCCAGCGAAGTCTTTGCTGAAGTCGTCCTGTTCGAGCGCGAGAGTTACCCGGTCACCGCCGTGGCACTTTCGTCGAGCGATGTGATTATCTTTCCCCGTGCCGAAGTGCATCAGCTGTTGAATACGCTTTCGTTCAGGAACGACTTTATCGCCATGCTGATGCGCAAGCAGCGCTATCTGGCCGAACGCATTGTCCAGCAACAGGCCCATGATGTGGAAGGCAGGTTTCTCTGGTTCCTGAAGGAACAGTTCGGAAGCCAGAAGGTCGTCACTCTTCCCTTCTCAAAAAAGGATCTCGCCGCTGCTATCGGAACCACCCCCGAAACCCTTTCCCGCCTGATTTTAAAGCTGAGGAAACGAAAAGTTCTGAGTTGGACCGGAAAAACAATCACGCGTCAGAAGATTTAGACAAACACGATCGCAGATCAGCCATGCACACTTTGGAATGTCAGGGAACCACCAGCCAACATGGTAACACCCGCGATTCCGCGCTGTTTTAACAGGCGATAGGCCAGATAACTTCGGAATCCGACCTTGCAGTACACGAAAACTGGCTTATCACGGGGGATCTTGTCCAGATTC
>CAJBSZ010000078.1 GCA_903958395.1 uncultured bacterium | reverse complement strand
CGCCATTGAAGCTGAGAACTGCGGTCCGGTGCTATGGCACGATGAGGATTGGTGTAAAGTTACCGGCGAGATCAACAATGCGCTTGACATCCAGGGTTGTATTATTCATATAAACACTCAGTGGGGTCACACCGGACATATCGGCTCATTCACTTCCTCACGCAATATCACCCGTCTGCTTGAAACGTTATCACCTGCGGTAACCCCTGTGTCTTCCTTGCAGGAATTCTGTAATTTTTTCGGGAATGAATCCGGATCGCAGATTCATCAAGCCGTTAAACTTGTCGCGACATTTCCACTGCACATGACCAGTATTGTACATCTGGCGCGCGAAGGGTTTTCCTATGGCATGCCGCCGTGGTTTGATGGAAACTGGCGCTGGCCTGGAGTGCTGGGCAGTCCGCGTTATCAACCGGAACCATGGGCGAATCCAGACGGACTGACTACTATTTGTGAACTTATCCAGGCGGTGACGGCCAATCCTGAGAGTTATCTTGAACTTATTGATGCTCCGGCGGTAAGCGCGATCAGCCGCTGTGACGAGATTGCCGGATGGTGCCGGGAAGCTTGTACGATTCTCAACGCCTGTCCGGCTCCGCATTCAGCTTATGCCTCAAGTGAACTTCGCGCCCTGATCGCCGGGGCTCATATCGCCGAACATGCGGCATGTGAACATGCGGCTGTTTTACGTGCCCGCGTGGCCTGGGAAGTAGTGAAAATTTCCGATGTTAATGCGTCACTGGCCGATACTGCGCGGGCGGCGGCGGTAAAATGGTATGAAAGGGCTGTTGAAGCTCTGAATCGTCAAATCCCATGGGGACTGGAACTTGCCAGGATCTATCCTGATGTAATCAACCATGTGTCAGAATCCCATGAAACATTCAACCGGCTCCCCATGGCTACCCGGTTGCGCATCCGCCGTGATGAACTCCAGCGGATCAAGACCGTCGAAGGACCTGACTGGCTGGAAAAGATGATGGTCAATTTCTGGGAGCATCTGCCGCATACTATTGGCAGCAACGGCCAGCAATAATAAACATATTGGGATGAAGGAGATAGTCATGGCGACTGGAAGTTTAAATCTTAAAACAAATTGGGGGCCATTTTCTTCCACTTATCTGGGGATTTCGCATATTCTCGATGCCGCGCGAGGCACAATGGCCGAGATAGCATTGTTTGCCGGGCGGCGCAAGCCAGAATCTCTCATTATTCCTGACACTACTTTTGATTATGTGCAAAGCATGGCGGATGGCGACCGCCGGACAACAGTTAGCGCGATGCCGGAAAAAGTGTCTCCGGATTATTCATCATACTCGCTGCGATATTTTCTTGACCCCGATGGCGATACGGCGTCAGCCTGTTTTACAGTTGAATCTGACGAGCGAATGTGCTGCGAGATTACCTTTGACAACACCTCTGATGAACAAAGAGAGTATCACTATGGGCTTGGCCTGCTGGTAACCGATCCGCGGAAAAAAGTCCGCTTGCAAAAACGGCTACAGCCGTGGTGGATACCTGCACGAAATTACACCAGCATTGAAGCTTATCAGAAGACGTTCGGTCTGGGTTGCAGGCAATGCCTGACAAGGGTTTTCTGCTGGGGGGTGGAAAATGAAGTACTGGCGCAGGCATTCGGCGGCTGGAATGGAGACAGGGTTACATACCGGACGACATTGCCGGAGCCTTTGCAAAATGGCTATATTTATTTCAGATATATCAAATACGGTGTTCTCAACCACCGATGGGAACTGCTGATTAACGGACAGTCCACTATTTTCAGTTTTCCGCAAACCCGGGCAATCCCTGGCGGCGGCTGGGGGAAAAACCGCGATGCGTACAACGAATGGCGGTTGCTCAGAATCCCCGTCGGG
>CAJBSZ010000077.1 GCA_903958395.1 uncultured bacterium | reverse complement strand
GAAGAAAATGTTTCGCGTATCTTGCCTGGCGAGTACACCAGTCAAAATTCGCGAAACACCTCTCCGTGAAGAATGTTGAAGAAATGAATAGGTGCTGAGCACTGGAGTTTCTTCCTTATTTCCCCCAATTCCCCCGAAGAACCGTTGCGGAAATTTTGTTCGGGTACTCCCGAACACAATTGCCGCAACATCCCTGTCCTTCGTAGTCCGACTCTTCAGGAGGTCGGGACGAAGGAGGATCTCTCTTCTTTGCGAACTTTGCGTGCTTCTGTTCAAACTCTTCTCCGGATTAGCGTGAATCTTGATTTCCGCTACTGTTTAGTGGCCGGATTAATAGTTGATTTTGCAAAACTTAGAACCACACGACCGCTCGCCTGCTTTTCAAGGCGCGTGGTCTCCACTTCCATTATTCCCTCGAAGTCACCGGCCTGGTCATCGAGCCAGACTGAGAACTCAAAAGGGAATACAGCATCCTGCACGATTTTCCATTCCCCGCTGCCCTGCCGATACCGCAGGCGGGCGGTAATGACCTGCTCCGGTAATGCGTCGGTATAAACAAACGCGCTGGTCAGCCCCCGCCCCAGGGAGAGCAACATGCCATGGACCTTGCCAAAGGGCGCCTGTACCGATTGCAGGCTCGCCGGACCCAGAACGGGCGCGGACGGATCAAAGAGTTTAGCCTGCAGAGTCTTGTGCGTCTGGACCCGATCCATCGCGAAAGCCTGAATGCCCTTGGCCGGAAGGCGGAAGGTCAGCGTTTCTCCGGAAGCCACCGTTTCGGCGACAACCGCGTTATTCTGCCACTGGCGCATCTTCGCATCACGCGGTACTGCGGCCCGTGCTTTGTTCAGTTGAACCGTAACCGCCTCTTCCTTGAAGGACTGGCTCCAGAAGGTCAGGTAAAGCTTTCCATTGCCCCAGCCTGCAAGCCACTCAACCTGGGGATTATCAATGGTCAGGAGATCGGAGGGGCACCACAGCCGCACATCGGCCTCATCGTAGAAGCGCCCCGGTTGCGCGCCATACGCGTGAACCCGGAAGGGACTGCCCGCCAGCGTCTCGCCTGGAAAGGCAATCATTCCGGCCGACCGGTCGAAACAATCGGTAACCCGGAAGTCGAGCATCGCACCAATGAATTCCCACGCATGACCGGGATTAATCGAGGAGTAGGTCAGTTTCCAGATGGGATGCTCCGGCGCATCAGGCAGTTCCGTGACCAGCGAGCGTTCCGTGCGGTTATCCCCGGCATAGTTCGCGTAGCGGCCAACCAGACCCCAGCGGGCGACTGTCAGCAGGAACGAATCTCCCGAACCGGCGGCTACGCGCAGAACCTGGGGCGGATGATTCGGCCAGAGTTCCGCGCGGTGATGGGAGAACGATTCCAGTCCGATCTCCGACCCACGCCAGGCAGGCGCCTTCTGTTCCTTTTTCGGAAGCCCCTCCGGTGGTGGAAAACCCCAGGCAGTGTGCCGGCCGTAGGAATGGGCGTGTACCGGAACCTTTCCCCCGCGGTCGTAGATCATGTCCCGATCAGGCACCTTTGGAAATAGATTCACACCCGATGAAATCTGCGAATAGAGTCTCGTCCTGGCCGCCTCCAGGAAACGCCTGTCCCCCGTCGCTTCATAAAGCTCGAGGTAGTCCATATAGTGGCCGCCCACTCCTGCGAGTCCTCGTTCGCCAGCGCCCCTGGCCGCCTCAAGTTTGGCGGCCGCCCCGCTCAATTTCCAGGCGGCCAGCAGATCCATGATTCCACCGGCGGGCGTTGCCTGTTCCGCATAATAACGGAAGGCATACGTCCGGCGCTGATAAAACTCCCACGCACTGACCAGTTGCGGCACCGGAATATAGGGCTTGCCCAATTCGCGGTTTAGCGAGCCCACCTGGCCGGTTTCGGTGATGTCGTAGGGAGAAAACATATTGTTCTCGCGGGAAAGCGCGAACTCCACAGCGGGCAGTGCCCGCGTCCGGTAGAACTCCTCGTCGTCGAGCACAACCGCCGCGCTCAGGCCGTAAAGCGGGGAAAACGGCTTGAAGATGCCGGACTGGTCGGACCAATAATCGTAGTATTTCTGCTCGGCATGCCACATGGCGTGGTTCTTTCCGTTGGCGTCCCCCAGAAAAGCCATAACGCGCGCAATGGTGGCACTCAGGGAACCCGGGCCGGAGTTGTCCCGCATATCGCGAAGGCTATAGATCGTTTCAGCGACATAGCGGTAGGAGTCCCGCCAGTCGCCCGGCCGCACTACGAACAGCACCCTGAACCCGCGCACCTCACCCGCCAGCATCTTGGATGAATCAGTGCCCATGACCGGGGCAACAATCATGGGAGTCATCAACCCCTTTTCCTTGCGAATCATCGTGCCGAATCGCGAGGTCTTGAAATCCACCAGTTTCTCGGTAAAGGGAACGCTGTCCGGGTGCGCCACGACCAGAAAATTGCGAAGGCCGTCACTCACGTGTACGCGCGGCAGTTTTTCCGTAACCTCGGCCACCACATGGTTGAATTGTTTACCACCCCGGCCCGAAGCAAGCTGGGGCACGGAGAGGGAGGTCTTTTCGTCGACACCCGGCGCACCGGTGAAGATCACGGCATAGTAACCTGGCTGGGTAGCGGTCAATGTATAGCTTATCTCCGGGTCCATCCGGCCCGCCGGCAGGGTCAGTTCCGCAGCCAACCGGAAAGCAGGGCCAGGCGCGAATTCCCAGCGAACCGTGTGGCCATCCAGTTGCACCTTGCGCGGAAGCACATCGAACCTCTGGCCGGCCAGGAACGGATTGGTTGTCCCCTGGGCATAACGGCCGGTAAGTTTCATCCGACCCTGTGCGTAGTTCCAGGTGCGGACACCCTTGACGTCCTCGGTGACGCTTACTGCCAGTCCCATTTCCTCTTTCAGCCAGTGATTCAGTTCCTCAAGGGGTTGCGTGTATTTCTCCCAGCGCAAAGAGGTCCGTGGAGCAAGCAGGTAGTTGCTGTTATTGCGGTGATAGCCGGAGTCTGTGGCGCTGTATATGACCGTGAAGGCCGGAGTCAGGCGCACAGGCGCGTCCGTACCCGTGATAACCTGCACAACCCCGCCCTCGTCCACCTCGAGACGATAGCTTTCATTCTTAAGCGTTTCCGCCGCCAGGGCAGACGTCAGCGGGCTGAACACGGCAAGCGCCAATAGCGCACATTGGTAGGGCGGCCACGCCGCTGGCCGCCGCGGCGCTCGACGGCGCGAGCGCCCTACCAGATATTGAAAACCCGTTAGATTTATGAATGGTCTCATAATTGGCTGGACATGATCGGGTAGGTCGCGCGCTATGAGCGCGACAGGCTCTGGCGGCCTCGTAGCGGCCGCCCTACCAGGTTCATGTCTGGACAATTTCGAGACGGTTAATAACATCATCGGCGGTTCTCCTCGTTGTGCCAGCGCTCATAGAACGCCCTGTTCCGCCCAGAGTCGGGCCAGTCCGCCTCGTAGCGCGCATAGAAATCGGGGTTCAGAATCCGGTCCCAGTCGAGTTGCACAACCGTCCGCAGGAAATCCGCCTTGAGCGTACCCACACCCTCGGTAAGCCCGAAATCGAGAAGGATCTCGCGGCTGGCCCGCGGCAGTTCATTGAACTCCCTCTTCATGTCCCGGCGCAACCGCTCACGCAGTCCGGTTTCAACGGCTTGAAGTTCTTCCTGGAGCGCCTGTTCGGCATCGGCTTCTGACCACCCCTTAACGTAGAGTTTCACATCGGAAATCCGGTGCCGGTATCCGATGCGACGGCCCTCGGGAGCGGAATAGGGATAGAAGCGTCCGTCGCTACGGAACCCGTGTCGACTGGGGTTGGCGGAGGTCTTTATATACTTCACAAAAGCGTCCGTGAATGGAACGTTACCCGCCTCCGGCGCCAGGGCGGTGGCTTCCGCCTTCAATAAATAACTACTCCCTGCGCACGCATCGATTGTTATCGTTTTCGCAGCCACAGCGCTTCCCACGGACACCGGCACCCCAGCCGCTACGCTGCACCGTCCGGACTTATCCGCACGAATTGTCGCACTGGTCAGTTTCCCGTTCTTCCATTCGATATCCACTTCAAACCCGCCGCGCGCACGAAGCCCCGTAACCTTTCCGTTCTGCCAGGCAGAAGGCAACGCCGGCAACAGCCGGATAAGATAAGTTTCGGGTTTCGAGTTTGGGGTTTCGTGTTTCCGGACTCCTGTCTGACCCGGAACTCGAGACGCGGAACTCGCAACTGTTTCATGGCTCTGCACCAGCATCTCCGCCACCGCGGCGGGAACGCCGAAATTTCCATCTATCTGAAACACGCCCTTGCCAGGCCCGGGATGCGTATCCATGAGATTGGGCCAGGTCGCATGGCGCAATTGATTCATGATAGCCACAAGCGCTTCGTCACCGTTGCCCAGGCGCGCCCACAGGTTCGCGATCCAGGCCAGGGTCCAGCCGGTATTGCTGGTGTTCGCTTCATTATTCCCCTGTCCCTTGCCCCCGTGCAGAATCCGATACTCCAGAGACCGGCGCACCGCCGCAGCCAATTCCGGCGTTCCCCTCAAGGTGATCCGGTCGCCGGGATAGGCCGCGTAAAGATGGGAGAGATGGCGGTGTCCGGGTTCCCGTTCGGCACGTTCGCTCGCCCATTCTAGCAGCCGACCGTCCGTCCCGATTTGCAGTCCTGACGCCAGGCGGGTCCTGGCACTTCGAACGCGCGCAATGAATTCATCCTCGATTTGCAACGTTTCAGCCGCCGCCAGACAGTTATCGAACAATTCGGCAGCGATCTGCTGATCCATGGCCGGCCCCATATCCAGCCCGCCAACGGTGCCTGCCTGGGTGATAAACGTGTTTTCGGGCGAGAAGGACGGCCCGCTGACGAGCTTGCCGGTCGCCGGATCCGGAGTCAGCCAGTCCAATAAGAATTCCGCGGCCTCCTTCATGACCGGATATCCCTTGTCCGCCAGATAGGCCTTGTCCCCGGTAAACAGGTAATGTTCCCACAGATGCCGGCAACACCAGCCCGCCCCTGTCGGCCAGATCGTCAGACCCTTAACGGGGGAGGTGAAGTGCCATGCCGTGGTCCGGTGCGCGAAGACGAATCCCTGACACCCGTAGACATCCCGAGCCGTCTTTCGCCCGTTGACCCGCAAGCCGTCGATCAAGTCAATAAAGGGCTCATGGCACTCACTCAGGTTGGCGGTTTCAGCAAGCCAGTAATTCATCTGGACATTGATGTCGAAATGCCAGCCGCAGAACCAGGGCGGCGCGATACGGTCGTTCCAGATGCCTTGCAGCGTCGCGGGAAGCGTGCCCGGGCGCGAGGAGCTGATGAGCAGGTAACGCCCATACTGGAAATGCAGGGCAACCAGGGTAGGATCGCACTCCCCCGACTGAACCCGCCGTAGCCGGTCATCGGTCGGCAGCTCGGGCGCCGCGCCCAGATCGAGCGCCACGCGCCGGAAGAGCCGCTGATGCTCAGCGACGTGCTCCGCCCGAAGAGTCGAATAGGGACGGGCCATGGCCGCCTTGAGCCTCTTCTCACACACCGCCTCATAATCTCCCGGACGGTAATCCGTGGCCGCGTTGATATAGAGCGTGACCACGTCCGCCTTCTCCACCTTGAGCTCGCCGTTGACGGACGAAACCACGCCGCCCTCCGCGACGGCTTCGACACGCCCCGTGAATTTCGTCCCCGCCGTCGGCTTGCCGAGATCCGCCTGCCCTGCCAGGACCAATCCACCACGCCCCATCGAGCGGGCCTGCGCGGCCTCCTCGCGGGTCAGCCGGGCCGACAAGGAAAGGCGCCCTGGCTT
>CAJBSZ010000076.1 GCA_903958395.1 uncultured bacterium | reverse complement strand
CCGGGGTGGACTGGGCCGAAAGCCGGATTGGATCGTTGAGTCTGTTCGTGGTTCAGGCTCCCGAAAAGGCCTCTGTTTCGAAGCCGAAAATTCATGTGTTCTGGACGGAGCAGGGCTGTTTTTCCGTTCCTGCAAATGAAGTGAAGCAGGTGCCTCCAGCGGCGGTGCCCGCCAGGATCCGTTTCGAAAACAGGCTTGAACTGGCAGGACTGTCCTTCGGGGGTGAGGGGAATCGGATCGGTGTTAAAAGTGGGAAGAGTTTATCGATGAGCTATTATTGGAAGTGTCCGCTGGAAGTGGATCTGACCCGGTGGGTTGTCTTTGTTCATTTCAAAAACGCCGCCGGAAAAGTGATCTTTCAGGATGACCATATGTTGTTTGATAATCTTCCCCCGGATGACCTGCTTCACCAGGAGCCGGGCGAGATTTTTTCAGAAACCCGTCAGGTCGCGGTGCCGAGCACGGTGCCGCCTGGCGACTACCAAGTCTGGGTGGGACTGGTGGAGCGCCGATCGGGTCAGCGGATCAAAGGCGTCACCACCCTGAAAATGGTCAAACGGGCGACAGAAATTCCCGTGGTGGTTACGGTTGAGCCGTAGACGGCTCCTGTTTCCATTCACAGGGCATGTAGCATAGTCCTTCAAACGACTTGGTTGCCTCCACACCGATGGCAAAGGCGTGATCCAATCGATGATAGTTCACCTGATGGTCGGCGGAATGAACGGAGAAGGAAAAGAGATAGGTTCCCTTGGCGAGGTTGAGCGAGGGGAGTGTCAAAACCATGGTGCCTCGGCCGGACAGGGACGGAATTGAAATGGCTTCGATCTGAGTGTTGTTGCCATGGACCAGACGTCCCTGCTCATCGCTGATTCCGTATCCAAAGACCGACGGCCCGACTGGGGTTTTGGCGTCATAATGAAGCCGTATGGTCAATGCCTCACCCCAGGTGACCCGCGTGGTCTCCTGTCCGGCTTCGTTCAGGAATTGGGCGCCGGTCAGAATGACTTCCCGGGTGCCCCACTCGCGGCGGCGGTCGGAACTGACCTGGTCGCGGGAGAAGGTTTCGTACTGTCCGATGACCTGGCTTGGCGCGCCATGGCCGAGAACGCGGCCATGATCCAGAAACAGGATCTGGTCGCTGACGGTCTGAATGGTGTTCAGGTCGTGGGAGATGATCAGCATGGTCTTCTTTTGTTCCCGGAATTCCGCCATGCGGCGCAGACATTTGCGCTGGAACGAGGCATCGCCCACCGCCAGCACTTCATCCACCAGGAGAACATCGGGATCCACCTCGACAGCGACAGCGAACCCGAGCCGGACATACATGCCCGAGGAATAATGCTTTACCGGCTGATCAATAAACCGGCCGATATCGGCAAATTCGACAATCGCGTCGAACCGCCGGTTCATCTGCTCGCGGGTCAGTCCCATGATGGCCCCGGCAAGGAATACGTTTTCGCGGCCGGTGAGATCGGGATGGAATCCGGCACCAAGTTCCAGTAGGGAGGAAATCGTGCCGTGAGTTTTGAGATGTCCCTCGGTGGGCATCATCGTTCCCGCCAGCAGAGCCAGTAGCGTGCTTTTTCCGGCACCGTTAGCCCCGATCAACCCGAGAGTGGTACCTTTTTCAACCGTAAAGGAGACATCCTTCAAGGCCCAGAGCTCGCGGGACGTATCGGCTCCGCTACGAAACCGGTCCATGACCAGAGACTTCAGGGTATTGCCGCCCGCGCTTCGCAGGCGGAACCGCTTGCTGACTCCCTCAACCTGTATGGCGATAGTACTCATGGGTTACAGCTCATCCGCGAAACGGGGTTGGAGTTTTTGGAAAATGGCAAGGCCCGCAACAAAGATGATCACGGAGACCAGCATCGAAAGTGAAATTAGTGACAGCTCAGGCAGGGGGCTACCCAGCAGTGCCGTTCGGTAGAGTGCCAGGATTCCCGCCATCGGGTTCATGAAATACAGCGGCCCGAGGAGTGGATACTTCTGAATGAATGGGGCGACATCAGAAAGGGCGTATACCACTGGCGTCAGGAAGAACCACGCCATGGTGAAGATTCCCGTCAGGTGCTGAACATCGCGGAGGAAGACGTTCATAGCGCAGAGGCCGAGGCTGACGCCCGTGCAGAGCGCGAGATGGGTGATCAGGGCCAGTGGCAGCCAAGCAATAGATCCGAAATGCGGGCCAACGATGAGTAGGTAGACGGCCATAACCAGTAGAGAGAGCAGGAAATTGACGAAGTTGGCCAGGACGATGGAGAGGGGCAGGAGCAGACGGGGGAAGCAGGCTTTTTTGACCAGATTGGCGTTTCCGATGATCGCAAACGAGGAGTCCCCGAGGCACATGGCCAGGTATTGCCACACGAAAATTCCCGAGACGAGGACGGGCATGGGGATCGGGAACTTCATGACGACTTTCATGAAGAAGGCATAAATCAGGATCAGGAAAACCGGACCCAGAAGGGTCCAGAGGAATCCCAGCGCCGACTCCTTGTACCGGATCTTGATGTTCCGGGCCACCAGCATGGAGAGGAGGTCCCGGTGTGTCGTAATGTCTTTGATCAATCCCGCCATAAGTGCCTCATACTAAGAGGATGCCCGCAGCCCTGTCGAATGTTTTTCTCCGAGGACATGGGGAATGCCTTGACGCAGAAAAGGACAATGAATAGCGTAAGGCTAACTGACCGGAGATCTTCAAAGGGTGGGGGCACATTGCCACCCCCCTTACGGACTTCAAATTATCAAATCATGACTGAACAGGAACTCCAAAGTACGTTGCAGCAACTTCTCGCCGGATGGGAGGGGGAATGTGTTGAGTTCAAGGATGCGAACGACAATTTCCCCACATCCGACATCGGTAAGTACTTCTCTGCGCTGAGCAATGAGGCCAATTTGCGCGGCTTGTCTTCGGCGTGGCTTGTTTTCGGCGTGGATAATGCAACACGCCGCATCATTGTTACATCCTATCGGCAAGACAAGGAGCGGCTGCATGGCCTCAAACACCAGATTGCCCAGGATATCGAGCCATCCATGTCTTTCCGGGAAATTCATGAGTTGACGACCCCGCAGGGGCGCGTGGTGCTCTTTGAGATTCCGGCGGCACCCCGGGGCATTCCCATCGCCTGGAAGACTCATTACTATGCACGAAATGGCGAAAGTCTGGCCGGGCTGAGTATCGCCAAGCAGGACGAAATCCGTTCTCAGTCCCTCGCCGATGATTGGTCCGCCATCGTCTGCAAGGACGCCACGATAGCAGACCTTGACCCAGATGCCCTTGCCAAGGCCCGCGACGTTTTCATCCAGAAGCATGGCGACCGTATCCCGGCCACCACCGTCCACTCATGGGACGACGGCACCTTTTTGGATAAAGCGAGGTTGATCAACAAAGGAAAAATCACCCGCGCCACCCTTCTGCTTCTAGGCCGTCCCCAATCCACGGTCTTCCTTTCACCGTATGTGGCGGAGATGAGTTGGAAGCTGGAAGGGCCCGAACGGGCCTATGAACATTTCCACCCGCCGTTTCTCCTCACTACGTCGCTCCTTTTCCAACGCATTCGGAACCTGCGGCTCACGTTCCTTCCGGCGAACCAACTCATTCCGGTGGACGTCTCCAAGTACGACCAGCGCATCGTGCTCGAAGCGCTCCATAACTGCATCGCCCACCAGGATTATGCCCGATGTGAACGCATTCTGGTTATCGAGCGCCAGGGTTTGGTTGAGGGTTGCCGCCCGCATGTACATGTTGCCTCGCATATTGCCGCCGCCACGGAAACCGAGGCTGAATACCTGCACCACAAGGCCTTTGATGACGCTTACTATTGTGACTTGATCGTTAAGTACTTAAGGAAATTCGGGGTGGCCAAGAGGGCCAAATTCAACCGTCTTCTTGAAGACAAGTTTTCTGATCTCCTGACTGTTGAACAAAAGCAGAAAAAAATCCAAAATCTCCTGCAACGTCTTCGTCGAGAAGGACGCATAAAGGTGGAGGGGCTTGGCCCTGGCAGCATCTGGAGCCTCCCGCAATGACTACGAATGAACTAAAATGGACTACGAATGGGCTAAAATGGACTACGAATGACTGCGGATATGCGTTTTTATGCGTGCGAATGAGTGAGATTGAGTAAGGATTGAGTAAGTTGTTGCGCGCGATATGCGTGTGAACGGATAAGTTATTGAACGCGAATGAATAACGAATGATTAAAATGCCGCCAATGAAAACGGATAAAAAGAAGAAGCCGCCGCCGTCACCCTTACACAGTCCCTGCCGAGGCTCTTCCTCCTACGAACTCATCGATGCCGAGACTCAGTGATCGGGGCATGTATGACTGAAGCAATACCATTTCCAAAAGGAACGCTGGTCCTGGTGACCGGGGCGACCGGGTTTACGGGGGCGGTTTTAACGCGAAAACTGTGCGAACGGGGGGCGCGGGTTCGGGCGATTGCCAGGGCTTCGTCCAAGCGTGACGGGCTGGAAGGGCTTCCGATTGAATGGATCGAGGGGAATGTCTATGACCCGACGACTGTTGAGCGGGCTGTGGCGGGGGTGGAGATCATCTTCCATGTGGCGGCGGCCTACCGCGAGGCGGGGATAACGGATGAGACGTATCGTAAAGTCCATGTTGAAAGCACCCAGCTGCTGGCGCAGGCGGCACTCAAGAATCCAAACTTTAAGCGATTTGTGCATGTGTCGACCGTGGGGGTTCACGGCCATATTGAAAATCCGCCTGCCAATGAGGAGTATCCGTTCAGTCCGGGTGATGTCTATCAGCAGACCAAGCTGGAGGCGGAGCTGTGGATCCGTGACTTTGCCCCGAAGCACGGCCTGCCTTTTACAGTGATCCGGCCTGCGGCGATCTACGGACCCGGCGACAAGCGGCTTCTTAAAATTTTCAAGATGGCCACGTGGCCGTTGATTCCGGTGCTCGGCAGTGCCCGGGGTCAGTTGTATCACCTGATTCATGTGGATGATCTGACCGAGATTTTTATTTTGGCGGCGGTTCATCCTCAGGCGCTGGGCGAGGTGTTTATCGGCGGCGATCCTGCGGCACTGGCGCTGGCGGACATTCTGCGGATCATCAGTTCCGAGTATGGCCGGAACGCCCGGCT
>CAJBSZ010000075.1 GCA_903958395.1 uncultured bacterium | reverse complement strand
TGCGGTGTATTCGCCGCATCAAAATGCCGCAACATTTTCTTCTTCCCCGTCCCCTCCGTTTTCTCCAGCGAAGCGGGTGGTGAATCTTTACACAGGTTGATAGAGCGTTACTGCTTTGCAGCAAGCCGGGCTTTCGCGATTTCGTCGCGAATGGTAGCGAGACGATCGGGGATAGGGAGTTTCTGGGTGCAGGCCGTTTCACACAGGCCGCACCGGTTGCACCGATCCAGCGTGTTGTCTTCCAGTGAAATCCCCCAATGCCACTTCAGGCGGTTGATCATGCCCTGCGGGCCGTCTCCCAGCAGCAGGTGGTTGTAGGCGTCCAGGTAGCGGGGAATAGGAATGCCCTGGGGGCACTGGTCACAGTATTGGCAGCCGGTGCAGAGTTCGTTGAAGGCCGCTTGGAGGCCGGATCGGATTTTTCCGGTTTGTTCCTTCGAGAGGGGTTGAAACCCCTCGGCGGCGCGCACGGCCTCATCCACCTGATGGGTATCGCTGAATCCCACGAGGGCGACGGTGATGCGCGGGTCATTGAGAATGAAGCGTAGTGCCCCTTCCACCACGGTTTCGTCCGGACGAGTTCGCACAAAATCGAACCGCTCCGGCTCGCGTGGAATCAGGCCGCCCCCGAGTGGATTCATGGCCACAACGCCGAGCCCGGCTTTGGCGGCGGCATCCAGGGCGGCTTCCCGGTAGGCGAAGTTCATGGCCGAATAGCCCAGCAGCACCCCCTCGAACGGGTAAT
The DNA here is from genome assembly GCA_903958395.1 of uncultured bacterium. Lineage (GTDB taxonomy): Bacteria > Verrucomicrobiota > Kiritimatiellia > CAIKKV01 > CAITUY01 > JAABPW01. Next base: position 6,080 of record CAJBSZ010000075.1, on the reverse strand, counting down.
CCTCAAGCAGGGTTCCAATATCGCCGCCGGTCATGTGGGAGGATACGCAGATGTGCCGGATCAATCCCTCGTCCTTGAGCTTCTCGAATTCCTTCAGGGCGCCGTTGCGTTTGCGTTCGGCATACGCCTCGGGCGTGAGAATGCACCACATGTGGTAAAAATCCAGATACTCCAACCCCATGCGGGTGAGGGAGGTCTCCAGGTCGCGCCGGACGGAGGAGGGATCGCTACCGAAGGTTTTGCTGGAGACGGTGAAGGGGCGTTGGGCGCGCTCCTTCAGCATGGTTTTAAAGGCAACGCCCAGCAGTTCCTCCGACTTGCCGTAGCCCGGGGCGGTGTCGAAATAGGTGATGCCCTTGTCATAGGCGTATTTCACCAGTGAGGCGCATTGCTCGGTGTTGTCCTGATCCAAAAAACGCATGGCCCCAAAGCCGATGGCCGAGGCGTTGATCCCGGTTTTTCCGTACAGCTTGTGCAGCATGGCGGTTGTCACATCCCTTCGGATTTCACCCACGAATCTTTCAGTGGGACAATTTGGTTGAAGACAGGAGCACTTTCCGAGTGATCCTGGCTGTCGGCAATGAAGTAACCCTTGCGCTCAAACTGGAAGCGTGTTCCGGGCGGGGCCTTTGCGGGCGAGGGTTCCATCATGGCCCGGGCCACCTTCAGGGAGTCGGTATTCAAGTTGGCCTTGAAATCTACGCCCTCGGCGACATCCTCCGGATGCTCGACCTTGAACAGGCGGTCATAAAGCCGGATTTCCGTCGGGACGGCATGCGAGGCCGCCACCCAGTGGATCGTTCCCTTGACCTTGCGTCCGTCCGGTGCGTTTCCGCCGCGGGTGGCCGGGTCGTAGGTGCACCGGATTTCGGTGATGTCGCCAGTGGCGGGGTCCTTTGTGAATCCGGTGCAGGTGATGAAATAGCCGTAGCGCAGGCGGACTTCCTTGCCCGGTGCCAGGCGGAAGTACTTCTTCGGGGCATCCTCCCGAAAATCGTCCCGCTCGATGTAAAGCTCGCGGGAGAAGGGGATGGAGCGGGATCCGGCGGCGGGATCCTCGGGATTATTGATGGCGTCGACCCATTCCACCTGGCCGGCGGGAAAGTTTTCGATGATCACCTTGACGGGGTCGAGCACGGCCATGGCGCGGGGCGCGGTCTTGTTCAATTCCTCGCGCAGACAATGCTCCAGCAGGGCAATGTCGGTGAAGCCATCAAACTTGGTCACGCCGACCCGCTTGCAGAAGTTCCGGATCGATTCGGGAGTGAAGCCGCGCCGCCGCAGGCCGGCAATCGTCGGCATCCGGGGATCGTCCCAGCCCTTGACATGACCGTCGCGGACGAGTTCCAGGAGTTTCCGCTTGCTCATGACCGTATAGGTGACGTTCAGGCGGGAGAACTCGATCTGGCGTGGCTTGGCCTCGAACCCGAGGGCCTCGATAAACCAGTCATAGAGCGGCCGGTGCACCTCGAACTCCAGGGTGCAGAGCGAGTGGGTGATTTTTTCCAGGGCATCCTCGATGGGGTGCGCGAAATCGTAGGTGGGATAGATGCACCACTTGTCGCCGGCCCGGTAATGGTGGGCGCGCATGATCCGGTAAATCACGGGATCCCGCAGATGCAGGTTGGGCGAGGCCATGTCGATTTTGGCGCGTACGCACAGGGTGCCATCGGGGAATTCGCCCGCCCGCATCCGGGCGAAGAGGTCGAGGCTTTCGGCCACGGGCCGGTTCCGGGAGGGACTGTCCTTGCCGGGCTGGGTGGGAATGCCACGGTAGTCCTTCCATTGGTCCAGGGTCAGCTCGCAGACATAGGCCTTTCCGTTTTTGATCAGGGTGCGGGCGCATTCCACCATGGTCTCGAAGTAGTCGGCGGAAAAATAAAAGTGCTCGCCCCAGTCGAAGCCGAGCCAGCGGACATCCTGCTTGATGCTTTCCACATACTCCATGGTTTCCTTGGAGGGATTGGTATCGTCCATCCGCAGGTGGCATTCTCCGCCAAATTCCTGCGCCGTTCCGAAGTCGATGCAGATGGCCTTGGCATGGCCGATATGAAGGTAGCCGTTGGGTTCCGGCGGGAACCGGGTAACGATGCGGGCATGTTTTCCAGAGGCCAGATCCGCGGTGATGATGTCGCGGACGAAATCGGAGGGTGCTGCTATGGGTTCAGGTGTGCTCATGGGGGGCTCCCAATTGGGTCGTCAGGGTGTGGTTGAAACGGGCCAGGGATCGCTCCCGGCCCAGTACGCAGAGGGTTTCATAAATGCCGGCGCCGGTGGTGACGCCGGTGACGGCGATCCGTATGGTCTGGTTGAGTTTGCCTTCCCCGGAACCGAGCGCCGCCTCGGAACTGCGGATCGCCTGCTGAATACCGGCCTCCGTGAAGTCGCATGCGGCCAGATGATCCCGGAGGGTCTCCAGGGCGGCTTTGACGCCTTCCTTGCGGAGGGTTTTGTGGACGGCTTTTTCGTCGTATTCGAGGGGATCCACGAAGAAATACTTCCAGCTTTCCGACTGTACGAAGAGCGGGGTGCGGGACTGCATCAGGCGGCAGACCTTCAGGAAGAGGGGCTCGTCAAGGGCTTGGCCCCAGTCCAGTTTGATGAGATGGCGTCGCACGCCCGTGGCGAAGATCTCCAGGGGGAGGTCGGCCAGATAGAGTCCGTTCATATGGGTCAGTTTCCGGATATCCATCTGGGCGGGGCTGCTTTTCACGCGGTCGAGGGTGAAGGCGGCGATGATTTCGTCGCGGGTCATTTTTTCACGATCCTCGCCGGGAGACCAACCGAGGAGGGTGAGGTAATTGAACAGGGCATCGGCCGAGTAGCCCATGTCTCGGAACTGCCCGACATAAGCGGCGCCATCCCGTTTGGAATAGGGTTTGCCCTGGGCATTCACGATCATCGGGAGGTGGGCGTAGCGGGGGACGGGGGCGCCAAGCGCCTGGTAGAGCGCGACATGGCGGAAGGTGTTCTCGACATGGTCATCGCCGCGGATGATGTGGGTGATGCCCTGGGTGATGTCGTCCACCACGTTGGCCAGATGAAAGACCGGCGAGCCGTCGGACCGGACGATGACGAAATCCTTCATGTCCTCGGCCTTTTTGAGCAGGTCGCCCTTGATTTCGTCATGGAACCCCATATCGGTACCCGGCATCCGGAAGATGATGCATTCGCCCTGCCCGGTGCCGCCCTTGTCCTCTTTGTAGGCGCGCCCGGCGGCCAGCAACTTCTCGGCGGCCTCGCGATGCCGACCGTGTTGAGTGGACTGGTAGAGCGGGGCTTCGTCGAAGTTCAGGCCGAGCCATTCCATGGCGCCGAGGATGGTCTGGACCGCCTCGGGGGTGGAGCGTTCGCGATCCGTGTCCTCGATACGCAGTAAAAATTGTCCACCGTTATGACGGGCGAACAGCCAGTTGAAGATGGCGGCGCGAATATTACCAATATGAACCTGCCCCGTGGGGCTGGGTGCAAAACGGACACGAACACTCATGAATTCCTGCTCTTTCTGTCAAAAAACGTTGAAATCTACCACAACCTGCGGCCAGGCGCAATGATCGATGGGATGTTGATCGATGGGATGTGAACAGGGCAGCCATTCTTTCTGGCCAACGTTCCGCAGCAGGGGCGCGCAGCGTACCCTGGAAGGGTTTTCTGGAGGAGATAATCAGCGGATTAATGATCCATCTGTCACAATAAAACTGCCGTCCGAATCGTTGTATTGTATAGTCAAGGCGTCACAGGAAAGGGATTCCGGATGGTGCGAAGGGTAAAACACTGGGTGATGGGGGTGGGGCTCGTTGTGGGCGCGAGCCTGAACAGTTCCGCCAACCCGATAGATGAGCCCGTGATGGCCGTTCTGCAGGCGAAGGGGATCACGCCCTCCGAGCCTTGTTCGGATGCTGTTTTTATACGGCGTGTCTTCCTGGATGTCATCGGAACCCTTCCCACTTCCGCCGAGGTGCGGGTGTTCCTGTCCGATCCGGCGCCCGGCAAGCGCGCGACGCTCATTGACGCTCTGCTTCAGCGTCCCGAGTTTGCCGAGTACTGGGGGCTCAAGTGGGGGGATCTGTTGCGGATCAAGGCGGAGTTTCCCAGCAACCTGTGGCCCAATGCCGTCCAGGCCTATGATCGCTGGATTCGGGAGAGTCTCCGGCAGAACAAGCCCTACGATCAGTTTGTGAGGGAGTTGCTCACCGCCTCCGGCAGTAATTTCCGCGCCCCGCCCTCGAATTTCTACCGGCCTTTCCAGGATCGGTCCCCTCGTCAGATTGCGGAAACCGTGGCGCTGGTCTTCATGGGAATCCGCCTCGGGAATGCGGATTTATCGGAGGACCAGATTCAGGAATTTTCAGCCTTTTTTTCCAAGATCGGCTACAAGGGGACGGAAGAATGGAAAGAGGAGATCGTTTTTTTCAATCCGGCGGGACGGCTCACCAACTCCGTTACAGGAAAGGTTGTGGTCCCCAGGACTCCTGATGGTCGGGTGTATTACCTTCCCGCCGATCAGGATCCGCGAGTGGCTTTCGCCAAGTGGTTGACGGCGCCGGACAATCCGTGGTTTGCGAAGGGCATCGTCAACCGGATCTGGTTCTGGCTGCTGGGGCGCGGGGTGATTCATGAGCCGGATGATATGCGTCCGTCCAATCCGGCGTGGAGTCCGGAATTGCTCACGCTTCTGGAAAGGGAACTGATCAGCCACAAATATGATCTTAAGTCTGTCTATCGTCTCATCCTGAATTCCAGTACCTATCAGCGCTCCTCTGTTCCGAACACCGGGAATGCCAGGGATGAAACCGGATTTTCCCATTACCGGCTTCGGCGGCTTGATGCCGAGCCCTTGTTGGATGCCATCAACCAGATCACGGGAACGGGGGAAAAATACACGAGCAGCATTCCGGAGCCTTTCACCTTTCTCCCCGATGACCAGCGCGCCATCAGCCTTGCGGACGGCAGCATCGAGTTGCCGTTTCTGGAGTTGTTCGGACGCCCCGCCCGGAACACTTCGTTCGAGTCGGAGCGAGCCGCCGTTCCCTCGATGTTCCAGGCCCAGTGCATGCTGAATTCAAGTCAGATCCAGAAGAAGATTGAACGCAGTTCAGTATTGATGAAACTGGCGAAGGGATTCAAGACTCCCGGGGGCGGGGGAGGCAAGGCAATGAATGCGGGCGCCCAAGGAAAGGGGAACGGAAAAGGGAAGTCCACCCAGCCGAGCGGCGTGGTGGGGGGATTGAAAAAGCCCTTTGAAGTGCTGAGTCCTGTCAGTGATCCCGAGCTGGTGAATGAGTTGTATCTGAGAATTCTGTCCCGGTTCCCGACTGAGCCGGAACGGCAGAAGGCGGGGATCTACCTGGCCTCGGTCAAGCGGAAGCCGGCGGAGTCCGTCTGTGACCTGGCCTGGGCCCTGATCAATTCGACGGAATTTATCATGAAGCATTGAGGACAACATCATGAGAACATCTTTATCACACCTTGATGGCACCCTGTCACGGCGGACCTTCCTGCGGGCGGGAACTTTGGGACTGGCGGGTTTATTCATGGCGCGCGGGCAACTGCTTCAGAGTGAAGGGCTGTCGATGCCGACGGTTCTTAAGCCAGGGACTTGCAAAAAAGCCAAGTCGGTGATCCAGATCTGGCTGTGGGGCGGGCCATCGCATCTGGATACCTTTGATCCCAAGCCGGGCGCCGGGCGTGATTACTGCGGACCCTATACCAAGGCCCTCGCCACGAATGTGGCGGGCATTGAAATCTGCCAGATGCTTCCGCTCCTGGCGAAAATGGCGGACAAATATACGCTCCTTCGCGGGATGACGCATGGAAACAACGGGCATGAGACCGCCGCCTACCTGGTTCAGGCCGGACGGAAACCCGACAACGGTCTGGTGTGTCCCGGCATCGGGGCCATCGTCTCCTATTTCAAGGGCTACAACGGCGGGTATAAGGGAATGCTTCCTCCCTATATCACGGTGACTTCCCCCCAGGGGCGTTTTTCGGAATCCGGATTTCTCGGCTCCAAGTACAAGCCCTTTTCGACGGGCGGCGATCCCGGGCGCGATCCATTCGCCGTCGAGGGCATCGTGTCG
>CAJBSZ010000074.1 GCA_903958395.1 uncultured bacterium | reverse complement strand
TCTTTCCCTGGTCTTTCTCTCCACAAAGGAATGCCGCCTGTCCGGGCAGAAGCGCTCGACGCCAGCCCGTCTCGTAAAACCGCTTGAGCCAGGCAAGAAAGAAGGGGAGTTGCTCAAGTGGATCGAAAAATCCGTCCATGAATTCCGAAAGCCAGGGAAACCCTTCACCCCAGTCGACCGGCCCGGGTGCCGGCTCGATCACCCGCACGGTGCTCACATTCAGGACCGACTGGCCACCCACCCGGATCAGTCCTGCGGGTTTCAGTACCACCGGCGCCGCGCATACCACGCGCTTGGTTTCCTGCACCATGCGCAGGGCATGGTCCACTTCAGAGCAGTTTTCACCTTTGGGAACCGTGGCGTTCAGGCCGTGCTTCGACTTGAGCCACAACCGCATATCCTCACGCCCGAGTGAATGGAACCGTTGGTCTTCACCTTGCCGCCAGTATTCACGGCCGTCAAACCACAGTGTCGCGATGACATACCCGAGCCGGTCGGCTTCATATTCCTGGACGAACTTGCTCCCGAGAATTGCCCCCCACGGCACAAATGGGGAAGACCCCGTGAAACACTGCATCCCGCTCTCGCGGACCACCGCGGCGGACTCGTTGTCCGCCATGGGATCCCAGAACCGGATTCCGCGCGCACCGACCTCGAACGGCCCCTGCCAACGGCCAGGATACTGCCGATTGACCTCCTCCAATACCTTGGCCACCGGAATCGCCTGGTGCTGCTTGTCCCAGCGCAGACTTTCGCCGCTCTGGGCCATCCATTGCCAGACCAGGTTTTTCGGGACAACATCCTCGCTGACCCGTTTCCAGTCGGTTCCGGCCTCGTAATAGGTGGCGGGATTGATGAGCGCCTCTTCATCCAGACCGGGGAATACCGAGGAAATCTTCATTTTCTTCCTGAACATCTTCAGGAACGACTTGGCCGCCTCGTTGGAAGGCACACACACCGGTTCCTCGAATGCCCACACAAGCCGGGCGCCGCCGGAAAAGGTCCGGCTGACCCACATAGGGCGGAACTCCACTTTCACCCGATCCAATACCGCCGCCCGCTCCGCGTCCGTGATCGTGGCGTCGTAATCCGCCACCACGCCGTGCATGACCACCGCCTTGTTGTTATCGGTAACCCGCAAAAGCGGGTCCAGCCCCTCGAAGGTCGAGTAGTGGAGATGCTTCGTCCCCGGCTTCTTCCGGTATTCCATGAAGGCTTCTTTGTCGGTAAACGACAAGATTGCCCGGTTGTCAAACGCCCACGGCTCCGCCGTGCGGGCTGTCTGACTCACCAAATTGTCGATGGCATAAAGTTTCATGTCTCTCCTCTCGATAAGTGCCTACTTCTGGTAGCGGCGGGCAATGGAGCTCTCGACTGCCAGCGGCAGCCCAGTCATCCAGGCCGGCGGTGTTTCCATGATGCGCTCAATTTCTTGCCGGACATCTTCCGCCCGCTCCACTGGCGCATGGCAGATGACTTCGTCATGGACATGGAATACGATCTCGATACCCGCGGCGCGAAGCCGCAGCAGGATGTCCGCGAATACTTCGCGGGCCGTCCCTTGGACAAGATTCTCGACCAGTTTCGCGCCGTAGATGCCTTCGCGGGTTCCGCCTTGTTCAGTACAGGCGGAGTAATTCCGCCCCACTGAGTCGTAACCCACATCGAAGTAATGGACCGTCCGACCCGACGGCAGTTCCATTTCGAAGTGCTTGTCCGTCCGGGCGGCTTCGGCTATTGCCTGATCGAACCGCCGCCATAATCCCGTGATGCGTGGGTTCCGTTTCCGAAAATCCTTCACGGTCAGTCGGCATTCCTCCGGCGAGAGATCCAGACCAGCCAGATTCTTGGCCACCTTCGCAAAGCGTGCCGCCGAACACCCATACCCAAGTCCCAGTACCCGGGCTTTCGCCAGGGCATACAGCTTTGGGTCCTCCTTCTTCAACGCGCCACCAGACCATCCCATCGTCTCCCTTGCGTGCGCCTCATAAAGCGGCATTCCGTTCCCAAGGTCGGCCAAGAGATTCTTGTTCCCGCATAGATAAGCCAGAATTCGCGGCTCGATCTGGGCCAGGTCCGCAATCACAAACACATGACCCGGTTTCGCCACGATGCAATTCCGGAGCGACACCCCGAACATTTCCTCACGCGGTAGGTTCTGGAGATTCACCAAGTCGCCCGACCACCGGCCCGTGTGAGGGGCGCCGCAATATCGGAGGATTGCCGGGATGGTTCCATCCGGGCGTCGCATGGCCCGGATCAGTTCCAGTTTCTTGATGAGGATATTGGTCCGGCGCCAGACGCGCACAGCGGCGACAAACGGGTATTTCTCCCCATACTGGTCTTCCCACTCGACACACTCCTCGGAATCCTTTGCCAGGGAAGCCGGTGCCGGGATTCCCAACTGCCGGCACTGTTCCCGGACGGCAATGGGGGAGAGTGCCGTTTTCCCTTCCTCCACCCAGGGGATTTTCTGTTCCGCCTCCCAATTTAACCGCTTGAGGCTATCAACCGACCGGTCAACCATCTCCCAATCCACATGCACGCCACGATTGGCGGCCTGAAATGTCATCAGCGCAAGGTTCCGCTCGCTGAGCGGCCACTTGCGACTCTCCTGATTCCAAATATCAAAACTTGCCTTGGCATCCGCGAGGCCGGCCTTGCGTACGACCTCAAGGTCATACGCCATCAATTCATGGGCATGTTTGCCCTTCATCATCATTCGGTACTCTTTGGAAAGGTCCGTCCCGAGAAACACCTTAGCCGCGCCCGCGAGATTACGCGGCGCTTGCAGATACACGGATAGGTTTGCCGTGCAGTACCAATGCGGGAAATCCGGCGCGCTTACGCCGACCTTCTCCGCCACCTTTGCCCAGACAACCGCGTCAAACGTCATGTTGTGGGACACCCAGACACACCCCTCAATCCGTTCCCATGGTGCATCTTTCGGTTCGCCGACCCATTCAGTGGCCTGCCCATTCCGATCCACGCCATAAATCGCAACCTGGTAGCACTCGAACCGGGGATCCTCGACATAAGCCCAAGGCCCCGCATCCGTGACCCCATAGTCCTTCGCCCAATATGTTTCAAAATCAATCCCGACCGTCATAATGTCACCGCCTAATTCGGCCCGTGACGGCGTCGGCCGGTGTGCACCCCGGCTTCCGCCTTCACTGCCTACTGTCTGCTGATTTACCCTGCGTAAACTCCGCTAAGGAATTCCCGGAACGCTTCCGGGGTTTTCCCATTGGCGCGGAAACACGGAACGAAGTAGATGCCCTTCGGCCCCTGCCGCTTTCCGGCCGTGACCTGCCAGAGACCGGTCCGATAACCATCCCGGAGGAATGTCGCCCGTGCCGTCAGCACCGCACGCCCCGCGCTCGTAAACGCCGACTTGCTCAGCGTCCATACGGCGGTGGCATACGCCTTGCCGTTGAACTGGAATGGGAACAGCGAGGTGTCCGCCCCTTCAGGGGCCTCCACCACACACACCACATCCAGCCGCGGCGCCCACGGCGGCGCTTGCCGCTTGCCGTCTTCGCCATCCCGCCATTCGATCCAGCCGCCCTGGGATTTGACCTCCTCCAGGGTGTCCACCACCTGGCCCATTTCATCCGACCCGAACTCCGTGCTTTCCTGGTAGCGCTTCTGCGCATGCAGGATCACAAGGTTCAGCGGGGCCTGGCCTTCTTTCCAGAGAACCATCTCCTTCTGGAAGGCGATGACACCTGGCCCGAACTGGTCACCCAAGTCCCCGACCTTCTGGGTCAGGTTGATCCGGGGAAGAATCAGATCATCCCCGCCAATCTCCCCCTGGAGATCGTCATACTGCCCCCGCACCGCGACCGCCTGCCCTGAGCCTGTCGAATGGGCCGTTGTTTCGGGCTTCATCACCGCAACCGCCTCAACCGGCGTCTCCGCCGTTTTCACTTTGTCTGCAAAACTTAACTTCATTGTCTTTTCTCCAATTCGCGTTTTTCGCGAGTTTCTGTTTCTTAACTGCCAACCGTTCACTGTTTACTGACCACTGACTCACCCGCGCACCCGCGCGAGGTAGTACACATCACGTCCTGTTTCCAGGATTCCCATGTCCGTTAACCGCTCATACAGTGCCTCCTTTCTTTTGGATTTCTCCCCGCGCTTCGCACGGGCTGCTACCGCTTCCTCCAACTTCGTCATGCTCACCGGCCCGCAGGCAGCCAGGAACTCCTCGACCGTCAGGTCATCCTTCAGGGCGGCATAGGCCGCCAACGTGTCCCGGATCTCCCGCTTGCCCGACTTGGTTTTCATTTCAAAGCCAGGGATGGTCTGGCCGGCATCCATCACGAATTGAAGGTTGTGGCTCTTGACGCTCTCCACCCATTTCTCCAACACCAGCGCCAGTCGCCGCCCGATGGAATGTTCTTCGGGAGTTGTCCAGGTGGAGGGATGGAACTTCGGGGGTATGTCCAGTTGCGTGTCGGCGTAGTTTTGCGCCACGACCAGGGCCTTACTGTAGAGAGCCGGGCAGGTGCCGCGGTTCCCGCAGTACCGGCAGATTTCATCCGTCGGATTCAGGAGATCCTCGCGAGCCTCCTCGAATACCGCCGCACGCCGGGCCAGGATCGTCATGATCCGTGTCTCAAGCCGGGGAACATCCGCCTGAGTGAATTCACCCTTGCTGATGTCATTGCACCGGGGCGAGACGAACAGCACGACCACACGCTCGATGTCCGGCATTCCCTTCAGGAGTGCCAGGGCATAGGCCTGCCCCTGATTGTTGATTTCGGCGTCATCCACGGGATTCCGTCCGAATTTCCAGTCAATGGCATAGGCCGTTCGGTTCTTGATGATCAGCCGGTCCACGATCCCTCGCCGGTTGATGATAGGCACCCTCATTTCCTGCTCACGCAGGTCACGATCCGCGCCCGCCACCATCGGAGCGATAAAGCCCAGGCATTTCTCTACCTGTTCCTTCTGCTCATCGGTCAACCCGGTCAGGTCGCCCGTCTCGCAGGCCTTGTGAAGCAACTTGCCTTCATCCGCCGCCACGGTGTCGCCATCACTGTCATTGCTGAACCCCGGACAAATCTCGGCGTATTTCAGTCCGCTGGCTGTAATTCCTGTCTGTTTCATCGTACTTCTCCGATCTTTTACTTCGCTTTGTTACTCAGTCCGCCGGACACTTGCCGGGCTTCTGAAATTCTTCTCCCTCTCCCTGGGAGGGGAGAGGGCTGGGGTGAGGGCTTGCCCTGAGTTCTGTCGAAGGGTTGCTACGTGCGGCGATTCCCTCACCCAAATCCCCATCATTGAGGATCGCCATATTCGCCAACTTGGCCCGCACTGCTTCACAGGCCTGTTCCTCGACCGTCCCGGCCGCAAACACGATCCGCTGGATGCTTTTTGTTTTTGCATTGGCGCGGTGGACGCGTCCCAAGGCCTGCTTGATTTGCACGGCGCTGAAACCAGGGGAAATCAATGTCAGCCGGGGAAATTCACCGCGTAAGTCCTGCAATCCATCCAGCCCTTCGCCGGCCGTTGCCAGATTCACCGCAACAATCCGGACCTCATCAGCCCCAAACCGGCGCAGGACAGCGGCCCGCTCATCCATGGGGGTGTCACCTTCAATCACAGATAGTTCAGGGATCAACCCGCGCAACGCCGCAAGGGTTGCCCTGAAATTCACGAAGATCACAACCGACTGGCCTTCCTCGACGGCATCCGCCGCCATTTCGGCCAACCCCGGCGCCTTCAGCAGTTCCGCCGCCTGCCGGGCCCGCAGCATCGCCACAAGCGGCGAATCTTCTCCCTCGCTTGGCTTTGCGTCCTTGGCGTCCTTCTGTTCAAAATTCTGGTATGCGACTGAGAGATCCCCAAAGTCATACGCTTCCGCCGTGATCAACGTCTCCGGGAACGCATCACCCAGGTCAGCGATCCTGACCCGAGCCCCCTTGGGCGGGTTCCCGGAAATCCCCTGAAAGATGCTTTCATGCAGTTTCGCGAGACCCTGCCGGGCCCGCTCGATCTGGGCCGCCAGACGACTACCAGGACGCGCCGTGCCTTTCGGGAACTCGACCCCACCCCAGTAATTCTTGATACACCCATGGGTGGTACAGAACTTCCAGAACGACTCCCCGCCGTCATGCAGGCGCAGCACATACCCCAGCGCTTTCAATTTCAGGGGTGATTCCGCCGCCGTGGCTGACAGGCACAGGGTCGGGATGCCATACCGGCGCACCGCAGCCAGCATTTTGGAATTGAGGGAGTTCTGCCCTGCGCACCGGTGGACCTCATCGAAGATCAGGAGCGTTCCAGTGGGAACCTTCCAACTGGCGAGCCTGGCACGGCGCGATTGTTCCCACGATAGGAATGATGTTTTCCCCGTCCGGATCTGCTCATAATTCAAAATGAACACAGGTTCCGGAAGCCCCCAGGCCTGACATGTTCGTCGCCACACGGGGATCAGATTCTTGGGGCAGACGACCGCCGGTCTCAGCCCGAGTTCTTTGCAGGTCGCGCAACCCACATGAGTCTTTCCGACGCCGGTCTCGCTGGAATCCTGCCCGACCCCATAGGTTCGGACAGCAGCCACCAACCGATTGAAGGAATCCACTTGATAGGGCAATAGATTCATGCGCCGCCCTCCGCGCCATTCGTCGCGAGCGTCCTATCCGTCCGACGGGTCTGTTTCTCGGTAAATTTTCCCGCCCCATACTCGAACCCGAATTCCTTGAACAGGTCAGCCGCCGCGCCCTCATCACCGCCATCCGCCAGTGCCATCAGTTCCTTGAATCGTGGATCCCGCCTTCGCGCCCCCGCAGCCAGCATCTTCTGAAGCCGACTGCTTACAGCCAGGCTCGCATCCTTCCCGTTGGCGGCAACCGTCCCAAACTTTCCCTCCGCCAATCGCTCCAAATCCTCGCGGCGGATACGGAATGACCCATGGAATAATTCAACCTTCTTGATTGTCCCAGCCTGTAGGATTCGCCACAGGGTCGCCCTGGAGACGCCCAGTAATTTGGCGGCTTCACCCATGCCGAGGAGTAGAGGGCCGGTCTGCCCTGAGCAACGCCGAAGAGTCTCGGCATCGGTGTTGTCTTTTTCGCCCCTGAGAACCTTCAGCGCCTCACGCTTCCGCTCGATCGGCGCGGTCACAAGGGCTGCCAATAATTCGTTCGTGGGGTCAGTCATTGCCGCGCCCCTCCCTGGCATAGTCGTATCCATACGTAAGCCAGAGATCGTGAACTGCCGCCTCATCGCCATCTGCGGCCAAGTCCAAGAGTTCGTTGAAGTAAGAATCGCGTTTACGCGCTTGCGAGGTGCCAGCTTTGTGTCCCTGCATGCACTGCGGCTGTTCCGGTCGAGTCTGCTGCGCCATGATCGTTCTCCCAATTTCGGTGCTGATCAGGGCAAAAACAAAGCCCGCCCCCTTTCGGGATGCGGGCTCGGTGCTGTACTCACAGTCACCTTTGCCCTTCGCGAGAACCTTCGCAAGGGCCAGGAGCTGCAAGTGATGTTGCTGGTGTGTCTAGATGTGTATTTTTATGTTCAGATGAAAATTACCCTTACCGTCATGGCCGATGCAACCATCAGCCCATAAACGCTTTGCATCATTTTGTCGGAAGAAGTTCTGAATCCGTGTATTACCTGACGGCCAGTCTTTCTTGTTCGACCCGTACACCTGGCCAAAGACCTCGTTTTGGTGCATGCCGGGGATACCATAGTGCTTTTGGGCGATGTAGAGGGCTTCGATAATGCGCGCCGCATTTTGTCCCAAAACGTACTTATTTCCCCGCCAGGTTATGTTCGTGAAGTGCGGGCTTGCGGTAAAGTCCTCCTCAACCACGGTGCCAAGATTTCCGAGCTTTGGCTTGATTGTGCCTCCCAGCAAGGCGACGGTTTTCAAGGGTGAATTTTTGACCTCTTGGAGAATGTCAGGAATCATAGCCGTGTTTTTTGCGATGCCTTCGTCGAAAGTTGCGCCCTTCTTTATTGTCGCGCAGACGTTACGAAATTCGTAATCCCCCTCGACGATCCTGTCTTCTGGGTAAATAGACCCGCTATGCCCGCACATGAAATCTAAACGGACTCCACTCTGAAAAAATACACACACTTCACGAATACTATGCTCTTCGCTTTCAACCCAGTAAGAAAAACCAGTCGGTTTCGCCTTGTTCAGATAGTGCTCCTCTCCAGCACCAGCAGCAGCAGC
>CAJBSZ010000073.1 GCA_903958395.1 uncultured bacterium | reverse complement strand
GCCCGGATTACCCCGGAAACACGGGACCGCGTTCGCTCGGTCGCCCGGCAATTAGGCTACCTGCCGGGCCGGAACACCCGGTTCCAACCGCGGCCTGTTACCGGTGGCGAAGAGCAGACGGCCGTAACGGCACCGGTGGCGGGGCGGGTCATTGGTCTGGTTATCTCGCTCGCCAGTCCTGCCTCGACCCTTGCCCTGATCCCCTGCCAGGAACCTGGGTTGGCTGCGGCGGGATTCAATGTCGTGATGGTGACCCTCCCCGCTGATCCCCTGCTCGCCCAGGACCGGATCACCACCTTGACCCGATCCGGCGTCGCGGGTCTCCTCTGCTGCCCTTCCGTCTATTCCACCGTCACGGCCAGCGCGGCTGGCGCCTGCCCAGTAACCGCCATCAGCCCCTGGTCGGCTGCCTCGCTCCTGAAGTTGATGGGCGTGGCGGGGGGAAAGGAAGTTGTTGAGTTGCCGATTGCTGAGTTGTTGAGGGCGGAACCGGTTGTGGTGCCGGTGAAGCCGGTGGTGGTGTCGGTGCCGGTCATTCCGGTGGTGGCGCCCGTCGAGCCGGTGGTGGTGTGGCCACCGAAATCAAACTGGTTTGAAACCAGCGGCGTGAAGCTGGATATTCTTCGTGTTGGTTTTCTTCCCCCTTAATCAATTTAACATCTTCTTCCGTTTTCTTCGTCGTGTTGGTTGTCAGTTGGCTGTTGATGGCGCGAATTAGAGATGCTTGCCTGATTTTATTTGGCCGGCAAAGATCAGCCTGATGAATCGATGTCGACGTCCTAACTGTAAGCATTGTGGTGATTTATATACTCCCACCCCCCGTCGAGGGGCAGTGCAGAAATTCTGCTCTAAGCCGGCCTGTCAAAAAGCGAGCCGAGTAGATAGTCAGCATCGGTGGCTGGCGAAACCAGAAAACAAAACCCATTTTTGCGGGCCTGAAAATGTTCTGCGCACGCAGGAATGGCGCAAGAAAAACCCTGGTTACTGGAGGCGGCGCAAGAGGCCAGCGATTGCGTTACAAGATGTGATACTCGCACAACCCGTTGATATTAAGTCTGATACAAAAGTTAAGACGGAGTGTTCGCAGGGGATGTTGCGAGATGCGTTACAAGATGTAGATCATATGCAACATCCTCTGATTGTGGGAGTTATCTCATTCTTCACGGGGGCTACGTTACAAGATGAGATAGCTCAATCGATAAGGGAAATTCAGACTCGTGGGGTGCGCATTCTTGGCGAAGTGCCAGGAATGAGAAGCCAACGAGGAGAGAATAATGGTTGAGAAGCGTGTGTTATGCAGAGAACGGGTAAGGCGGGTACCGAAGCAATTCAGTTGGGTGGATCACCGGTTGATACGCCAGGAACATGTGCGGCGGTGTGACTGCCGGGGGCTGGCACTGTACCTGATGCTGGTGACAGTGGGTGATGCGGAAGGGTTGTCGTATTATTCGGACGAGAAGGCGGCGGAGTTATTGGGGATAGGGATGGCGGACTTGGTAGCGGCACGGAGGCAACTGGTGGGAGCGGATCTGATTGCCTACGAACGTCCGATTTATCAGGTGTTGTCGTTGCCTGTATTGCTCCCCAAAGGCGGTGCAGCATGATGGATTATGCAACCTTCCAGAAGATCAAGCATTGGTTGAGTGTGGAGCACTGGACGATGGGCCAAGTGGCGCGTGAGCTGAGGCTCGACATCAAGACAGTGAGTTTATGGGCGCAACGAGAGGTGTTCGAGCGGAAGAAGTCTCCCCAACGGGCAAGCAGGCTGGATCCTTTCAAAGGCGATGTGGCGCGGTGGCTGGAGCAGCATCCCTTTTCGGTACGGCAACTGCTTTACCGGTTACGGGAGCAAGGGTATACCGGAGGAGAAACTATTTTATGCGAGTATGTCCGGAAGGTCAGGCCCCGGCGGAAAGAAGCCTTTCTGACATTGCACTTCGAGCCAGGGGAATGCGCGCAGGTGGACTGGGGGTATGCAGGCACAGTGGCCGTGGGGTCGACACGGAGGCGGCTGAGTTTTTTCGTAATGGTGCTGTGCTACAGCCGTAAGCTCTATGTGGAGTTTACACTTGGGGAAACGGTGGAGCAGTTCCTGACATGCCACACGAACGCTTTCGATTACTTTGGTGGATGCCCGGCTCGCGTGATGGTGGACAACTTGAAAAGTGCAGTGCTTTCGCATCCCCGCGGGCAACCGGCGGTATACAATCCCCGCTACCTGGATTTTTCCCGGTTTCATGGGTTTAAAGTCAGCGCCTGCAATCCGCATGCACCCCATGAAAAAGGCCGTGTTGAAAATGCGGTAGGCTATGTGAAGAAAAACTTCCTTAACGGCCTGCCTCTGACGCAGTTCGCCTCTGTTAATCCCGCCGCCCGGTGTTGGTTGGAGGAAGTCGCCAACGTCCGGATGCATGCCGAAACACGCAAGAAGCCGAATGAACTCTTTGCTATGGAAAAACCTGTACTGTTGTCGTTGCCAACAGTGCATTACGATGCCGGGGCGGTCAGGTCGATCTCCGCTAACCGGAAGTTCCGGGTGCATTACGATGGAAACCGCTATTCGGTACCAGCGGAATATGCAAGTGCCAGGCTTGTCCTTCGAGCCTATCCTGAACGAATATCGGTTTTCCACCAGGACAAGTTGGTTGCCGAGCATGTCCGCTCATATGACAGGGGACAGGACTTTGAGAACGCCGATCATGTGCGGGTATTATTGGAGCAAAGGCTTAGGGCTAAAGACCAGAAACTCCTGCAACGGTTCATTATGCTCTCGCCACTGGCGGATGCGTACTATCAGCAGTTGAAACAGCGTCACCTCAATCCGCGCCATCATGTGCAGAAAATCGTGGCACTGAGCGAAATCTACGGCGAGGAGAAGGTTGCACGGGCACTGGCGGATGCTACCGTGTTCCAAGCTTACAGGTGCGAGTACATCGCCAACTTGTTGGAACAGCAGGCACGCCTATTGCCCGACGCAGGAGCGTTGCACCTGACCCGGCGACAGGATCTGCTGGAGCTCGACCTGCCTCAACCCGACATCAATCTGTATACACAACCTGACTTCCCGGAGAACGAACATGAAACAAACTGACGAACTGAACAGCTACCTTAAAGACCTGATGCTGACCTGGCCCCTTGAAAACCATGAAGCCGTCGCCAAACAAGCGGCGAGTGAACAATGGACACATGCCCAATACCTGACCCGCCTTATGGAAGGGGAGCACTTGCGCCGTCGTGATAACCGCATTCTCCGGCGTATCCAAGCGGCTCACTTCCCCGTTGCCAAAACACTCGACGGCTTCAACTGGAGCTGGCCCAAATCCATCAACCGAGCACAGATCCAAAACCTGTGTCGGCTACAGTTCATGGAACAAAATGCCAATGTGATCTTCCTCGGTCCGGTTGGTGTTGGCAAAACCCATCTTGCAAGTGCTATCGGTTATGCCGCTTGTATGGAAGGGCATTCCGTGCTCTTCACGTCGGCTGTGGATATGATTAATACGCTTGCCGCCGCCCAGGCTGCCCAGCGCCTAAAACAGGAACTGAAAAAATATCTCAGCCCACGCCTTCTTGTCCTAGACGAGCTTGGATATTTACCCATTGATAAGTTCGGCGCTGATCTACTCTTCCAGGTCATTAGCGCTCGCTATGAACGCGGCCCTATCGTGTTGACCACGAATAAGGCCTTCAAGCACTGGCCCGCCATTTTCAATAACGACAGTACCTTGACCGCCGCCGTTCTTGATCGTCTCTTGCATCACGCGGAAACAGCCGTCATTGAGGGTTCAAGTTATCGTATGAAAGAGAAGTCAGATCCATGAATCGAACTGGGTGACCCGAATAATCGGGCCACCCAGTTTTACGCCGCGCGGTTTAACCCAGCTTTCCGCCGCTGTTCACAGGTGGTGACGGCGGGTCCCCTGCCCGACCCGGTCCCCGTCACGGAGCCGGTCATTGTGACGCCGCCGACACCTGAGCCGGTGGTTGAGGCTGCGCCACCGTTGCCGACACCGGTCGAACCTGAGCCGGCCGCAGAGACGCTGACACCGGTAGAACCACCTCACGATCCGCCACCGGTCGTGGAGGAGATCCCGACGCCGACACCGGAGCCAGTAGTGGTAGCCGATCCAGTCGTGGTGGAGTCGCCTTCCCTCCCGCCGGTCGAAGCAGCGCCTGAGTCGGCCATTCCAGTGGTGGCACCCGTCGAACCGATGGTGGTGATGGAACCGGTCGTGACGCCCGTTGAGCCGGCGGTGGTGACCGAACCGGTCATTTCGGTGGTGGTGCCTGTTGAGCCGATGGGAGCGACACCGGTCACCGAATCGCCGGTCGTGACGCCGGAAGCGGCACCGGTTGAGGTGATGCCGGTCATCACCGAACCCGTCGCCGAAACACCGATAGAACCGGCGCCGGCGCTAGTTGAGCCGGAGCCACAGCCGACACAACCCCCGGAGGTGGCCGTTGTCGTTGAGCCAGTCGCCGCGCCTGAACCAACACCTGTAATGCCGGAACCAGAACCGGTCTCACCGGTGCCGGCTGAACCGGTGGTGACAGTCATCCCGACGCCAGAGGTCATCACAAACCCTCTGCCACAGGCGGAGCAACCAAGTCCCGCTGATGGTTCTGAGCCGATCCCTGATGATCCAGTGACTGAGCCAAAGACACCTGACGCGCCCGCCTCGCCAGTTTGATATTACCAATGCTAAACGGGTTATGCATTATCTTTAGACGTTCTTGAGACTCATCTATGGGCCCGTTATTAAGCAACCCTCACCCCAGCCCTCTCCCCTCCCAGGGAGAGGGTGTAGATTTAGCCAATCACCGCTTCTTCTCACTCTTCTGCTGGGCGCGGTCTTCCTCGTTGAAGGCAACGGCCGGGGCTCGCTTGCCACGGTAGTCGGAAATCCGCTCAGAGACGCTCGAAAAGGCGGCTGAGGTTCCATGGGCATCCTTGTCGAAGGCCATGGAGCAACACATCTTGACACCAGTCTTGACGGCATCGTCTATGGCGGCAAGGTCGGCGCTGAGGAAGACAAACTGCCAGTCGGATTTATCCTGCTTCGCCTTGATCATCTTCTCGATCTGACCTTTGGTGAACTCGTGGCTGGAATTCTCCTGTCCGTCGGTGATGATTACCATGACGACACGAGCAGGGCGCGCCTTGGTCGTCATGGCCGCCAGACTCGCCTCCAGGTCGTTGATCCCCCGCCCCATGGCATCCAATAGAAGTTCTCTTGTATAGCCATGAATAACCACGCCACGAATGGTCTTCTTCCGTTCCGCCCCACAATACTCGTACTCGCTAATATCTATATCGATGATGCAGGAATTGGAGCCCTCCGGGATGAGTGCACGGCGCCTCTGCGCCTCCAGCGGCAGGTCCAGAAACTCCAGGGAAAGCAATTTAAACTGGCAAAGCCACCCCTTCCACCAGTCTGGCAACTCCGGTTTTCTCCGTTTGGGCCTCGGGGTATACCGAAAATCCAACACTCCATATCCAAGGGGCTTGAACCGTCGTGTCAAAGCCCGCTCAATCCTTGTAAAATAAGAAGCCTCGGCCGTTATTGCGCCCTGCACGGAAAAATCCGCATCGATCGAGAGCCTGTTTCGTTCATGATCGAGCAAACGAAGTGCGCTACCACCTTTCAGAACCAGGCGCCTTGCAAGGATCGGATCCTTGAATACAGCAAGCACACTCTCGTCGATGACGTCTTCGATGTTCATATGGCACCCTTAGGGTAATAGAGCTGCCATTTGAGGTCAAACTCCCAGGATGTTTTAGCCAAGTGATCCAGATAGAATTTGTTCTTGGGTCGGGATCCATGCGTGATTGCCGCCGCTATACCGGAATATCCCAAGCGATCACACAAAAACCCGATTGCCTGCCAATACGGATAGACAAAGGCAAGTTTATCGTACAAGTCTACAAAACGGCGCTCGTTTACACGCGAGAGCCCCACTCGCAACACCTCAATGACAGTCCCAAGGCCACCATTGTATTGCGGATGAACCACAGCGTCTATTACTGCCCGTTCCAAGGACGTGACACGTGTACCCTTGGGGCAGACGCGATTGGATTCGGACACAGTCTCAACACCGACACATCCCCGGCCAATTCGCTCCGTGATCGTAATCTCATGGTCCTGGAATCGTAAGGCATGCTTGCTCACCCGATGAGGCTGCACAAACGCCTTAAAAATGGCATGGTCAGACAGAACCACGTCCTTGGCACGCTGTTGGTCCTTCTCCCTCGCGGTCTCGACGCCAACATAGATTCTTGAAGGCACCTGATTTGTCAGCGAGTGGTAGTAAATTGACGTAAGGTTGCAGAAATACCCGGTTGGGAGCAAAGCGCGGGAAACTTGATACGGATTCCAACGATCAGGTTCCACAGACGAATACAGGGAAGTCGCCGCACCAATCCCGTCCGATAAATCGGACTGGTACAGAAGATGGTCATGTCTCAGCGCCTTCTCGAATGAGGCCAAGATCTTATAAGGCGTCTTTGGCATATACGCCAACAACATCGGCTTCAACTCACGATACCGACTAGGCGCAGCGAGCAGTCGAGCAAGGTCCTGCTTATGTGTGGCTGTTAGTTTTGTCATAACCGTTATCTATATTAATATGATAATTTGTGTTAACACAAATTATCATACTCTTCACCGACATGCAACCGAAACCTCAGGTATTCTGAATCAAACTGGTAAAGGAAAGAAAAGCACCTCCTCGCCTCTCTCGTATAGTGATGTATATCGTGTATACACGATATACATTCCTTCATAAGAAAACAAGTTATTCCATTACTCCTCACCCTTCGGTAGTTCACAAGCTCGCGGCAGGCAAGTTCAGGCCGGGCGGATGGAGGGGATGGCGAAGGGAAACGGACAGAACGGACGAAACGGAGGGATGGTTATCTGACGGCAGCGGAGACAGCCAGGGCGGTGAGCACGCCTAATAGGGCGAGCATGACAAGGCAGCCGGACTTGCGGCTATGCCGGCCGAGTTGAAACAGGTCGATGGTGGTGCGGTTGTAGATCCGGTTGTAGGCGGCCTTGCGGGGATTGGTCAGCCAGCCCCAGCCGCGGGGGGCTTTCAGTCCCATTTGATTACGCACAATGCGTTTCCAGGATGTGCGCGCCGCTATGCGCTTGGTCAGGGATGGTATGCGGATGCCGATTTTCAAGATTCACCACCCGCTGCGCCCTCCTTCGCCAAGGCTACGAAGGGCAGGCTGGAGAAAATGGAGGCTTGAGGGAGAGAGGGGAAAAGATAAAGAGGTTTGAACAGAAGCACGCAAAGATCGCGAAGGAAATGCAAATGTGGCGTTAATTTTTCCACACGAGTACATGTGGAGAAAATAAACGCCACGGTTTCTTGAAGGAATGCGTTGAGGGGGAGGAGTGGAATTGTGACCAACTCCGGCTGGAAGTATTCCTGTGAGTTCATAATGTCTATGTTTGAGTGCCGTTAAAGCGCACATTCCACGCGCTACCAGAAATAAAGTTCGCGATACCACTGAGCCCACGCACGGATAGCTGGATTATCGATGTGAATAGCGGCATCCCGTAATTGATCCGATGTAAACCAGAAGAATCGATCCTTTCGGCCAATCAGATCCTTAAATGCCTGCATGGAAGGAGACAAACTTGTGTTGCCAGGGTGATACACTACTGAGAAATAGACTTTCTTATAGCCATGGGTTCGTCCTGGTCTCCGGGGATAGGCTGCTGGTGATCATTGAAAATCTCGTAGATCTCTTCGAAAAGCTGCCTGATGAGGGAAAAGAGGGACGGAAAGCTGCTGAAAAGGTGCGGATCGACCAGTGGCGGGCAGCCGAGATCGGGCAGATCGAACAATGGTCCGCATCGCCCTGGAACAGGCCGGCCTCGTTAGCATCACTGACCAAGCGACTGGGCCGGGCCAATCAGCTCACGGCCATGCCGGGACCGGCATCGCTCAAAGCCAAACTCCGGTCATACCAGCAATGGGGGCTGTCCTGGTTGCAATTCATGCGCGAGGCTGAGTTTGACGGGATCCTGGCCGATGACATGGGACTCGGCAAGACGATCCAGACGCTGGCTCATCTCCTGATTGAGAAGGAGGCAGGTAGGATGGAGCACCCCTGCCTCATTATCTGCCCTACCAGTTTGATCCAGAACTGGATGGATGAGGCGGAAAAGTTTGCCCCGTCGTTGAGAGTACTGGTGTCACATGGGTCGGGGCGGAAAGAGGGCCACACAGGGATCGGAGAGGCCGACCTTGTTTTGACCAGTTACGCGCTCTTGCGGCAGGATATTGAATTTCTGAAAGGCCTGAGCTTCTCCCTGGTCATTCTCGACGAGGCACAATACATCAAGAACCACCGGGCGCAGACAGCGCAGGCGGCGTGTTCGCTGAAGTCCACCCGGCGCCTATGCCTGACCGGGACACCGATGGAGAATCATCTGGGCGAATTATGGGCGCAGTTTAACTTCCTGATGCCCGGGTTCCTGGGTTCCGCCGAGGCGTTCAATGTCCGGTTCAGGCGGCCTATCGAGAAAGAGGGAAGTGACTGGGTGCGACAGACCCTTAGTCGGCGGCTGGCGCCGTTCATGTTGAGACGACTGAAATCCCAGGTGGAGACCGAGTTGCCGGCCAAAACGGTGATGATCCACCGGGTTGAGATGGCCCCGGCGCAGCGGGATTTGTACGAGACCGTGCGGTTGGCCATGCAGTCGCGAATCCAGGAGGAAATCGCCAGTCGGGGGCTGGGACGTTCGCATATTACCATTCTCGACGGGCTATTGAAATTGAGGCAGGTCTGTTGCGATCCCAGACTGCTCAAGGACAATGCCATTGCGAGGGCGGCCCCTTCGACGATCCCTGGCAGTCAGTTGAAAAATACCGATCCCGGCCAATACGGCTCGGCGGGGACGCCTCGCCCTACCGAAAACAAGGCGCTTTCTCAAGGTAGGGCGAAGCCTCCGGCTGAGCCGGGAGTTGTTCAACGGGTGACCAGGGCGGGCGGTGTCGAGAATTCGGCCAAACTCCAGGCGTTGCTTGAGATGGTGACTGAGATGCTAGAGGAAGGGAGACGAATCCTGATCTTCTCGCAGTTCGTGGGGATGATCCGGTTGATCGAGGCCGAATTGAAGGCGCTGAACATTGGTTACTCACTCCTGACAGGCGAGACACAGGATCGGGCGACGCCGGTGCGGAAATTCCAGGCCGGCGAGACGAAACTGTTCCTGATCAGCCTCAAGGCGGGAGGGACCGGGCTCAACCTAACGGCGGCGGACACGGTCATTCACTATGATCCCTGGTGGAATCCCGCGGCCGAGAGCCAGGCGACAGACCGCGCCCACCGGATCGGGCAGACCAAGCCGATATTCGTCTATCGTTTCCTCACTGTGGGTACGGTGGAAGCCCGAATCCAGGGGATGCAGGAGAGGAAGAAGAAACTGGCCGACAGCATCCTGCAGGAGCAGGCGGCCGATAGTGTGGCGTTCACCCTGGATGATGTGGAGTCGCTGTTTGCGCCGGTGGAGACGTTAAACGTGAGATGTGAAGTGTGAGATGTTAGATGGCAGACAGAAAACCATAGACCGCAGACATCAGACTTGAGATTTGAGAGGGAGGGATGAAAGGGACGGCAAGGATAGGCTTGCTTCGCTGACGCTTCGGGGCGCCGGGAGGTGAGATGTGTGACGCTCACCCACTGGGACCTGAACTAAGAAGGAGTTGAGCAGCATCCAGGGCTTCATTGGCGCGGCGCAGATAGATATGCCGATCCTCTTCTGAAGCGGAACGGGCACCTTGTGTGCAGAAATCAGCATATTGCGCCGGTCCTTTGGATTCAAACGTGGCGAAATGGCCAGCCAGCACCTCGATGGCAACGTCATAGGCAAGGTTGCGGCCTTTTTCGGCGTGAAACAGGCGGGCGACGGTCTGGGCATCACCGCCATTGTAATCCCGAATGACACGGACTAAATCAAAGACATCCTTGCTCTGATGCCGATTTCCGTAAGCGAGCAATTTGAGACAAATGAACGGGCCAATCTCACACACTTTGACCCGCTCCTTGACCTTTGCGTTATACAGGTCACGGCCTTCGATCTCAATCTCACGAAACTCCTCCAAAGCCCTCTGGAGTCCATAGACCGCACTCACTGGCACATCATCAACCATGGCGGTATCAGGCGATTGGGACGTTGGCCGGTCTGTCAGAAGATCAAGGTAGAGGATGGTTGATCCAAATTGTTTCTGGAATCTCTTCTCTTTCCATTCGAAGCCAGCCCCGCCCAGCCTTGTTGTGGTGGTGTCGTACATCCCGCTGCTGAGCCCCAGGGCCACGCCCACATCAACATCCATTGTGACGGGCGGCAGGTCTCCATCCGATGGATGGCAGATGTACCGGGGAACCAGACCGCCAACCAGAACAAGATCCTCTCGAAAATCCTGCAGAACCGCCCAAACGGTCAGCAAGGCAGCCTCTGCTCGTATTGTATCCTCTGCGGTATACTGGTTGTAGTGTGCGAATTTCATGTTTTACAAAACCCTTTCCAGCCACGAAGTGCTTTGGCTTGATCATCGCCCCGGAGGCCGGCACGGATGAGATCCAAGTAGATCTGAGCATCGCAGACGAGCGGGAAATCGTCAACCCGTTGCACGGTTTGAAAGACACCGGGATCGCGCGGGGTGAGAATCCAAACTTTCCCGCCATCGGACACCTCGCGGAGGCCCAGACGCTTGAGATCGGCCTCCGACGGGAATTGCCTGCGGTACAGGGAAATGATGGAACAATCTGTGTATGGGAATCGCAAGCTGGCGGCAAACCACTGAGTGAAGGCTATATCCCCGGAAAACTCCTGCAACAAATGCTTGGCTATCACGCGCAAGTTTGGTTCCAGAAGGGAATATTGCTGCACCGACACGCGTTTATGGAAATCATCAGCCGCTTCCCATGCCGTCAACAAGGTCTCCCGGTTGAGCAGGCTCCAGGCACCGCGTTTGTCATCTACCCACCCCTCTTTGGTGGCGTGATTGAGGAGACGGGACACAAGCCCTTTGCTGAGTTGGGTTAATTCCGCAATGTCGGCTTGTTTCCATGAGCGATCAGGATAACTCAACAGCACGCGCGCCACCCGTGATGATTTGAGTGAAAAGAAGCTCACGGGCGGTTCCGCAAGGACAAAATATTTGTTGCGGGGCGGCACATCCTTCTCAATCGCTATCCCCTTGGCCGAAATCCAGATACGGCCATTCAGGTCCAAACAACTGACGCATTGTTTCCTACACTCCTCAACCAGGGATGGAGACAGTTTCACGGTCACGAGAATTGGGCTTTTTCCCTTTGGTAGCACCTGAGCGGCCAGATAAGTGACATCCTTTACTGTCGGGCGCAGTTGACAGTCGGCGAGAAACTCGGACTCCACTCCACCGAACGAAAGTGTGACGGCAAGATCAAAAAGTTCTGAACCTTGATATTCAGCGACTCTGAAATTACCTAAAAAGCTATCTTCCAGCACTTTACGAGCATAGCGGATCAGCTCTTGCTTAGATGTGACAACTTCTTTATTCACTGTAACCTCTTTGTTTACTTTTTAGTAAATATATGCTTTTCAGTAATAAAGTCAACAGGTCTCTCCTATTCAAGATGGAATTTCCCCGTTATCAGAACTGGCAATGTGCATTTTTTGCACATTGCTTTCTTGTGGACAGAAAGGACAACAGGGACTGCAAGGCAGGCGGGCTCAGGGCAGGTTCGACAGGCTCACCGCAGGCAGGCGGAGGGGACGGAAGACAGAGGGCAGTGCCGCTGGGGACAGCGGCTACTACAATAGGGAAGCCGTTGTGCGTGCCTCGACCGCCCCTACCGCCCGGCCCTTGGCAGTCAGGCGATATTTCTGGAGACGGCTGTTGGGTTTATCGGGAATGGTGCGCTCGATAAGTTTCCCACGCAGGAGCTTTTCGATGGCTTTCTTGAAATTGCCGCTGCGCTGAGAATGACCAAGAATTTTCAGTAAATCGCTTCTGCCGCAATCTTTGGATTCGAGAGCAACCAGGATTGCCCGGTCAGTTGCATGAAGGACGACTGGGGCCTCGACTGGGGCCTTTCCGTGTTCCCGGTCCGAGCCCACCTTACTCACGGAATCCCTGATAACGGGCTGTTCTTTTTGCTGACGAGCGATGATTAGATCTGACGCAAACACCTGCACCGCCCCGAAGATCATGCCCTGCGGGGCTTGCGACGGCGGATCTTTGAGGGATTTTAAGTAGATGGCATTTAAGGAAGCAATCTAGCGTTCTCAGCTCGATATTCTGCTCACCGCGCTCAATTCTGCCGACATAGTCAGGGCTGCATTTGACGAGGGCGGCCAGCGCTAACTGCGAGAGAGCAAGGGCGACTATCGTAATGAAATGAGCTTCCGCAATGCGGTCATTTCGGGATTCAATAGCATGGCCCTCAAGCTCGCTGTGTACGCTTCGTGCCAACGTTACCGTTGACTACGCAACACTCGCTTCCGGCTGGCGGCTACCCTTGGCCGGGTCACCCGTTCCGATGACAGGGTTCATCAAGTCAATTTCGTTGTCTTTCGACACCTCCCTCAACTACGGACTTTTCACGGCGCGATACGATGTGATAATCATCCAAAGAGTTTGACAAGAAAGGCGGAATCTTCGTTAACGGGCACCAACAACTCGATAACGAAGGAGGCAAGGATGACATCGGTGGCTCTGCATGGTGGACTGGATCTTCACGGCGACAATGTGTTCTGTACGTTGATGGATGGGGCAAGGCGGATTGTCTTCGAGAGACGATTTCCGAATGATCTGGCGACGATTCGCGAAGCGCTGGATCCGTATCGGAAACGGATTCAAGCCTTAGCGGTGGAGTCCACCTATAACTGGTACTGGCTTGTTGACGGGTTGCAGGGCTTGAACTACCCGGTCAAATTAGCTAATCCAGCCAGAATGCAAGAAAACATCGGCCTGAAACATGCGGATGACAAGACGGACGCCCGATTCATTGCCCGTCAACTGGTCAATGGGACGTTGCCGGAAGGCTATATCTATCCCGTGGAGACACGCGGGATTCGGGATATGCTTCGAAGGCGAATGCGGTTGGTGCATGCCCGATCTGGTGAGTGGATCAGCCTGGAAAGTCTCATTGCTCGACATACCGGGCGTGACATGGGGGTCAAGGAATTAAAGGGATGTGAGTTAAGCGAGGTGCTGGCAGGGCAGCCTCATGCTTTAACGATGGCGCACGCCAGTTTTCGACACATTGAATTTCTCGACAAGGAAATCAAGGCGTTGGAGAAGGCGGTGATGGAGGAGTTGCCTGATCGTGAAGATTACACTCGGCTCATGACCGTGCCTGGCATCGGACTGGTGCTGGCTCGGACGATTCTTCTGGAGACGGGGCCAATCACGCGATTCAAGGAAGCGGGTAACTATGCCTCCTATTGCCGGGCCGTAAAGGCGGAGCACACCACCAACGGAAAGAAGAAGGGTGAGTGTAACGGGAAAAGCGGCAATAAATATTTGGCGTGGGCCTATGTTGAGGCCGCCAACTACGCCGTAAAGTATTCACCCGAGATTCGGACCTGGTTTCAGCGAAAACACACCCGTAGCGGCAAGCGGGTGATTGCTCTCAAGGCCTTAGCCAACAAGCTGTCGAAGGCGTGTTATTTCATACTGCGGGACGGAAAGGATTTTGATGTGAAACGATTGGTAGGCTGAATTTGGGCGGCACCGGGGAACCAGGCTCGGGGTTGGATAACAACCACCAGATGTGATTGGAAGCCGGTGTCTCCCTTCAATTGACGGAAGTTCTTGAAATGAGTTTGACTGTTTCGACTGTAATGCGAGCCAACGAAGAGGTTGGACGCCGGGCATGCCCGGCGAGCCCCAGATATGTGATCATCCCTTATGGACGCATTATGGCATACCGGCGGTTTTCTGGCTCCGGCTTACGGATTCGCGGAGTGGGCGATCACGTCGCAAGACGCAGATCGCTAGATCCAGATGGGTGACTGGACGAGACGGCTTTGACCGCTCGACAACCGAACAGAACGAAATAACGACGGATTCAAAACAGCGGCTGATTCAAAACTAACCGGGGTATACGGAGCAAAGACATGAAACGAAAACAGAAATCCGCCTCACGGCGGCGCGGCGAAATATTGCCTATTGACTCCTACTCTTTGATGGGTGACCCCGGCGCCCATATGGGACGGAGCGATGCAAGACGGGTGAAAGACCTCAAATGCTGAATGCTGTGAGCGAGGCTCTGCCCCTGGGCGTGATGATGAATTTTTGGCGCTTATGGGCAGTTTACTTGGGGCCTTGCGGGGGAACAGATGTCCCTATTGTCCCCATTATGACCCCATTCTGAGAAATGAAAGATCATGTCTCCATTGTCCCCGTTCTGACCCTTTTTCCGGAAAAAATGTAGTGAACACCCGGCCCACGAATGCCTTGCTGTTCGACGATGCCCTTCTTTTTCAAATCGAGAAGATCGCGCGTCGCAGTCTTTTTGGTCGTCCCGGTCACCGTTTGATACTCAGGATTGGAGATGTGATGATTCGTTTTCAGGAAAGGCAGAACCTTCAATTGACGGTCGTTCAATTTCAACCCGGCCATTACTTCTGCCGTTAACCAATCCCGCCAAACCGTTGTGACAAAATAAGGGCCACTTTGCCTAAAGTCCGGCTCGGGCAATCTGGCCGCCCGGCATTCGGCAATCATATCAGTGGTTCCAGTTCCAGCCTTCTCGACATACTTTACCCGAAAAAGGGGCTCGGCAATCAGTGGGTTGCGCGGGATGGGACCGTGGGGTTCGCGTAACTGTTCGGCAGTCAGACCAGGCGGCAATTCACCCGGATTCCACACCTCTATGCGATTAGCAAAGACAATTACCTGAACAAATCCGTTGTGACGGTAGTTGCGGTGGGCAACGGCATTAACGATCGCCTCGGTGATGACTGGGCGCGGAATTTCAAACTCAACAGGAGCCCGTGTACTTTTCGAACGTGTGCCAACACTGCGATCCAGTTTGCCAAGTACAAACTCCACGGCTTGATCAATTACCTCAAAAAGCCGCCCCTCATAAGGTTGCTGGGATGCGATGGGTTTCTGCTTCTCCGTTCCATGGAAATGTAAACAATGGATCTGGGCGTTGTTGAAAAATCGGTGGGGGTTTTTCCCGAAGAGCAACATGGCTGCGTTTGTAGGTTTGCCATCCCGAATCAGGTTGAAGTTCTGCAACACCGCCTTAGGAGCGCGGGATCCCTTGAGCGCCAACCGCCCCTTGGACTCGGCGGTCTCGACAAAAGCCGTAACCTGTTCATTATCGATGTCCTGCAATGTTGCCCCATTGCAAATGCTATCATCAAATGGTTTGATCAGAAGGACGCCACGAGTCTCCAAAGTTTCAACGAGGCTGGCATAAACCTCGCGAATCAGGCTTGGGATGTCCGCAAATCGGCGGCGGGTGACCTGGTGACCTGCCTTGCTGACCAGACTCGCCTTTTCCGGTGCGCGGGATTTGTCATCATCACCCTTCACGAAAACCAGTCGTTCGCGGTGTGTACTGGTGGCGTGGTCGAATTCCAGTTCTGTTGGTGACTTACCTTCCGCGTTTTTTCCAGCCGTATTGGTTGCCCAGGATCGCCAAATAAATATCACGCGCTTCCACCTCAGCCAGATAAATATCATCCGGTTTACGGTCACAGGCGGGGATATCTTCAAAAAGAAACACGTCACCAATAAATTTGCTCAACAAAGGATCATTGCGGATGAAGTCCTTAACGGCGCGTCGTTCCGATGCGAGTTCCTTCTGCACAGAGCTGATGAACACGCGGAGCATCAAGCGCACCCTTCTTTCAGGGTAAAAAATACTAATTTTGCATGGGTACCGTTATTCATCTGCTGAAAAATACACCTTCTGCTCAGATTTGAGAAGTTTGATTTACGCAGGGACTTGCAGAAATCAGGCAGCAGGATGGGAGTGATGTTCAGATGCGGGTTGCCGCGAGCCAGGTTCTGCCCCTGGCCGTGATGATGTACTTCTGGTATTACTGCGAGGGCGGCCAGGCAGACTCAATTCCAGGAGTTGCATTTTAATCAGGCGGCTGGTGCGGCTATTGAATGCATAGACCGCCTGGTGCGCCCCACAATGGGGTTTCAGCAGGGGGTGAGGGCAAAGATGAATGCCTACGACACCGGCGACACACAGGGGATCGAAACAAACTTGTGCTCCCCCTTTCGGGGCGGGCATGAGCCAAGGACGCCGTCCAAGGATGCCATTTTACCGAAACTGAAGTGTCGAATCGTCTTGCGAATCGTCCAGGATTGGGAAATCGTGGAAAAGGCTGAGCGAGACTGAATTTGGTCTCGTTCGGATCAGAAATGATCGGGATGCCCGAATCCATTGAGCGAAAATGGTCTCGATGGGAGGGATCGAGATGAGGTTTGTAAATGGTCGGGCCGAGGGGATTTGAACCCCTGACCTTTTGCACCCCAAGCAAACGCGCTACCAGTCTGCGCTACGGCCCGATGTAAAGAGACAAGAAACTTTTGAGACCTGAATCCAGACGGTGTTGGGGTCGCCGTCTTCCGGATCTCAAACGCGTGGCAAGGTATCAGTTGGATTTTTGACCGTCAAGGAACGAATCAAAAATCGACGCCCATTCCTTGGAGTCGGCCGAACCATCGTCCTCAATTTTTGCCTTCTCCTTCAGCCTGGCGACAAATTCGGTCAGCGCCTTCCCCCTGCGCTCATGGGTCAACAAATCACGGATTCCATCCCGGACCTCCTCAAACGGAAGCGGATCCCCGAATTCCTTCTCATGCAACTCAATGAGATGAAATCCGAGCGAGGTCTCCACCACGTCGCTGATTTCCCCCACTTCAAGATCATCAAACACCGCCTGGTCAAACTCGGGAACGGTTACGCCCCGCGCAATCCAGCCGAGACTTCCGCCGGCTTCCTTTCCGCTGGGACATTCCGAATGAATGGCCGCCAATCCTGAAAAATCATCCCCCTCGAGAATCTTCTGCTTGAATCCCATCAGCGTGGACCGGGTGGTTGCCTGATCAGCCTCACTGGAGGAGGCGGGCCGCATAAGAATATGACGGACCTGGGCACGATCGGGGGCAATGTACCGGTCGGGATGGTCATCGTAGTATTTCTTCACATCCGCATCCGTGCATTCCGGCGCGGTGGAGGTCACCCGCGACACGAGTGAATCAAGCTGTTTTCCCACCCGGATGCTGGCGCGGAACTGATCGCAATTAAGCCCCTGCCGGGCCAGCATTTCCGCCAGTTGTTCATCGCCACCAACCCGCTTGGCCATGTCTTCAAGGGCCTTATCCACATCGGTTTCGGCAACTTCAATATGACGCCGCTTCACTTCCTCGATGAGTAACTGCGTCCCGATCGCGTGCTCCCGCGCCCGTTCGACCAGTTCCGCCATATGCCGCCCCAATTCCTCGCGCGGCATGTGATTGTTGTAAAACTCAAGCAATCGCTTCAATTCTGCAAGGATCGCTTTCTCGGGGACAATCTGTCCGTTCACTCGTAATGTCATCTCGTATTCCTCTCTCTCTAGTATCTTGGTGCAATTGAAACTGCTGGATGGACATAGATTGGCACGAGCGGTTCGCCCGCCAGTCCACGATCCGCCAGATCGTCAGCCATCCCCGCCACCATAACAGCGCCGGGAGTCCGGGATTCCCGGATCAACCTCACGGAGGCCGGGCACTGTGCTTCCAGGATCGCGCCCAGGCGGGCCCAGTCGGAGGTGACCCAGACGGTACCCGGGGCTTTAAGCCCCTCAGCAAGGGTCTCCGCAGGACCGACCATCCAGTCGCCCTGAAGCCGGACAATGCCATCCTCACGCACAAAACAACCTGCCCACACCTCGTTTCGCCGGGCATCGCCCAGCACCACAACCCGGCCGGATCCCGTTTCCTGCATCACAGAACGGGCCAACGCCCGGGCACTGGACACCGCCGTTACCGGCCTGCCATCCGGAAGCGCCAATCCCCTGACCAGGGAAACGGCGAGACGAAGGCCTGAAAAAGCCCCGGGACCGATCCCCACAGCCAGCCGGTCGATTTGGGTCCAGGGAGCGGTTTCGGCCTGAATCCATTGATGAAGGTCGGCAAATACAGGGCGGCGTTGCCGTGTCCCGGCAAGCCATTCCCGCTCCATCAGCACGGTGCCATTCTCGACCCATGCCAGTGAACCGGTATCCGTTGAAAGTTCGAGCGCCAATGTTTTCATGTGTTTTTGCTTGATTCAAGCCCCCCGGCTGTGGATGATTCGCGGCTGCAAACAGCATGGCGAATGTAGCTCAGTTGGTTAGAGCGTCAGATTGTGATTCTGAATGTCGCGGGTTCGAGCCCCGTCATTCGCCCCAATTTTATCAAGCCTTTCGTTGATTGTCTTTCCCCGCCGACTTCCTGCTGATACGACTTTGCTACGTCCATCTCCCTCGCCCTCCCCCTATGTGGCGAGATATGCTGCGACAAGAAAGTGGTATGTACGAATTATGCATAACAAGAAAGACTACTTTCGGTCAACTGGTGTTCTTGTGCCCCAACTGCGGGAGATTTCATAATAGCCAATCCCAAGAGCCACCTGCAAAACTTCCAGCGGACGGCGAGGCCGCCGTCCCATACCTATCAAGCTAAGCAAATGTTAAAGAAATTTGAACAGAAGCTCACGAAGACCACAAAGAAAATGGGTTAGGGTTCCGCCGGAGGCGGTAAAAACCTTTAACCTTCGTGATCTTTGTGATCTTCCATGAGAAGGCTATGTCAAGAAGTCCGTTTG
>CAJBSZ010000072.1 GCA_903958395.1 uncultured bacterium | reverse complement strand
TTTTCGCGTCTGGAGGTGTGACGCCAACCTCACTGGGCGCGGCCATTTCCCAGTTGGCAACCCCCTTGGAAAAATTTCCATTCTCCAGCAACCCAGCCCTGGCGCCACTCAGTAACATGATGAAACAAGTCACCGTCAGAAGTAATTTTTGTCGAGTAAACATGACATCCCTCCTCATTTCGATTCGCTTCACATTACTTTGCCTTATTAACTGTCTCGAATACGACGATGTCTTTTCGCCGGGATTCGGGTGTAACTTTCAAATCCTTCAGCTCTCCGTTTACCACTCGCCCTTCGACGGTGGTCTGGTATGGAGCGTGGAGTTTGAAAGAGACATTCCAATCTTTAGGCCAAGCCGGCAACAGATGGATTTTCTTACCATCAGTCTGCACAAGCATGCACTGTAGCGTATTAATGATGACAGACCCATTGCATTGGTCGGGTATCCAATCAAAGTTAGGGCCCCAGAAGGCCGGGAACCGGCTATCCGTGCGCTTCGCCTTTTCAGTCGCACCGCCCATGAGATTTTCCGTAGTGACGTTCTGGACCAGACAGGTTTTCGCCTGGTCGGTCAACCCCAGCAGGGCGGCCTGGATCGCATCCTGCTGCCAACCACCCGTACGTTTATTAGCACGTCGCGCATAGGTTTCCCGGGCGATCTCCAAGTCGGGCTTCCCGACACCATAGATCGGGTATGGAAAGATCGCATACAGTTCACCGTTTTCAGCGTTTCTCTTGTTGGAGTATTCATAGGCTGGTTTCAGCCATTTCTTGCCTGCTTCCTCTGCCATGGGAAGTGCTTTCACCTCGCTGAGAAGGCGCTGCCAGCGTGCACGCTGTTGCGCCGTGGTCAACGGTTCAGGCAAACCGAGTAGTCCGGTCAGCACGGTCCGCAGTCCGGCGATGACAGTTATCGGATCCTCGGCCGTATGCCAGGTTTCAATTACCTGCGAAGGCGCGATATGCAACTTGCCTTCCTTTGTACGTGGGTAATGCTGGTCATAGAAGATCACCACCTGATCCGCAATGGGCAACAGCGTCTCCCTTACGAACACCTCATCCACCGTATACTGGTAATAGGCCAGCAGCATGGTGGACAATTCCAACCCCCCATCCCAGTAGTACGTCATATAGGCGCAGGTCGGGTAGAATCCCGGATTGTTTTTGCCAAAATCACAATCCCGATTGAGTCCCCAGATCTGCGTCGTCTCAGAAAAGAACACCCCTTCATGGCCAAAATACCGGCGCGTTCGCTCTTTCAGAAGAGGCAGCATATTCCGGTACATAGTGAATAGCGGGGCCATCTGATCAAAGTCCCCTGAACCCAGCATGGGCCAATAGATCAATCGGGTGTTCTGGAACCAGTAGGGACCACCCCAGCGACGGTAATCGGGACCACTATACTGGCCGTCAGGGAATGCCCAGTGAGCATCCACCGCATCCACGGTAAACAGGGATCCATTAAACTTAATGGGGTAGTTTCCACGACCGGCACTGGCCTGAACCCAGCGCTGGAGTTGGTAGGCCAGAGTTGTCGCCTCTGCATCCGGGGTCCCTGACACATTAACATAGCTGCGATCCCAAAAAGCCTGCCACCATTTTATATGGGCTGGCCATGCTTCTTCCATCGGCACAGATTCCGTAAGCTTCCGCTGACGTTCCAGTTGAGCCAGCCAATCCTCGGGCGTTTTCGTTTGTGCCGTCAGCGCATGGATGCTCACGCGAAGGCTCCGGGTGGGCTGGGAGGTCACCAGCGCTTGAGCGTTTTTGGACTTCAGGCCTTCACCGGAAATCAGGCCACCAAATGTGCGATGAATGAGTGGATCCTGAAATTGACCCGCCAGATCTCCCAGATGCTGGGCTTTGAGTGAATCGGCGAACATACTGTGCACATTCCGCTGATACCAGCGTACCGTCTGTCCATCCGACGGTAGAATCACATCTTTTTGCGCTCTACCAACAAGCCATTTGCCCTCGGCCCGCCAGCTTTCCAAGGCAATCTCAGCCGTGCAGGCAACCGAGCTTTGAATGTCGATATGAACCACAGGACGATTCGCATCGATCCAGAAGCGGACGTCCCTCTTCTGCTCGCCTAGTGAAGAGCGAATAGTGATACTTCCGGTCTTTAGATCCAGTTCTTGCCGGAAGTCCGAACCTTCTTGAAATAGCGGCTTGTCAAGACGGACACGAACGCGTCCCAGTTTCAGCAATTCCGGATCCGGCCCGCCGCCGCTCCAGGCATCGCTTTTCGAGATGTAAAAAATCAGGTCGCCGGTCGGTTCCACCCACACGTTCGCGGCAAGCTCCCCGTTCCCGATCGGCATGGACCCGTTGTAGTCCTTGCTGGGTGAGGTCCAAACAACGTTGTGCTTGGGTGCGACCTCAGCCTGCCCGACCAACACACAAGACAACACCACAAAACAACTCAATAACCAGTTCATGTTATTCCTTTCCCCGTCCTTTCAGGACACCCTTATGTCGGCAAGTATTTCACATCCACACCATTTCCATCAATGGACAAAAGGTCATATTACATGCACTTTTTCAAGGAGGGGGAGGGGTGAATAGAGGGTTATTGGGTATCGGTTAGTCGTTATTGGGAGAGGCCGGGGGGGGAGGAGAAGGAGGAACGATTTGACAGAATGAACAAAATTTACAGAATTATTGGATAGTCAATGCCGAAACGCCATCCGACCATTCTGAACATTCCGTAAATTTTGTCAAAACTCTGGACTTTGGGGTGGTTTGGATGCGCCTGACCCGCGGTTCCACCTAGAAGGGCGGGCTTCCCCGGCTATTTGCCGGGGAGCCTGCGTCTTTTGCGTCCACCACAAGCTCCCTCCCGTTGGTCGGGAAGCTCGTCCTACAATGTGGAAGCTCAGCCTACAATGCGTTTCCACCTTGAGCGGGCTTTCCAGACTCGAAGAGGTCGGTACCGACCGGGACGGCCGGCTCCAGCGCTTCGGGGCAAACGGCCAGCTCCATGTGCCTTCCCAGGAGCCGTCAGTTTCCGCCGGTATTCCGCTACTGGCCGGGATGGCCGACTCATCCACATCCCCAAGCTTCCCGACCTCTTCGAGTCGGGAAAGCTTGGCCTACAACGCGTTCCCACCTTGTAGATGCGGGCTTCCCCGCATCAGCGGGGAGCCTGCGGGCGAGGGATTATTCTTGCGACATCTCGCATGGAAAGTCATAATGTTGAACACAAGGTGATATATGTTATCGAATTACATCCATCAAGTCATGTGTAGAGCTCACTTTGAAATTATGGAAAGTGGCCGGTTTTATGGCTTCATTCCAGGGTTTCAAGGGGTGTGGAGCGAGGGAACTTCACTGGAAGAATGCCGCGACGAACTGCTTGAGGCTATTGAGGGTTGGTTGATCGTCAAATTACGCTGTGGTGAGGATATTCCGATCATTGATGGCTTGGACATGAACCATGCCGACCGGGAAGTCGCTTATGCCTAAGCCGGTTAGCCGCCGCGAGATTCTACGACGGTTCAAGGCATTGGGCTGGAGCGGCCCCTATGCCGGAGGGAATCATATGTTCATGCGCCAAGGAAATTTAACCGTTCGTATTCCGAATGCTCACGGCAATGATATCGACTGGTCGTTGATGAAACGTATTCTTGCACAGGCGGGAATCACGCCCAGTCAATGGGAAACCGTGTAATTATTTCAATCCTTCACAGGGGACCCGACTCCGCCAAGCCTACGCCGGGACAAGCGGCTGGCTCCTTTTGGATCCAGTGTCTATCCCCTTTTCGTTCGATACTCAAAGTTGAATCCAGTCACTTATTCGTGTTCACGCCAATTAACATTTATGATGCTGCCTTGACAGCAGCATGTCATGCTGTCATGATGTTTTATTATGAGAACGACCTTGACTCTCGATCCAGATGTGGCGGAACTCCTTCGGGAGTCGGCGCA
>CAJBSZ010000071.1 GCA_903958395.1 uncultured bacterium | reverse complement strand
GTGACTAGATCCCATTGGGGATCGGACAGGGCCGCCTTTTGTTCCGTGACATGATTCATCCCAAAGGTTGTCCAGAACGATAACCCGAATTGATTTGAATAGACCGATGCCTGGAGGATTTGCGGAGCAAACGGGAACCAATTCAACCGGACACTCCCCACACTGTAATCCAGTGTGTCATCGGGTAAACTTCTACTGCCGCCGTCAACGGCAACGTGGTAGACAAACCCGTTCGTAACAGCGACAACGATACTGCTGGTGTGATTCTCCCCGCTCACATCATCACTACTGGCAAGCAGGGTCAAATTTGAAATGTTCGGCCCCGAATAGAAAGCCAGCCAGGTGTCAAAATCACTGAGTTGAGTATTGAATGTCCAAAGCCCCGTCGAGGGCGCCACCCATTGATACCAGAGCGATCTTATCCCGGGACTCGTCGGCTCCCCGGCCTCCCGGGACGCAGCCACATTCATGGAAGACGACGACCCCATCCCCGGCCCCAGGATTGCCGAGCCATTGAAATTGTCATTCGTCTGCCGCTCCCCCCAGTTCAACACCACGTCACCGGCATCCCGGTAATATCCGTCCACGGAAATAAAGTACTCGGCATTGGACACCGCATCAAGCGATACCCAGCTCCGTAGGGCTACGTCCTTCACAATATCGTCATTCACAACTAGGGCGCTAAGACTCGAAACCGTCTTCCCCGTATATACTCCCAAATACGTATCAAACTGGCTGCCATCCGTTGTAAATGCCCAGTCGCCATCATGCGGAGCAATCCATCGGTACCAAACCGAGTGTCCGCCACATTGGTTCGTAACATTGGGATCCCCAAGCTCGATGGTGGCGTTAACTGTAGACCCGGTTTCCTTTCCAGCCACCCCAAAAATTTGTCTAGCCTGATCAAAGTTGTCATTGGACACAAGCGCCCCTGTTGAGATTAAGTTCAGGCGTATATCCCCGCCGTTATATTCGCCACCCGCCTGGATGAAGTATGTCACCCCCTCAACCGCTTCGAACACGACGCAACTGGTGAGAAGTCCAAACTCCTCATTGTCATTGGAGGCAACACAGACCAGCTGTGAAATAATCGTCCCGCTGAATACAGCAAGCACAGTGTCCATTACAACATAGTTGGTGCCGCTGACATTCA
Source organism: uncultured bacterium (assembly GCA_903958395.1). GTDB lineage: Bacteria > Verrucomicrobiota > Kiritimatiellia > CAIKKV01 > CAITUY01 > JAABPW01. The sequence goes on along the minus strand of CAJBSZ010000071.1, from coordinate 2,364 downwards.
CCAAACTTCCATCGGTATATATATTGACGGTTGTAGTCGTCGGCGCCTGCCAGGAATACCAGATCGTGGAAACGGTCGCCGCTCCGAAAATCGCAGGCTCGCCCGTCTCGACCGAGGCGCCGGCGCTGCTCGCCGAAACAACTGCATAGAGACCAGTCAGGGCCGCGGCATTGGCAAAGTTGTCATTCAGGGGAAGCTGGGCAACTGATGTCCAGGCCAGGAGCATAAATGATAAAAGAAAACAATTTCCCCGGAACCGCCACGTCACCCCGTGGCGGCAATTCCTGGCCGGAATACTGGACTCTGTTTTGCCATGACTCATTATTTTCCTCCTGACAACGAGCTGTTAGCGAGCATCTCGCGGACTTCTGGAGCCCACTCCGCCCTTGGATCCAGTTCTAACGCCCTTTTCAACGCTTTCCGCGCGGCATCCTTATTTTTCAGCTGTAGATAGCTCATACCCAGGTAGTAATGCACTCCGGCCTGGTTGGGAACAGTATCGACCACCTCCTGCAACAAACGTGATGCCCATTCATACTGACCCCTTTTGTAAGCCGCCTCGCCCAGGGCCCTCCCCACAGCCTGATTATCCGGCAGCAGTTCCCTTGCCCTTGCGAGCACCTTGAACTCCGCATCGGTAACATTATTCTTTCCGGTATAGGCAAGTGCCAGCTTTTCAAACGCCGGGCTGAACTCCGGATACTGCGCCGCAGCTTGTTCATAGAGGCCCCGTGCCGTGGCCATTTCCCCCTTCTCCTCATAAGTGCCCGCCATATACATCAACAGGGGAAGGTTTTCCACGGTCAGGGCATTCTTTACCCGAGCCTCCCCGATTTGTGCCAGTGCCGGCCCAGAATTCCTGACGTGCTCGATGAATCGGGCCGCCGCTGCGGAACGAGGACCGGTCGAGGCACTCTGGGCCCTCGCCATCAGGTTTGTTGAAGTCTCAACCTTACCCTGAACATAGTAGATCAATCCCAGCAGATACTGTCGCCCCGGCGTGGCTCCTGCTTTGCCGATGCTTTCCATCACCAAACTTTTCGTCCACTGATAGTCCCCCTTCCTGAACGTCACCTCGGCCAGGGCATCAGTCACAAGAGGATCCCCGGGGGCCTCTTCCCTCGCCTGCCTGGCCAGACTTAACGCGCGGTCCATCTGGTCCAGGTGATCCGCACACAAGGTGGCGAGCCCGATCAGGGCAGGCACAAAATTCGCGTTTCGCGCTAGCACTTTTTCATACAACGATCCGGCCCGGCTGAAGTCACCCGCCTGTTCATAGAACGATGCCGCCTTCACAAGGGCATATGGATTGTCGGAATGTTTGGCAAGGAAGTCCTCGACCTTTCCAACGGACGCAAGCTCCGCCAGTGAGTCGCCGGCGGACAGGACAGACAGCATATCCGCCGCCTCCCGGCGCCCGGGAAACTCCTTTGAATGCTCAAGCGAGCGGGACAAGGAGGCGCGCGCCTTCTCCGGCGCTCCCGCGGCTGCCTGGCACATCCCAAGATGGTAGAGCACCTCCGGCTCCGCGGCCAACTGGTCCGCACTTTCCTGGAGAATCGTCAGCGCCCATTTGTATTCACCGCGCCCGAACAGAATCCACCCGAGCGTATCGGCAACACGGGGATCCCGCGGGGCAATCTCCCTCGCGCGCCGGGCATAATCATAGGCCTTCTCCTTGAGCGAGGGATTCCCCAGATATTGGCAGGCCAGATTATTCAGGGCCGGAACAAAGTTCGGATTTACCGCAAGAACCCGCTCGTAGGCTGCCGCTGCCCCCGCAACATCCGTCCTCTTCGCAAGAATCGTCCCCTTCAGCATGAGCGACGCCACATCGTTGGAGTTCACCGCCAGGGCGCTGCCTAATTTCCCAAGGGCCTGATCCTCCTTGTGGGTCGCCATATACACATAACTCAAACCCAGATAGGCCGAAGTGATTTCCGGCTTCAATTCAATGGCCTTTTGAAAGGATTTCTCGGCCGCTTCCCAGTCCTTCATTTTTATCAGGGAATTACCCAGCAAATAGTGGAACCCTGCCGCGTCGGGCACTTTTTCAACCTGTTTCCGTATACGCGCCACTTCCGCATCCCATTTTTTCTGCCTGACAGCCAGCATGCCCGCCACCTGTTCCAGCGCCTCCATGGACCGGGGATCCAACCGCAGCGCTTCCTCGAACATCGCAATCGCCTCGTCATCCCGGCCAAGCTGCTTGAGCGCCACTCCCAGCAAATAGGGACCCTGGGGATTACCCGGATTGTTTTTCATCAGGTTGCGGTAGGCATCCGCCGCAAGAGTATAATCCTTTCTGGCACTGTAAGCCGCCCCGATCAGCACATGGGCCAGCGCAGCACCGGGATTCTAATC
>CAJBSZ010000070.1 GCA_903958395.1 uncultured bacterium | reverse complement strand
AGAAATTATTTTGTGGAATTTGGTATTGGGCGGCACCTTGCTGGCGCGCCTGACCTTGTGGATTTTCTGGAACAACGTACACCAACTCTACTCCACATTTTTTTGGCTAACCTGCTTCCGCCTCGGCGAGCACGCAGTCGTAGGTCTGACCTAAAACCTTTCCCTTTGTGTCGAAGGAGTAGGTGGAGAAGGCTCCGCCGAAGTAGTACTTGCCGTTTGCCTTGAAAAGGGTGGAGCCTTCGTTGCACGGGTAGGGGGCGTTGCCGGGATAGATCAGGCGGGGCGTGTCAGCCAGCCCGTCGAGGCCTGGCTTGAGCTTCACGATTGAGCCGTGGCCGTAGGTGAGAAAGGTGGAACCGTCGTCGTCGCGAAAGAGATGGGGATCGGGCGCGCTGATAAGTGGCTTGTCCGTGGTTTCCTTGTAGGGACCGAGGGGATTGTCTGCGACAGCGATGCCGATCTGGAAGATGGAGTAACCTTCGAGGCCGTTCTTGGGGAACTTGGTGGCGAAGAAGATGATGTACCATTTACCGTTGAATTCATGGATTTGGGGAGCCCAGATGTTGCGCTCCTGATCGATGGTGAAATAGCGGGTGTTAAGCCAGCTGGCGGTGTCGAACTTCCAAACGTATCCCATGCTCTCGAAGGGACCGGAGCGGGTCTTGGAGCGGAAGAGTTCGATGCCTTCATTGATGCCCCGGGCGTAGGGGACGGAGCCATGCAGAAAGGGCGTGCCCACCATGTAGTAAAAGCCGTCAGACCCCTTGATGCACTCCGGGTCGCGGATGTGGGCGATGTCCAGCACCACCTTGAACTTGTCTGATAGTACTTTTTCTTTTCCCATCCCTTGGTAGGTTCCGGCGTCGCGCAGTTCGACGGGCTTCGATGACCTGCCGCGTACCAGCTCCACGTCCAGCAGAGTTTCCTTGCCTGCTTTGTAGTGAAGCCCGTATTGGGCGGGTTTGCCGACTTCGTCCTTACGCGTAAAGTAGTTGAAGAAACGCACCCAGGTGCTTCCATCGCCGGCCACGTTCATCCTGAGCGGCTCGCCATTGATGAAGGAGTTGATGGCGCCGTTGTGTTTGGAGGTAAAATAGGTGTTGTTGAAGGACTCAGGGGTGGTCGTGGATTGAAAGCGGATCCAGACCTCCTTGCGGTTATCATTCCGCATGAGTTTTTGGAGGGCGGTGTAGGATTCGACCGGTTTCCAGTCGTCTTTCTCCTGATAATCGAGGGTTGTCCACGCCGCGCCGCTTTTGCCCGCTGGATTGGTGAATGTATATTTCAGGGCCATTGGTGAACGTGGTTCCTGAGGCGGGGTTGCACCCACGATAATGGTCTCCTCCTTGGCGCCTGAATCGTTGGTGGTTCTGGTGCTGAGCTTCCTGCGGATCTGGCCGCTGGTGATGGTGACGTGCTTGTCCACCTGCGACCACTCGGCCTTGAGGTCCGGGCAAGTCTTGATCAGATCGAGAGGAATGAGCGGCTCACCGGCTGTGACCACCACAGGCATCGACAGCTTCTTGTCCGTTCCATTGACGGTGACGATGTTCAGTCCCGCTTTCGCGCGAATTTCTAAATCATCCTTTTGGACGGTGAGGAGGCCGCCAGCCGCATCCCAGCGGACGGATGCGCCGAGTGCCCGGAAGACCTCCACGGCAGGAACCTGCGCGATGTCCTTGTCAAGCGTTAGGGAAACGGAGAGCTTGACCGTCTCGAAGAGTGTGCCGCTTCTTACAGTCATGTCTGGGCTAGCCAGAGCAAGAGACAGTGTCGTGGCGACGGGCTGCGGCTCGTAGGTGTCGCCTTTTGGAAGGTGGGGTTGCTTCGGCATCTT
>CAJBSZ010000069.1 GCA_903958395.1 uncultured bacterium | reverse complement strand
GGACTACGAACGGCATCGTGAGATAGGAGGGGAGCGTGGAGGGGGAATCCCCGAACTGACGTGAGTTAAGGGGCCAGCGGGCGCCATGGTGATCCGCACCTGTGGTGAGTAGGCTCCAGGCGTCATACATATTAATGGCTTCGTCCTGACCGAAGCCGCCGGGATACTCGCCGAGTTTGATCAAACGCAGTCCTGCGCCCAGCAGGGTGATCAACGCCAGCGCAATGAAGAATCCATTAGCCCGGCGGGAAAAAAGCGAAATCCATGAGGAAAGCGGTGGCATAGTATTTTAACACCTCACAATATCTTGATTGAGCCGGGCAGATGAACCCCCTGCTTTATAACGGGTACAGAGGCGACCGGTTTCAGCCGTTTCTGATGATGTTTCATATCGATGAGTCCAATAACAATCTTGTAGTCGCCCGGTGATGCCGTTTTCGGGATTGTCAGGCTTCGGGCATAGGAGAACACTTCTTCAAACGGCTGATAGGCAAGAAGTTCAGCGGGGACGCCGTCCAGCAAACTATGGTCATCCTGGAATCGTTCCTTCTCTTTCTGGAAATTCACAAACGTGGAGTATTGCTTTGGGTTCGCTGTGCGCGGGAATTTCCAGAAGTAGGTGACCTCTAACGTCTGGCCGGGCGTGGCCACATTGGTGGAAAGCGAAACGCCGACCAGCGTGACACCCCCTGGGAAAACGGCATATCCGCCCAAAGCAGGATGGGTTTGTTCCGTGAGAATGAGTTGTTGTGTGGCGTGGTCCGCCGGTGTCCCGGCGTTCTGCATGGCCGCCACGAGGGCATGACGGGCCGGTTGGTGTTGTGGATAAAACGATAAGGCTTTTTCAAGCCTTTCAATCAAGGCTGGCGGAGTGAGCTGCTGTTTTTTGGCCAGGGTATTTTGGAACAGCAATTCTGCCCGGATTTTCCGGTTCAGCCAGGTTTCGCCCTTGAAACAGCCCCTCTCAGTCCAGGACACCGGAGCGCCCGGGGCTCCGGCAATTTCGTCAGATACTTTGGATACGACCATTAGAACCATGGATCCCAGAGGTCGCTCTGTCCAGTGTTGGCCCGCCTGCTTCAGTACCGACCGGGTACGAGGGACATCCCGGGACTCCACCAACAATCCGGTTGTTTTTTCGAAAGTCAGTTTGGCCGGCTTGCTGGAATCCCGGACGGGCAAATTCTGGACTGACCGGGAGAGGGACGAGGGGACGTCGAGATTGGTCAGTCGTGACTGGCGGCAAGCCAGGCGTTCCGTGATCCAGCGCGGCCCGGAAAAGGCGCGCACCTTCTCCTGCTCCAGTATGGCGAGACAGTCGTCGATGGAGGGCGACTGGCGATTAACATGAGGCGCCTGTTTTAAAAACAAAATCTCATCCACGCGAACAAGGCGAGGGTCTGAATCGGGGAATTGTACCGTGATTCTCAATCGCAGCACCCCGCCTGTGGGGCTTGTGAAGCGGACTTCAGGGAGACACTGAACGCCTTCCCATTTCAGGAAAGAACCCGACCAGAAATAGCTAGTAAAATTAAATTTCGGAAGTAACGACTGCCATTGGGTGTCGCCGGGAGCCATGCCTTCGATAGCCAGGCTGCCAGGGATTCTTTCCATCGCGCTGACCATTCTTAATCCACACAGGGATTGCGGCTCGGTGAACTCGAAAGTGAGCGCTGCGGATTCCCCGGCCTTGAGCCTTGTTTCCCATCCGGTATTGAGATCCATATCGGTCAGGCAGTTTTCAGGCAAGACTCTCAGGTGATCCCGGACCTGGCTGATGACGGCGGGGTCCATGTAATCCCAGTCATCGGAGGGGGGTGTCAGGGCGTAGTCGACATGGATGCTGGAGGCCTCAGGCGCCTGGAACATGATGGCGGAAAACCGTAGGGATCGCCATTGAGCCTCTGTCAGGCGTGCGGCGTCGAAATCAAGCTCCCGGCTTTGGGTGCCTGAGTAGGCTAAAAATTCATGAAGATTCTCGTAATTGTTCAGGATGGCGGGATGGGATGACAATTCCCAGCGCCGCTCATAGGGGGCATATCGTTCCCAGACTGGATCTACCACGCAAAGTTTTTCATCGGACAGAAAATTAAGCCAATGCCAGAATGAATAAATGCCCAGGAGGGTGCCGTCGCACAGGGGGCTCAAGGTAGCGGCAATCCGATCTGATTCCTGTCGTCCGGCGGTCGGCGTCCGGCTCATTTCGGCGATTGGAGCCAGATGGACTGCGGCAAGAATGGCCGTGAGGATCCAGCCGGATACCAGCCATTTTTTTTGGATTAACCAGCCCGCCACGCACCCCCACATCACGGCAATGGCGGGAAGTACGGGGAGAAAATAGCGCTGGTTGTTTTCGATGAAAACATATTTCGAGGTCACACTCACCGAAAGGAGGGCCAAGACCACCAGCGGGGCCGCGAGTTTGAAAGGAAACGGTCCGCCACATTTTTGTGACAGGGCGTCCCTGAAAAGGAGAACGAAGAAAGCCGAGGCTGCGACCAGTCCCAGTCCCAAAAACAGAAGCCTGCCAAAGTTTCCTAGTGCTGCATAATCCAAGGCGTTCAAAAGCGAGCCTCCAAAGGCGACGATCCCTTCACTGGCAGACCTGGCTCCAAGATTTCCAGCAAATGCAAAGGTCCCCCAGGAATGAGTGGCATTCCAGATCCACCAGGGGGCGCTCCCGATGAAAAAGAAAGGCAGGGCCAGAAGTAGTCCGTTGCGGATCAAGGCCTTCGAAACTCCCAAGAGCAGAATAACGCAGGCGGTGATCAGAAACACAACCATCAACTGGCCAGACCACCAGCCGATGCCACCAGCCAGACCCAGGCCCACATAGGAGGCGGGGCTGACCTTTACCCCCGCTTTCAGGCGGGTCACAATCCGACACGATAGGTAAATAACCAGGAGGCCGCAATTCAGCATGGTCATGTATCCACCACAGGGTGCCACCGAATAATGGAGATAGGCATTGGAGCCTGCGAGGCTGATCAACAGGGCCACGAGGCCGGCATGGCGGCCGCCTGCTTCCCGGGCCCAAAAATAGATCAGGGGGAGGGTTAGTCCTCCGATCAGCGTGGTGCCCAGGAATGTCGTAAACAGGGATGATCCAATCACTTTACTCAGGAGGGCGGTCAGGGCGGGTTCCAGTGTGCCCATGTACATCTGGCCGTAGAAGAAAATCGGGAAATCTGTTCCCTGGGCGATATGCTTTACCATCAGTGCCGTCAGGCAATAGTCTGAATCGGTAATGAAGTGGATCTGCCTGGCTTTGAAAATTCTGATTCCTAAACCCACCAGAATCAGGGTGGCGATCAGGAATCCCCACCTGATCCGGGAATTGATGAATTGGTGATGGCGAGATGTGGTCATGGTTTTTTCATACACTATTGGGAGGGTCTTGAACAAGGCTAACCCGCACAAAATGCGATAGATTGACCCTCTGCGGGGTTTTCCCTAGAGTTCTGCGTCTTAAGGAGGCCGGCTGCAGGAAATGCCGGATTTATGCCATGGAGGACAAAACAGACAAATCGGGTCGACGCTGGAGCCTACTGGCTTTGCTTGTTCTGTTGCTGGTGGCTTGGGGGCTTCGGATGCGCGGCATTGAGTGGCCCTTGCTCCATCCGGATGAATACAAGATCACGGCGTGGGCCTATTGGATCGAGGAGCATACTCAAACCCTGGACACTGTCTATCCCGGCGGCTATTTCCATTTGGTGAAGCCGATTCTGCTCATCAAGAACGCCTTGCTCGATGGCGTGACCGTCTGGCAAACATTTCTTGGGCATGGCGATGCGGCGGTCCGGTCCGGCCTTGAACAAACCTTCTTGCTCCGGAAAATCAATGTGGCGTTTGCCCTTCTGACGGTGGCTCTGTTTTATGGGTTGGCGTTCCGGGTGACTCGGAGAAGGGCAGCCGCCCTGGCGGCCGCCGCCTTCCTCGGCTTGTCCGCCCTGCATAATGAGCATTCGCATTATGCTGAGACTGATGTTGCCATGTTGCTCACCCTGACGGCGGCGCTGTACGGGTGGATCCGGGTCTGCGAGGGGCGCAAACTTTTATGGGTGTGTGTGGCGGCGTTTCTTTCCGGGTTGGCTATCGGAACCAAGTACACCAGTTTGCTTTTGGTGCCAGTAGGCATTGCCGGAATCATCATGGGTGTCCGGGCGAATCCGTGTCGGGGAAAGGGTGTCCGGGTTGTTTTCTTCATGGCTCTGGCCTCAATCCTCCTGCTGGCAGGGGGCTTGTACTATGCCAACCGGCATATTACGGATGGTTCCGAGTATTGGAGAAGCCTGAGGGCGGCGGGCCAGGCCGTCTATGGGGAGCGGACGGGGCTGTTGGGACAGGCGGCGGACAATTCCCTGGCGGGTCTGATTTCGAACTGGAATACGCTGATGAAGGTCGTTGCCGGAATCAGTCCGGTATGGCTGGCGTTGATTCTGCTTGGAGGAGGGTTTTCCTGGCGGGCGCGGTACCGTTGGTGTTGGCCGGTAACCTGGCTTCCGCTCGGTCTTTACCTGTTCTACTGCCTCAAACTGGCGCCGTGGATTCGGGGGCAGGAGTGCCTGGTGTTCTTTCCCATGATAGCCGTGTTCATTGCCGTTGGTGTGGAAGAGAGCCTGAGTTGGGCGCGCCGGGTGAAATATCGGAAACTGGCGTTGGCAGGAGTGGCGGGGATTGTGGCGGTAGCCTGTTTCGAGAGCGGACTTTCGGCCCTCCGAGACACCAGCCTGTTTGCCCTTCCTGAACCCAGGATCCAGGCGATGAAGTGGTTATATGGTCAGGCTCCCCTTCAGAAAAAGGCTGGCGTGGAGGACTATACAGTTCCTGCCTGTCGCCTGTTTGATTCCGCCTACTCCGTCGGGCAGATCGAGTGGATGACCCCGGTGCAGCGGGATCAGGCAAAATTTGAGTACTTACTCAGAAATGTGTCCTCCACGGGCCGGGGTACGGCGGATCCCCGAACCCATGAGTTGTATCCAAACTTTGCACAGAACCTGGCCGGATTCAAGCAGCAGGCGCGACGCTTGTGCCATTGGGGGGTAAGTGGTATTCCCTATTCCTTTGTGGGGAATGAAATTGAGTGGTGGGATGCCAGGCCGGTGGTGCCGACGGTGACGATCGAGTCGCCGTTGTTCCGTCCGGTTCTGGTCGATCGTCATCCTTATGTCGCGGTGCCCTTGAGTGAGAGTGGGGTGGGCTGTGGAGCGGGACTGAAGGTTGAGCCAGACTGGAGAAGTTTGGTGGTGGGGGGCGAGGTCGGGACGCGGCGCACTCTGTTTGTGGTCTTACAGACCGAGGCCTTTGCTGCCGATTTTGTTGTGAACGGGATGGGCGACCGCCACTCCATTCATGTGGATCCTTATGATGTGGCCGTGGTTCCCGTAAAACGACCTTGGTTTATCCCCCGCACGTCTGTTTATGATGTGATCTCGGTCAAATCCAGGCCGACGGCGCATTTTCGGGATCTTGCCTGCCATGCGCAGGTGGCGATGTCCACGGGCGAGGTGGCGATGCTTCTTTTTCAAAAAGGTTACCCCGACCGGGCCTTGCAATGGATGCCTCCGGAACCCGGCAACCCGGGGTGGGATTGGCTTCGCTATAGTTGTGCAGTGGCCCAACGGGATTGGGCGCAAGCCGCCCGATTGGAAGCGGCGGCCCGACGGAACCTTGAAAATTTTGAAGCGGCCGGTTTGATCCCCGTGGATCAACTTATGCTGAATGGTTGTCCGGGTTCCGCGTGGCGGGATCATTCCCGGCTCAGGCTTCCGATGCCCGATACGGGTTGGAATGGGATCGAGTTCTCTCTTCCTCCGATGGGGATTCGCTTAACCAAGGAAGAAAACTCACGGGAATTCACGAGCACCCTGAATTTGCCGATGCGACTGGCGCCGGGAGTCTACACCGTGCATGCCGAACTCAAATCCCAGTCCTACTCCGAGACAGCCGAACTGTGGAAGATGAGGGTGGGCGACTCCCTTGGACAGGATGAGGAAACGATTCTGGTGGAGGCCGGAAAACCGTTTAAAATAAGTCGGCGTATCACGGTTGACCGGGAACAAAACCTGGCGCTCAATTTTATTTCCGATCAACGGGGCGGGAAGGTGGAGTTTTCGCGGTTTGAAATTCGGTGGAATGAGGACGCTCTTCTTGGGGCGGAGCGGCGTGAACTTTACAGGGCTTTAATCTGGCACGCCTGGCAAAAGGGGGCGACTGAAGCCGCGCAGGATCTCCTGAAAAAGGCCCGGATTTCAATTCCCAGCGGCAAGGAGTGGGATCGGTTTGAGCAGGGAGGCCGCTTGGTCGACGGAACGGGGAAAGGTGTTTTCTACCCCTGGATGAAACTGGTGGAGGTGGAGGTGATCCAGCCAGATCG
>CAJBSZ010000068.1 GCA_903958395.1 uncultured bacterium | reverse complement strand
CGTGTTCAGGAAGGGCTGTGGAGAGATCGTCGCTCTCTCTACTTCGGCAGACGCAGCGACCGTCGGATTCAATACAGAAGTCGCAGGAAGCCCATCAGGTGGGCTCGTTGAGGATCGTCCGTCAAACCCAGACGCGGATGACTCCGTACTGGTCGAATACGGAATCCGCACTCACGATCGGCATAGACTCGAAGAGGCAACCAGATGAGGGAGTGGGCATCGATGAGATGCCTCATTCCATGCACTCCCTAAAGTCATCGAGCGGGGCGTCGAAGTCGGGAGCCATGTACAGAACGGAACCTTTCATCGTTCCCAACTGACGAGGCAACGTCTGCGGGGTTTCAGGTGAAGGAATGAGGCGGGCCACGGGGCGATCATTCTCGGTGATGACGACCTCGTCACCTGGCGACAGTCGGTGGATGAGCTCCGACAGCGTGGACTGCGCCTGATGGATCGTCACGGTCGTCATGGCTCGATCTCCTCCCCCGGAGGTTACCATTATGAGGTGTCGGCCTCCGCCATCAAAGCCCATGAGGCGGCATGAGGCAACATGCGGCGGAACGCGGCGGACTCGTTGCATGGGAACGCGTCAGTGACCGGCCAACCCCGGCGGATCAGACAACCGGCCCGTGGGTCGGCCCCCGCCAGACATCAATTTGAGGATGCTTGAGGTTTCCTGACGGAGCGACAAAACCCTCGCTCGCGAATACCCTTGTTTTCCAGGGTGGCTAACGGGACTCGAACCCGCGACCCTCGGTACCACAAACCCAAGCGGTCGCCTCGTGAGAATACCCAAACTCACGGCAAAAAATCATCTTTGCCGAGGATTACAGCCCCAAACGCGACTGCCGAAGCCGCCCAAGCGTTGAGCCAGCACCGCCAGCTTCACCGCCGAGAAGGCGGAAAAAGGTACCGATTTGAGGAATCCTCAAACGCGTCCACATCGCCCGCTGTCCTGGCATAGAGCGGTTCCGACACCGGCGTCGTCCGTGGGGTGGCTTTCTTCGGAGTTCGCGGATTTTCGCCAAGGTGCCTGACTCGACAGGTATCGAGCCGAAGGGCTTGTGACCCTCGCGCCGGTCTCCATGTGACCCTTCCCGCCCCCATGCCATCCCAGCCCATCAGTCTGGGCCGGGGACCTCCGTGAGCCTGCCGCTGGGTTCCTCTCGCAATCCCGTGTAGACAATGACCTCGCCGTCCCTCTCCTCGTCCAGGAGGAGGTGTGGCAGGATCGGGGTGAGAAGTGCGATCAGTTCTTCCAGGGTCACGGGAGGTATTCCGATGAGGTGGTTGCCCGCCAAGAGAAACCTCTGTGGCTGGTTCCGAGGACGGGAGGAGATCCGCCCCAATCCCCTCGTTGAACTAGTGACGAACGAGCCCATGGCCCGCAGGGAGTTCCTTGACCAGTACGAACGGCTCCCACTGTGGATGCGGGCCATTTTCCGTGTCCGCCTCTGGGCGTACGGCCTCTTCCGTTAGCCGCCGAATATCTTGTTGAAGCCCCACCACATAAGGCAGAAGACAGCGACTCCCGTGACGAATCCGAGCATGGGCGGCCAGATCGCACAGCAAGCGACGAGCACGATGACGTAAGTGGCCCAAGGTTTCATCGTCGGCCGATGGCCTCCAGGTGGGTCAGGTACTGATGAAGCAGATGAGCGAGGGCTGCCGCGGACGCTCCTTCCCCCATCGCACGGGACAGGACGAGGAAGGCGTTGAACAGGCTGGTGGGAGCCTGGTCTCGTTGAACTCCAGGCCAACAGGGTGCGACTGCTACACCCTGAAGTGCGACGCCCGAAGGACGAAAGGCTCACTCGGCTTTTTTCATGGGCTTCGCGAATACTACGCACCAGTAGG
>CAJBSZ010000067.1 GCA_903958395.1 uncultured bacterium | reverse complement strand
TTGCCAGTTTTAATGTAGCGTCCTGGCCCACCGTGCTGTCGCCAAGGGTGATCGCACCTGCTCCGAACACGGTATTCTCAGCATTATTCCCGCCGGTTGACAGCACGCCCGCCTTGATGAACAAACCGCCGCTGAATTTGCCATAGGTTAGGGTCATGATGCCGGAGCCCATCTTAACCACGGTCAAAGCCCCGCCCCCGACGCCGGTTTGAGAGTCACTAAGAGAACCAACAAAAGGGCTATCAAGGTTCAGGCTGTTACCCACAGTTAAGGTAGCGGCGGTGCCGCTGTTGTTTCGCACCCAATGGCCGTCACCACCCGTCAAACTGGAGAGGGAGACGCTGTTACCATTGAGAAACAGGCCACATGTATATTCGCAATTGAGGGTGACGGCATTCTCCGAACCCGGAGTACTGTTGAGCGCATTGGCGCCACCGAGCACAAGTTTGCTTAGGGTGCTATTGCCCGTGCCGATGGTGACTCCACCAGTGAAAGTGTTGCTGCCGGAGAGGATTAGCAGTCCGTTGCCGGCCATTTTCAAGCCGTTGGCGCCGGAAACGGCCGATTGGACCGTCGCCGTGCTGCTGGCGTTGACCGTGATGGTCGGCGTCGCGCCGGCAAGGTTCAGCGTGCCATTGGTAATCGCCCAGCCAAAGGCGCCAGAGTTGGTAAAGGTGAGACCGTTGATCGTCCAAGGCGAGACATCCAGATTCACCGTCCGTGCGGCGGTGATGGTGTTGGTGAAATAGGCCACACCCGTCGTGTTCGTGGCCGCGCTGCCAGTTTTCCAGTTACTGCCCAGCGACCAGTTGCTGTCGGCGTCATTGGTCCAGGCGGCGCTCTGCGCCTGTGCGCTCCCCACCGCGAGCAGCAGTCCTGACGCAACGAGTAACGCCAGCGCCATGAACCGTTTCCTGTTATTCATAGATACCATAATAACCCCCGCCGCATTATTGTTCGTGCTCATGGTTCGATTTCCTTTCACATTCCTGCCATTACCCCCGCCCGCAGCTATCAAATCCACATTACATAGGATATCGCTTCGCTCGATCATATCCAACGCCTGTTCAGGCAAGAATTCCGCCATTTTAAGAATTTCTTGTCGGCGGCAACGCTTTTCGCCCCCCACACACTCAAGAATTAGCTCATACTGATGAGTAAGAGTATATGAGCTGTTCATATCTCAGTCAATTAATTTATTTAGTATCTTTCCCGCACGCCCTGGCCAATCTCATGATCATCCGTCTTTCCACTTTCAAAACCGCTCAGAACGGTTTTTTGCGGACGATCTTGAAGACGAATGCATGCTCACACGGCGGCGTTTTCGGGGTTTCAATACTCAGCCCTTGTCCCGTCATCTCCCACTTCAGTTCCTGGCCATCCCCGAGCATCGTGATGGAGGCGATTTCAGAGGGATACAAACCGGGCCAGGATCGCCCTTTGGCGCGGAGGCTCTTGATCATCACCCTTTCGCCAGGCCAGGCGAGCGCAATCGCGTAGAGGTTATTGTCCTTGGCTGTGAAACGAATGTCCTGCCCCGTATAAATGATATCGTTCTTCTCGTTGAATCCGTACTCACTACTGGGTTTTTCGATCTGGGAAGGGCCTTCTCCGGCCACGCCCCAACAGGTTGTTCCATAGATGGCGTCCCCGTTGATCTGGAGCCATTTCCCAAGCCCCAGCAAGCGCTCCTTGGCCTCCTCCGGGATACTGCCATCGGGCCTCGGGCCGATATTGAGCAACAAGCAACCGTTCTTGCTGACCCGGTCAATAAGATTATCCACAAGGTTGTCCACGGACTTGAAGCCCAGCCCCTTGACATAGCCCCAGCCCCGTCCACTATCAATGGAGGTGTCTGTGATCCAATCGTAATAAGCCATATTCGGTTCCTGCCCCAATTCCCAGTCGAGAAGGCCGACACCGGGCGGCAAGTCATGCGATTTGTATGAAACCACGACTTCTTTGTTATGCGCCGCGGCATAATTATAATAGTAGGCAAGCATCTCCTGCTTGTAGGTATCGGTGATGAGGTTCAGCCCGAAGTCGAACCAGACAAAATCCGGGTCATATTTATCAATGACCTCGATGATCTTACCCTTCCACTGATCGAGAAAGGCCTTGTCGGGCAGAGCCCCCTTTTCATGGATGGCGCCATAAAGTCCCGAGTAACGCGGATTACTGCAATCGAAACGCTTATCCCAGGTTGGAAAGAAGAACCAGTTCTCCGCATGATGAAACGCGGTGACGAATTTCATATCGCGTTTCTTGATCGCTTTGGAAAGCTCACCCACCACATCCCGCTTCGGCCCCATTTTGGCGGCATTCCACTCCGAGTACTTGGTGTCCCACATGGAGAATCCATCGTGATGCTCCGCCACCGGGCCGGCAAAGCGCGCTCCCGACTTCTGGAACAGATCGGCCCACTCCTCCGCATTGAACTTCTCTCCGGTGAACATGGGAATAAAATCCTTATAGCCGAATTTCTCCAGCGGACCATAGGTATCCACCCAGTATTTTCGCTCACGCCCATCGTCCTTCTTGTAGGCGTGGTGGGCAAACCAGGTGCCGTTCGGGCCTTGAGCCGGCACGGAATAAACCCCCCAATGCGTGTAAATGCCGAACTTTCCGTCCCGGAGCCACTGCGGCGTACGCCAGTTCTTCAGGGAATTCCAGGTTGGCTGATAAGGCTGCTCGGGAGCAGGAGCGCCCCCTGCCATTCCGGCCATTATGACGAACGCGAAAATCGAGCATAGGACTATTTTACTTGGCACTTTCATTGTCGGGTTCTCCTCTTTAAGGATTATGACATTCTCTTATCCAAAAACGACTTTTGTTATATTTCCTGCGATCTCAGGGTTTCGCCGGGCGCTTGCCAAGCTGAATGTAGTCCAGACCAAAATTCATGCCTTTCTTGAGTTTTTCAACTTCCGGATGCCAGCCGACCGCAACGACCTTCAGCACATGGGTGCCGGACTTAAGCGGAACGGTGAATGACTGATCTTCTCCCCGTTTGTAAGCGGGGGTGTAGAAATCAACCGGCCCGCCGATCTTTTGATCATCAAGATAAAAATCAAAAATGCCGTTTTTAGGCCCATATGTCGCGCCGACTGAAAACTGGTCTACAGCCTCTTTCACGTCAAACTGCAGAACCAGAAATGAATTTTCCTTAGGGCCCCACGCGAGCCATTTGCGCTCGGCATCATTCGACCATCCGGTTCCGTATTCCTTCATCGTCTGCACTTTGTGCGGACCGCCTCTGGTCGTATCCAGCACATCAATATGGCTGAGATGCTCCCCTTCCAGTCGTCCATTTACTACAGGCACCGGCGGCTTCCACGTTGCAGGCACATAGTAGTCCACCCGCTCCTTCACCGGCACTTCCTTGTAATAATCAGCTTTGCCGGCGGTCTGGTACCAGCTCACCCCATAGGCATTTAACAGGGGCCAGTTGTTGCCGTGATACTTCTCGATCACCGCTTCAAAACTTTGATTGAAGGGTATGTTGTCGGGAACCTGCCATCGGGCAACCGTAATGTGCCCGATATTACCCGGGCCTTCCTTATCGACACCCTTGTCGATCTCATTCGCGGCACCATTCCGGGGTTGAGTCTGGAGTGCACTGTCATAAGCCAGCGCCGTGCCCCAGGCATAACCGAAGTAGTCTTCAGTTCCGGTTCCATAGGTGGAGGGCATCTTTTCGCCATCCACAAAAAACTTCTCATCCCCTTCTCCCCACCAGTAATCGTTCTTTGGGGGGATCGCATTACTCATGAAGAAGTTATAACCAGGCGTGTCTTCCTTGAGTTTTTCAGGAGCACTGAATACGCCATTCTCCCGGGCCTTGAGATTACAGGCGTGCAGAGGATTCCACATGTGCGCCGTGAACCCGCAGAATCGTCCCTCGGCTCCATCGATTTTAAGCACCGGCCAATCCGGCCAGCGATCCGTCCATAGCCGCGCCTCGTCAAACCCGGAAAAATCATCTCGATGCCATTTGAAGTGATACCTCAGCAGATCCCCGGCATTCTGCTCCAGTGGCTCCGTATGGATAGTGAAACTGAGCCGGCGCGGGGAAGCGCCTTCGTTCTTCACCTTGATGACGGCCTTTTTAAACGGCATATACCAGTTGCTGTAGTAGACCTCCTTCGTCATCCCGCAAGCCAGCGTACGATGCAGGTTCTCGCCGGCTCCAGTACCGAAGAAATCGCCCAATGGCGACCAGACCGAAGCTGATTGATCATCATCCCAGGTCATGCTGATCGCAAGCTCACGCAGGATTTTAACCGAGGCATCCCTCTCCTTGGCGATGGCCGGGTCACCCGCCGGCTTGTCATGAGAAAAGCCGAAGGGGCGTTTCATCACGAAAGACGAGATCGCGGCCGGGGCATCATAACTAGCCACAAGCTTCTCCTCACCCGGCGCGAGGTCAATGGCGACCTCCTGGCTTTGTGCTTTTTCACCAACAAGCGACTTCGGCCCGCGCTTGGCCCAGACTTCATTGGCTTTTTTCAAAGCCGCCTTCTGCTCATCCGTATAGGTGCCGGTGAAGGAAGGGACTTGAGTGCCCTTGGGGAAAACCGTGTAGGTGATCTGGTAATAGTTGCCCCAGCCCTCCCCGCCCCGAATGCGCAACGACTTGTTAAACGTGATCGGAATGAAGGTATTCCAACCACGCGCCTTGACATGCGACAACTGCGGAAACTCTTTTTCATTTTCAGTGAACAACGAGTGAAAGGGGGTGACGAAAGTGGGCGTGGCCGCACCATCCACATAGAATTCAATCTTCCCCTGCCTGGGTTGCGCACTCCAGATGCGCCAGATCACCCCGGGGCCTTTCAGATCCAAGAAGGTTCCATCGCTCGCCACCACACCATCGTTATCGGCATTGGCATACCAGTTTTCGTAGAGCCCTGTCTGTTCGTTATACCTGGCCTTGCGATCCCCACTCGAAAAACTACCACTCTTCTCGCCCGCCTGAGGCTTTGTGGCCAGGACCTTCATATCGTAGAGCCGGCTCACCACATCGCCGTAACTCAGGCTCCGGGTTTCTGCCGAACTAACATTGACGACCAAGGCGGCCATAAACACAGATGTCCAAATTTTCATCATTCTGATTCCTCTTTCACCATCCTGATCAGTTCCGCGTCACCCTCACATAAAACGCGCCACACAATACCGTGCCGTCTTGACCCAGAAGGTTCGCGGTCAACCTCGTTTTACCGACCTTGAGATTGAGCGTGAACAGGGCGACCTTGTCATCGGGTTTCGTGTCAATCGTCTGGCTGAAGTCGGCGAGCATGAGCTGCGCCTTGGCAACCGGCAACGCACCCCTCACGACCGAGGGCCCCCTCTTGACTCCTTCAGTCAAAGTTTTACCGGACTCGAACGGCCAGCGGCTGAGTTCCACCTGATAGCCCCCCGGGGTCTCCACAGCAATATCCCATGAACCCTTGGCTTTGCCGGCAGACAGTTCACCAGAAGTATCACAGAAATCACCCTGCCAGTCATTGGCGTAAAGAATGACCACCGGCGCACCCGGATTTCCCAGATGGATGTAGCGGGGCTTCTGGAACTGCGTGCAGGCTTCCTTGTGCCATTCATCGTAATAGGTGCTCATGGCTTTACGCACATCGAGAAACTGTTCAGCCATGTTCTTATCCTGATGCGGATCCTCTGCGACATTGAATAAACCATTTGCCTTATTCTCGTTAAGAAGCCGCCATTTTCCGAACTGAACGGCCGTGTTATTCCAAGGCGCTCCTGAAACCCTGTATTGAATCGCAAGCTTCCGCCCGGCATGGGGCCAGGCTTCATTGCGCAAGAGGCCGGCCAGACTCACGCCGTCCATGGGATAACGGTTCGCCGGATTGATTCCGCACAACTCCAGTAGCGTCGGCGCAAGATCCTGCACCTCGGTCAGCTCAGTGATATCCCGACCATGCTGGAGTCCGGATTGCGGCCAACGGAAGAAGCAGGGGACGCGGTGGCCTCCCTCCCAAAGCTCGGTTTTCATGCCGCGCATGCCGCCATTCCAAATCTCGGTGGCCGCCTTCGATTGCGAACCATTGTCACTGAAATACAGGACGATGGTATTTTCCTTGAGCCCGTTTTTCGCAAGGAACTCATCGAGCCGGCCCATATTCTCATCAATATTCGCAATCATGCCATAATATCGCGCATCGATTCCCTTCTCCTTCCACTTCCCGATGTCGGCATAGGGCTTGGAGTATTTCGCGGGCACACAGTTGGGCTCATGCGCAAGATTATTGGGCAAATAGACAAAAAATGGCTTATTCTTCTGCTTGCAGTCCGCCATGTATTTCATCGCTTCTGTGAACCAGATGTCGCCGGCATACCCCGGATAGAGGGTATCGACGCCATTATGCTCCAGCATCGGGTCGGTGTAGGGATCCCCCCGTCCATCCGGATTCGCATCGCTATTTTCCCAATTCGAGGCCAACGAGGGGAGTCCCCAGGCGCGGAACGACAGCACTTCCTGGAACCCGCGATCCTGAGGCCGGTGGGGATAACTGTCGCCCAGATGCCATTTGCCAAAAATGCCGGTCGCATAGCCGGCCTCTGCAAAGTATTGGGGCAGCATCGGGATCTCTTCCCGGACCATCGAGCGCCCTTGGCAAACCGCCGTGGCGCCGTTCTTCATGGCGTCCACCCCGGTCATCAACTGGCCACGCGTCGGAGAGCACATCGGCGCGACATGGAAGTCGGTGAGGCGGACGCCCTCCGCACGGAGCTTGTTGAGATTCGGCGTTTTAAGAAACGGATGACCATGGGCCTCAATGTCTCCATACCCCTGGTCATCGGTCAGAACGATAATAACGTTGGGCCTGCCCTGCTTGTCCGCCGTAGCCTTGGCAGAGGCGGAAGCGGTGTCGAAGGGTCTGTCGGCGGCAACGGCAGCCGTCGCGACCAACAGAAGGGCCGTCAGCATTTGCTTCGCGTTCACCATCGCTCTATGCCCCGGGCACTATCGACTTCATCTTGAAGATCTGGAGCTTCTCGATAACGACTCCCCCTTCAGACTTAATATCGATCTTGCCGACCGGCTTGCCCATCGCCTCTTTGCGCGACTCAAGCCTGAACGCGGCCCCTCCATTTTCAACAACTTCTATCGTGGTGCGGTCAACGAGAACGCGAACCTCCAGGGTATCACCTGTCACTCCCGGTAAATTGACCCTGTAGCCACCAAGACTCAGACTGCAGCCGCCATTGGCACCGGTCTTCTTGAGCGTCACAAGAATGTCATATTCCTGGGCAGGCGCATCGACCGAACAACCCTGCGCGGCCTTCTCGCCTGCAAGATCAACCAGCGCCTTGTCATGGAGCTGATCGAGTTCCTTGATCGGAGTGGCAAACAAACGCAGGCCGTCCTTGGTTGTCTTCAGCGTGAATTCAAGCGGGACCGTATACCCCTGATTGAAGGCTGCCGGCATTGGAATATCAACCTTCCGGGCCCAGCCTATGTAAATCACACGTCCCTCCGGGGCACGACTGAAGCACTGCCCCGCATAGATCTGCCCGGACAGGACCTTATATTTGCGCTCATGCTCCTGCGTAAACGTCTTGCCGTCAAATTTACCAATAATATACTCGCCATCAGCGGCCATCAAAACCCAGCGGGTATCACCTTTCTTGCCGTCGACAGGCAGCTCAAACAATTCCGGGCATTCAAAAAACCGTCCAGGAACATGACTGGCCAGGGTCCATTGTTTCAAATCCTTACTGGTGTAAATCACAATATTACGGCCGGGCTTGCTATCAGGGAGTTTTTCGTCAAAGACGGCAATCACCCAATGCTGACCCGGCTCATACCACACCAGCTTCGGGTCGCGCCCATCGTGTTTGATGATGGGATTAATGGCCTTGTCATAGACCCAGTTGCGCCCCTTGTCGGTTGAATAGGCAAGCGCCTCGCCGCATCCGGTATCGGTAAAGGCGGCCAGCATCGTCTTGACCTCCCCCTTTTGAACGCCGAGCATATTGTTCATGTCAACATTTCCACTGCCAGAATAGCACATGCCTACAGCCATAGAAGGATGCCTATTCGCACCTTTTTCCCCAAAGGGACGCATGGCGCGGGGCAGCTCCTCCCAGTGAAGCAGGTCCTTGCTGACCGCATGGCCCCAGTACATGTTCGCCCACTGCTTG
>CAJBSZ010000066.1 GCA_903958395.1 uncultured bacterium | reverse complement strand
CCGCTTCCGGGTATTACGACTCCATACGGGGGCGGATTGCCGTATCATGGACCCGGCGGAAGTCCCTGCTCCGGCTGAATGTGGAAATTCCAGCCGGCACGACGGCCAGGGTCAGGTTGCCGGCCTCCCCACCCGTCATACACTCGGTAGGTTCGGGCCAACACGAATTTCAGACTCCCTGTTATGTTGAACCAACATAGCAGGGAGTCTGAAATTATTGTTGCCAGAGCAGGATGCCGGGAACGTTTGCAAAGTGGGTGTCGTAGGTCAGCAGGTGTGATCCGCTTTCGGCGGCATGAGCGGCAATCCAGACATCGTTGATGGGGATGGGAGTGCCTGACTTCTTCAGCCGGTCTTTAAGGGTGCCGAAAATGTCGGATGTTTCCCGGGTGGCGATCAGGATCCGCACTGTGGGACGGCGCAGGAACTCGTCCAGTTGATTCCGGTTTTCAGTTTCTTTTTTTCCGCCCTTGAACCCCGCATAAAGTTCACCCAGGACAAAGACGGACATGAAAACGGTATCCGCTCGGCCAAGGGCTTCGAGCACATTCGTGTCCCCGCGAAACAAGCGCGTATAGGCATTGGTGTCCAGGAGAAGCTTTCTCATTTCCAATCCTCCGGGTCGATCCGTTCCGTGTCCGCCACCCGTTCTTCAAATGCCCGGACATCATCATCAGTCCAGACTCCACAAAATCCGGCAAAGTCACCCTTGTGTGGCGGCATTGCCGGAGCCTTGATTCCCAAGCTTTCCGCCAGAAGCCGCTTGATGAGTTCATTCATGCTGATGGACAGTTCCTGAGCGCGACGCTTGATCTGTTCAGCCAACTGCTCGTCCAGTGCATGTATGGTGAGTGATTTCATAATAGTCTCCAAATGAATCAAAAACACGGTTCACGATGCGGTTCATAATATTTCATTTACGAACCGTTGCGTCAAGACGAACCTCTACAAGTTCAGCCGATAGGTCCGGGGGGTCTTGCCTTCGGCCTGGTGGAAAACCCGGTGGAAATGGGGGGCGTGGCAGAAGCCTGTTTTCGCGGCGATATCCTCGATCGGGAGGGTCGTGTTGTGGAGGAGTTCTTTCGCGGTTTGAATCCGCATCCTCATGATCTCCTTGTGGATGGAACGGGTCGTTTCCTTGAGGAAGGCCGTCTCCAGCGTCCGGCAGGAGAGGCCGCTCGCGCGGGCAATCTCCGTGACGCCAAGACTTCGCCCGAGGTTGTCCTGGATGAACCTGAGGGCGGAACGGACGGCGGGATGATTCACCGCGAAAATGTCGGTGCTGGCGCGTACGGCAATGCCGCGCGGCGGAATGACTGTCAGCGGGGGCGGCTTTTTCCGGCCTTGCATCAGCTGGTCCAGCGCGGCGGCCGCCTCGTAACCGATGCGTTCATGGTCGAACCGCACGCTGGACAACGGGACCTGCGTGTTGTTGACAACGAGATCGTTGTCATCCACGCCCAGGATGCCCACATCGTCGGGAACGCGCAGGCCGGCCGCGAAACAGCAGTCCATCAGAAAAGCGGCGTCGTAGTCATTGAAGGCGAAGACCGCGACCGGAGTCTGGAGGGATTTCAGTGCCCGGATCAGGTTTCGCCGCATCATCGGCCAGTTGACGGTCGTCACGTTGAAGTGGAGTGGCTGCGTCAGGGACAGGCATCGGTGGCCCTGGCGGGTCAGGACCTCGGTGAACCCCTCCTGTCGCAAGCGGGCGATGTAATGGTGCTGGCGCGTGAACCAGGCGAAATGGCGCCACCCCCGCGCCAGGAAATCCTCCGCCGCAAGCTGACCAACCCCGCGGTTGTCGCCCACCACCCGGAGGCGGGGCGTTTCCGGATGAATGAGCGAGGTGTCGACAAGAGGAGTGTTTTTGGAAATCTCGCCCCGGAGGAATCGTTGCAGTTCCTTGCGCTCATTCGAATACGCTACGATGCCGTCACCCCTCCAACCCCAGGGGATGACCGGCATGACCGCCATGTCGGCCTGCAGATGCCAGCGGTGTTCCGCCGCATAACGGGCAATGCCCCGGTGCAGGAGCGGGTTGTAGGCGCCCAGACACATGAGGACGGACTTTTGTCGTTGCCTGGCCATAGCTGCCTACAATAACGGGCATTTCTGGAATATGCACTATAAATGTAAAAATATGCATGAAGATATTGTGGCGATGTGCCTGTATATTGAAAACATTATGAGCTTTGATTACAAGAAGGCGGATTCGCAGGCGACGGTGGTGGAGCCCATGGAGCCGGGGCAATTCCCCTATGAGGCCTATGCGGACTATGAGGCGGCCCGGCATGAACGGTGTCGCCGATTCAAGGATGCGCCGTCGGGGGTGCTGGTCTACCGGCGCATGCGGGTCCAGCAGTGTTTCTCCTCGGGATGCCGGCGCATGGACGAGTCCCTCCGCTGGCAGCTGGGGGCGCTGGCGAAAAGCATGGAGTTCGAGGCGGACGTCCCTAATTTCCTGGAGCCCTGGTATGGCATCGGGACGCTGGCGAGCGCCTATGGTGTGGATTATGAGTGGTTGGAAGGCCAGGCTCCGGCGGTGAGTCATCCCTTCCAGTCGGTTCAGGAGGCCCTGGCGGCTCCGGTCAAACCGGTTGCGGAGACGGCCATCGGGCGGCATACCCTGGCGATGATCCGGTATTTCATGGAGCAGACCGGCGGTCGCCTGCCGATGTCGCTGGCGGATACGCAATCGCCGCTCAACGCGGCGTGCATGCTGGTGGATACCAGCAGTTTCCTCCTCGATTGTATTGATGATCCGGATGCGGTGCGCGCGTTTCTCGGGCGGCTGGCAGAGTTGCAGGTGGAGTTTGTCCGCAAGCAGCAGGAGCTGATTGGAGACCGGTTGGTGTGGCCCGGACACGGGTTTGCCTCCAGCCCGGTGTTTTCCGGGCTGGGGCAGAGTGACGACAACCTCCTGATGATGTCGAATGAGATGTACGGCGAACTGGCGGCCCCGTCCCTGTGCGCCTCCGGGGCGCCGTTTGGCGGCCCGGTGTTCCATTCCTGCGGGAACTGGTCGGATAAACTGCCGGTCATCACGAAGTTGCCGGGAGTGCGGACGGTGGATGCGGCCTTTGGCGACGCCACGGATCCGAACCCCAATCCGGTTGAACCCTTCCCGGCGGCGCTGGCCGGGACGGGAATTGTGTTGAATGCCCGAATCGTGGGGGAGCCTGACCGCGTGGTCGGGATCGTCCGCCGGTTGTGGGCGCCTGGCATGAAGTTGATCGTGGTCACGTATTGTCAAACCCCGCAGGAGCAGGATGAGACCTATGAGCGGATCCACGAGTTGTGCCATGTCTAATTTGGTGACGTAGAGGTTGCCCGTCGAGTTTGTGTTCGCCCGGCACTGTTCCTGCCCTTAATCGACACACTTAATCCCCACCCTTAGTCGGTTACACTTAATCCGACCCGCTTAATCGATTCGGGCCAGGCGTGGGGTCTGTCCCTTCAACAGGCCGAAATGTCCAATATAAGCCCTTTCTGGCATTGTATTATACAGGGAACGCAGTAAGTATATGGCAGGTAATGTTCCCGTGTAGGAATGGCATGGCAAGCAAGGATAAGGTCGTGACCGAAAACGAAAAGGTTGAACTGTTCGTAAGTCTTCTGGCGAAGCATGATCGCAGCCTCGGAATTTATGTCATATCCCTCTGTCCAAACCTGACGGAGGCCGAGGACGTCATTCAGGATGTTAAGCTTTTCATGTGGAAGAACTTCGATAAGTTCACACCCGGGACCAGTTTTGTTGCGTGGGCCAAGAAAATCGCCTTTTACACGGTGCTCTCGCATCGCAAGAAAACGATGCGGCAACCGATGCTGTTGGGAGACGAGTTTATCCAGGCGGTAGCGGATGATGTTGAGAAACGGCAGGAGGAACTTGAAAAACGGCATGCCAGGCTTGGCTCCTGCATCAAGAAACTTTCCGGCAGGGAGCGCGAAATGCTCATTTTGCGCTACACCCAGCGCTTGGACATAGAGAAAATGGCTGAAATATTGAGTCGGACTGTGGCGGCAGTGTACCGGCATTTGAGCCGGATCCGCCAGTCGCTGCACGACTGTGTGACCCGTGAGGAGGTGCTCCATGACAACCAAACAACAGATGGATGAACTCTTGATGCTTTGGGAAAAGTACGCCGAGGGTAAACTTGGCGAAGACGATGCCCTGCGTCTTGAGGAGCTGGTAAAATCCGACCCGGAGTTGATGCGGCTCTTTGTCAATACCAGCCACCAACATGCCTGTCTGGCCATAAACCCCGAGGTCGCATCGCCTTGCACCTTCGGTCACGACCTGAGTGCGCTCGTGGGCGATGGCGCTGTGGAGCCGGGGTCGAGACCTGTCGCGCCGCCAAAATCGGTTTTCGGAAGTGGGTATGGACTTTTTCTCCGCATCGCGGCCTTGCTGGTCGCAGGGTTTGGCGTCGGATACCTCCTGTCGCGCCAACAGGCGCCGGAGGCCGTACCGGACGTCAACCCGGTCGCTGTGATGAGCGAAACCGTCCACTGCCAGTGGGCCGGAGGCAGTCTGCCGACGGATCAGGGAACCGTCCTGTCGCCAGGCCGGCTCCGGCTTTCTAGCGGATTGGCGACACTGATTTTTAAGTCGGGGGCCAAGGTCGTCATGGAAGGTCCAGCCGATCTAGAGCTGGTCTCTCCCATGAAATGCAAGTTGCACTCCGGCCTGGTTGTCGCCGAGGTGCCCAAGCTGGCCATCAACTTTGAAATTGAGACGCCCAAGGCCAGGGTGTTCGACCTAGGCACGGAATTCGTCCTGGCGGTAAACCCCAAGGGGGATACCCAAGTGCGGGTCATCAAGGGGTTGGTCGAGGCCCAGCCGAACCAATCCCCGCAACGCCATCCGGTCAAAGGCGGGCAATCGGCCATCATCGAGAACGAACGGGATTTCCGGCTCGAATCGTCCGCCGACGGGGAAATGAGGCGGACGGTCAAGTCCGGCGTGGAACCGGTGGCCGACAACAGCCTGCGCATTTCCACGGCGGACGGTACCGGGGACGACGCGTATGTTGCCCAGACGGAGAATCCATACAAGTCCGACACGTTGCTTCTCGTGAAGCATGGCGGTTACTTCCGGAAGGCTTATCTTGCCTTCGATCTCGCCAAGACCGCCCATACCCGGATCGAGAATGCCGTGTTGCAGCTCATGTTGGAGCCGAGCGGGATTGGAACTGGAGCCGGTCTGCCGGATTGTGTCTTCAAGGTTTATGGGGTGACCGACGAGAAACTTGATTCGTGGACGGGGACGACGATTACCTGGGCGAATGCCCCTGCAAACGCCCTGAAGAGCAACAGTCTCTATCCTTCCTCTTCGGTCTTGCTGGGGTCGTTCACCGTCCCCAAGGGAATCCAGCAGGGCTTGATGGAGCTGAACGGGGAAAAGCTGGTCAACTTCCTGAATAGCGACACCAACGGCCGGGTATCACTGGTCATCATCCGTGAAACGGCGGCGAAACCGGCCGGCGACCTGGTGCATGCATTTGCGGGCCGGCGCCATTCCGGGGCCCAGCCGCCGACGCTTCGGTTGTGGCTTGCAAAGGCGCCCTGATCCGGGTGTGCGGCGTCAGGCCAAAGCGATGCGCGGCCAAACTTCGCGATGTTTGTCCAAAAAGTGCGGATACGGATATCATATCGAAAGCATCTTCGCGCGGTGGAGACTTCCGCTGCCTCGGTCCTGCCCGGAGACGACGTCAACGAAAGGATATTGACCAGAACATATGAACACACGAAGGATCATCAGCCTGATAGTGACCGCCGCGATAGGCGCGACATTCAATAGCGAGAGCCGCGGGCAAACGAACGCGGCGATAGCCCCCGATAAGGAGTCATGGTTCGCCGCGCCGGCGCGGGGGTTTGTCAGCCGCAAGCCCGCGCCGAGCTGGGAACACTCACTGGTGTCCGGCAACGGAACCCAGGGGGTTCTCGTGGAGGGCAATCCCTGCCAGGAGACCCTTTATTTAAGCCATGCCGCTCTCTACCTTCCCACTGAAAAGAGTGACAACCCTCTGGATATGGTCAGCCACCTGGCCAAGGTCCGTGAGCAATGCCTGGCGGGGAACTTCAAGGAAGCCGGCCTGGTCAGCGAAGTGATGCACAAGGAGCGGCTAGCCAAGTACGGCTATCATCCGAATTTGAGTGAACCGTTCATCGGCGCCTGCACCCTGCGGATCAAGCAGCCCGAGGCCGACGTCAGCCGTTATCAGCGTTCGGTGGACTTCGTGACCGGCGAGGCGCATGTAACCTTTGCGACGAAGGAAGGCACGTTCCGTCGCAGCACGTTTGTCTCGCGGGCCGATGATGTAATCGTGGTGCGTCTTTCGGGAACCGGCAAGCAGTACGCGGAGATCCAGTTCGCCGGGGTGCCGATGCCGGAAAAATTCCGGAGTCTCCAGGAGGTGCTCAAGCGGGTGAAACTTTACGAGCCGGGGGTTTTGGACACGGGATTATACATCACCTTCCGCACCCTGTTTGCCACGCCCAACACCGTAAATCCCGTCCGCGGGTATGAGGCGCTGGGCAAATTCGTCTACAGAGGCGGTTATCCCGGACGGACCTATGAGGGCCGCAAGTTCACCGATTTCAACGAGGTGTTGCTGCTGATCAAGATCCGGCCTTTGCTGACGAGCGAAAAACAAGACTCCAATTTGGAGGAGATCCGGAAGGAACTGGATGCGCTCCCCCCCGACTACGACCAGTTGCTGGCCCGTCATGCCAAAGTCCATGGCGAACTGATGAGCCGGGTGAGTTTCTCGCTCAACGCGCCGGGCGCGGATCGAGCGAAAGCCTCCGAGGATCTGATCAAAGATTCGCTGAAGATGGAAAACCCCCTGGCTCAACTCGAACGGGCTTTCGAGGCGGGGCGGTATAATATCATCTCCAGCACCGGTTATAATCCTCCCAATCTCCAGGGGCTCTGGAGCGGGGTTTGGTTCGGAACCTGGGGCAGTTCGATGACGCTCGACGGCAACCTGCCCATCGCGGTCTCGTTTAATTCCATGGGCAACACGCCCGAGCTGATGGAGCCCTATTTCCGTTTCAACGAACGACTGCTCCCCGGGTTTCGCAAAAACATGGAGGAAGTCTACGGGATGCGCGGGTTTCTCGTCTCAGCGGCAGTGACCACCTCGGCGCGTTATGTGGGGGTTTCTCCCGCTTACCCCTTCTATTTCTGGCAAGCCGGCGCGGCCTGGACCTGTTATTACTACTTCGATCACTGGCAGCGCACTGGCGACCGAACGTTCCTGGAGGAACGCGCTTATCCACTCATGAAAGAGGCCGCCCACTTCTACGAGGACTTCCTGACCATCACCGACAAAAACGGCAAGTTGGTCTTCGTGCCCTCCTATTCCCCCGAAACCGCTCCGGCCAATCAGTTGTCCGTAAAAACGACCATCAATGCGACCATGGAAATCGGCGCGGCCAAACAACTGCTGCGCAATGCGATCGCCGCCGCCAAGGAGTTGGGGCGCGACGAGGATCTGCAAAAGAAGTGGGCGGACCTGATCGCCAGGATGCCGGCCTACGAGGTGGGCGATGACGGCTCGTTCCGCGAATGGCTCTGGCCGGGGTTTAAGGACTATAACGAGCACCGGCACTTGTCGCACTTTTACCCGCTCTACTATGACATGCCGCAGGAGATTGTCGGGAATCCGGCGCTGGTCAAGGCGGTCAGCCACACCGGAACGGAGCGACTGAAATTCCACGAGAAGTCCGGTCAAATGGCCTTCGGGATTGTGCAGCTCGGCCTGGCGGCGGCGCATGTCGGCGATGCGGAACTGGCGCAGCGGGCGATCAACGAGCTCGCCAAACGCTACTGGACCCATGGCATGGGCTCCTTTCATTGCCCGGGCCTTTACTTCAACATGGACATCTCCGGCGGGCTGCCTTTCCTGTGCGCCTCGACACTGGTCTATTCCGATCCCGGGATGATCCGCTTCTTCCCCGCCCGCCCGCCGCAGTGGAAGAGCGGCTCCATCAAGGGGCTGCGCCTGCGCGGGGCGATCACGCTCAAGGAGCTGACCTGGGACGAGAAGGGCGCCAAGGCGGTTCTGGTTTCCGACAAGGACCAGACCGTTACGGTCATCCACCCCGATGGCGGGAAAAAGACGTGCGAACTGAAGGCCGGAAAGGCGGAGCAAATTCAATTTTAACTGTGTTGGAGGGCGGAGCTTGCGACGCCGGATTGGCGGGGGATTTGTGGAGTGCGGCGGCTTGACGCCGCTTTGTGTTGCAGCCCGGCTTGCTTGCCACGCCATAGTCCCGCGAACGGGACGACGGTGGGACGGGCTGCCGAACGGCGAGTCAAGCCTCGCCTAAGAAAAGCGGCGTCAAGCCGCCGCACTCCAAAGGCGCGCCTGCGGGACGTAGTAGAGTCCCCGGCCGGTAGCGATTGTGGTGCCCCTTGGCAGGAGAAATGTATATGCGAATGAACGCGATGAAGTGGACGGGAACGATATTGCTGGCCATGGCTTTGGCCGTGCCGCTGGCCGGGGCGGTTGACGCCGCGAGGCCGTTGAAGGACGGGTGCCGTATCGCCATCATCGGCGACTCGATCACCGAGCAGCGGTTGTACAGCAACTTTATCGAGACCTATCTGCTGGCGTGCTGCCCCGAATTGAAGGCCGTGGTCTTCCAGTTCGGATGGAGCGGGGAGAATGCCGCCGGTTTTGAGAAGCGAATGGACAATGACATGGCCTGGTTCAAGCCGGATGTGGCCACGATCTGTTTCGGGATGAACGACGGACGCTACAGCCGTCTTACCCCCGAACTCGAGCGGTCGTTTCAGGTCGCGATGCAGAAAATAATGGGGACCCTGAAAAAGAACGGGACGTTTGCGGTGGTGGGCGGGCCGGGGGCCGTGGATACGAAGTGTTTCCGGCCCCGTGACGCCAGTCATTCGGCCAACGCGGAGGTGTATAACGAAACCCTCCACCAGCTTTCGGCCGTGTCCTCCAATCTGGCCGTCGAAGCGGGATTCACGTTCGCCAATCTCCATCAGACGATGATGGAGGCGATGGCGCGGGCCAAGCAGGCGCGCGGGATGGATTACGTGGTGTGCGGCATGGACGGCGTTCATCCGTCCCCCAACGGGCACCTGATTATGGCGTATGCCTTTCTCAAGGCCCTGCATGTCTCCGGTGAGATCGGGACGATCCGCGTATCCATGAAAGACGGCCGTGCCACCGCCACGAGCGGGCACAAGGTGCTCTCCGCCGCCGGTGGACGGGTGGAGCTGGAAAGCGTGCGGTATCCGTATTGCTTCACGGATAAATTGCGCTACCCGCCCTCCGTTGCGTCCAAATCCGCCGATCCCCTGGGCGCCGCCACCATGCTGCCGTTCATCCCGTTCAACCAGGAGCTGAACCGCCTGGTTTTGAAGGTGGACGGGGTGGCTTGGGATAAGGCGAAGGTGACCTGGGGCGCGAAATCCAAGGTCTTTTCGAAGGGCGATCTGGAGGCCGGCGTCAATCTGGCGGCGGAGTTCGCCGAGGGCAATCCCTTTACGGATGCGTTTACCAAAGTGCAACTGGCCGTTGCGCTCAAGCAGGAGTTCGAGACGCTCCTGGTCAAAAGCTGGCTGACGAAAGTGCCTTCCCTTAAGAAGCTGCTCAGCGGGGATTCAAGCGGCCTTGATGATCTGGGCGAAACCAGCGGGAAGCTGATGGCCGCCTGGGAGTCCCTGCGTGAGTCGGCCGTGGCGGAGGTTGTCCCGGTCAGGCACACGATTGTGATCGAGAATGCGGAACAGGTTGATGGCGAATGAAATTGGGGAGAATGAGCATGAAAAGGTTAGTTTGTTGTAGCGTTGTTCTTGCATTGAGTTTTGGGCATTTACCGGCGACGGCGGCGGAAGAAGGCAAAGCGCCGCAACGCCCGAATATCATCTTCATTCTGGCGGATGATCTTTCCTACGGGGATTTGAGTTGTTTCGGACAGAAACAATTCTCCACTCCCAACATTGACCGTCTGGCGTCGGAGGGGCGGGTTTTTACCAGCGCGTATGCGGCCGGCTCGTGGTGTGCCCCGTCGCGGACGGGTTTGCTTACGGGGCTGAACTGGACGCACGCCGCGCCGACGGTGACGGCTGATAAGAAAAAGACCTATAGACCGACCGTGGCGCAACTGCTCAAGACGGCTGGTTACTCCACCTTTGCCCTGGGCAAGTGGCACATGCAGGAGGGTGGAAACACCTGGGGTCACGACGGTGGTAAAGCTACAACCCGGGAGGAAATGAAAAAAGGGACTGTCTTGAGCCAGATGCCATGGAACAGGGGTTTTGACGTTTGCAGGATCGGTTACCGCTTCGGTGACAATCCATATTATCCGCACGGACTGGAATATGGCGACAACCAGGAAATTCCCCTGCCGCAGAACCAACAGATCGACTATCGCTACCTATATAAATATCAGAAGGAGGGCGGCTCCCTTTTCAATGCGCAGGGCCGCTATATGGACAAGACAGGGTCGTCCGACCTGCGTTATTCTGAGGACCTCTACAGAGAAGAAGCGATCTCGTTCATGCGTGCGAACAAAGACAAGCCTTTTTTTCTGTACTATGCCACCTCGCTGATGCATGGGCCCTTGGCCGTGCCGTCGCTTGGCCGGTTCAGCGACAAGCCGGCTGAATGGACCTGGTCGCGCAAATTCTGGGCTGCCATGGTGGAGTATCTCGACGGCAGCGTGGGCGCCATTCTCGATGAAGTGAAGAAGCTCGGGATCGAGAAGAACACCATCATCTGCTTTTCCTCGGATAACGGCTATTCGGCATGGGGCTATGGTCTTTGCGGCGCTCGATGGACGGATGATCCGGTTTTTAAGAACAAGGGCCCATGGAATCGGGGAAAGTTTGTCAACACCAATGGGGGGGTGATTGTCCCGTTCATCGCCTGGGGGCCGGGTCGCATTCCCGCCGGCAAGACCGATCGCGCCATCAATTTCTATGACCTGATGGCCACCGCCGGGGAGCTGGCCGGGGTCAAACTGCTGGGGCCGACGGATGGAGTAAGCATTGTCCCGTTGCTTGAAGGGCGGGACAAGGACCAGCCAGTACGCGCCGCAATGGTGTGGAAAGGCACCTCCGGTGAGAGGATGCCCTCGGATCCCTGGGGTCCCGAAGAAAAGGATCCGGCGAAGAAGCCGCCACTAATATCAGACAGCGTGCTGCTGGATGAGAAATGGTTTGCGATCGCACTAAACCGGATCATCCGCCCTGTCCCGAGAGAGCCGGCCCCGGCCGAGTCCGTGCATGTCTTTGATATTACGGTGGATCCGGGCATGGAGCACGATCTGGCCGCCGACCGCAAGGATCTCTGTGACCGCGCCTTGAATGAATTGAAGAAACCATAACCATGGAGGTGTCGCATGCAAATTAACCTGAGACGTTTACGCATTGACCGATGGGCTGTTCTGTTGCTGCTTTTTGCTGCTGTCCAGATCCCGGCGGCTGCGGGTAAGGGCGCCAATCGTCCCGAGCCTTTCGGTGAACCGCAGGTTTACAAGAAGGTGGGCAGCCGCGAGTTGCACGTCTGGGTGGTCAAGCCGGCAGACTGGAAGGCGGGCGATCAGCACCCTGCCATCGTCTTTTTCCACGGCGGTGGCTGGACCGTCAGCCTGCTCTCCCAGTTCAACGAGCAATGCAAATATTTCGCCAGCCGCGGCATGGTGTGCCTGCAGGTCGAGTACAGGCTCGTCTCTTCCAGGCAAGCGCCCGATGTGTGCATCCAGGATGCCCGCTCGGCCATGCGCTGGGCGCGCAGCCACGCCAGGGAACTCGGCATTGACCCGCAGCGCATCGCCTCGGCCGGTGGCTCGGCTGGAGGCCACCTCGCAGCCTTTGTCGGCATGGTAGACGGTTGTGATGATCCCAGCGATGATCTCAAGGTCTCGCCGAAGTCGAACGCGATGCTGCTCTTCAATCCCGTCTTCGACAACGGACCGCAAGGCCCCGGCAACTACGGCTACGACCGCATCAAGGATCGTTACCCGCAGCTCTCGCCCGCCCACAACGTGAGTTCCGACGACCCGCCGGCGATCGTCTTCTTCGGCGCCAACGATCCGGTGGCCGGCCCGGCCGAAGGATTCAGGGAGAAGATGGAGCGTGCCAAGGTCCGTTGCGAGCTCAAGCTCTACGCGGGCCAGGGGCACGGTTTTTTCAACCACGGCCGGCATTTCTACGAGACCACCGTTGAGGCCGACCGCTTCCTCGCCTCGCTTGGCTGGCTCCAGGGCCCGCCAACCCTCGATCGATCCGCCCCTGTCGCGCGCGGCAAGGGGGACAAGTGATGAACCCGTTGCTGCCTTGGAATCAGCTGTTGGGCGACCACTCGCGCCGGGGAGGAAGGAATAGGATGAGAATAAGGAAGGGGATCGGACGGGCGATCACAACCATCGTGGTGACGGGATTGATGATCGGCCTGAGGTCGAGCGGCGCTGAGCCGCAGGGCTTGCCGCCGCGCATTTCGCCCAAGCCGGCGGCAGTGGCCGGAATGGCCTCGCCCACGCTCGATCTGGGCGGCGAGTGGCGTTTCCATCCTGCTCCGCCCGTCGATTTCGGGAAAATTTCCTCTAAGCCGGACGGGAATGGCTGGGGCGCGATCCAGGTGCCGGGCCAGTGGACCCAGCAGGGTTTCACAGTCGATACGAAGACGGCGGCGGGTTACTGGCGCACGGTGGCCCTCCCTGCCGACTGGGCGGGACGGCGCGTCAAGCTGCGCTGCGATGGCGTGTATAGTCGCGCCACGGTCTGGATCAACGGCCGCGAGATCGGCAAACACGAGGGCGGTTTCACTCCCTTCGAATTCGATATTACCGATGCGCTGAAACCCGGCGGGCAGGCCGTCATCGCCTTGGCGGTGCGCAGCAGCAGCGATGCCGACGAATATGCCCAAGGCTTGCGCTATGCCTGCCATGACATTGGCGGTATCACGCGCAAGATCCAGTTGCTGGCGCTGCCGGCGGTGAACGTGGCCGCGCTGCACGTGAATACGCGTTTCGAAGGCGGGTTTGACAAGGCCGTTCTGGAGGCGGAATTGACGGTGGCCAATGAGGGTAACACCCCGGCGCCAGCGTCCGGCGGGGTCATGGAACTGCGGGATCCTCAGGGGCAAGCGGTGGCGAAAACCGACCTCGAGGTGCCGGCGATGACGGCCGGAGGCACTGCCCGAGTGAAGCTGCAGTTGCCGGTTTTCAATCCGCAATTGTGGGACGTCGAGCATCCGCGGCTGTACACACTGACCACGACCCTGGGAAGCGGTCCTGCGGCGGAAACCCTGGCGACGCGCGTGGGGTTCCGCCAGGTGGAGATCCGGGACAAGGGTTTTTGGGTCAACGGGCGGGCGGTGAAGTTGCGGGGCATATGCCGCCACGAGTCGCATCCCTTGCAAGGTCGCTGCATGCGGGGGGACGAATGGCGCAAGGATGTCGAGGTGCTGGCCCGGGCGAATATCAACTTCGTACGCACTTCTCATTATCCGCCGGCCGAGGAGCTCCTGGAGGCCTGCGATGAACTGGGGATGCTGGTCCAGTGCGAAGCACCGTTCTGCTGGGCTCATCCCAGGGTGATGAACGGTATTGTCCTTAGCCAGGTGCAGGAGATGGTGGAATTCAACCGGAACCACCCGTCCATCGTGATGTGGTCGCTGGGCAACGAGAGCCAGTTCGGTCCGGCCATGAAGGCGGCCACGGCATGGGTGCGCGACGCCGATCCGGCGCGGCCGCTGATGTTCAGCTATAGCGAGGGGTCGCTGGATTATGTGGACATGGCTTCGCATCACTATCCGGACACCAAGGCTATCGTGCGCGTGACCAAGGGTGAAAAGCCGGTGTTCTTCGACGAATACGCGCACTTGAGCGACAGCAACCGGCGTGAGTTGATCTCCGACCCCGGGGTGCGCGACGTCTGGGGCTACAAGTTGGCCAAGCTCTGGGAACTCATGCGCACGGAGCCTGGCTCCCTCGGCGGCGCTATCTGGGTGGCCATGGACGACACGTTCTTCCTGCCGGGCGGGCGCACGGTGGGCTATGGCGCCTGGGGTCCCTTGGACGGCTGGCGCCGCCCGAAACCGGAATATTGGCATGTGGCCAAGGTCTATACGCCGGTTCGCATTCTCGAGGAGCAAGTGCCGGTCCCCGCCGCGGGTCAGCCGATCCGGCTCACGGTGGAAAACCGCAGCGATTGTGCCGACCTGAAGGAGATGCGCTTCAACTGGAAGCTGGCCGACGAATCCGGCCAGGCTTCGGTGGAGGCGGCGCCGGGTCAGAGGGGAACCCTGGCGATCGCCGTCAAAGGCAATGATCTGATGGGCAAGGAACTGGAGGTTCACGTCGTTGGCCCGCGGGGGTTTGAGGTGGACGCCTATCGGTTTATTCTGGGCGAAGGACCGGCCGGCGTGCCGGCGCCGCTGCGCAAGGCGGGCGAGCTGAAGCTGACTCAGGCGGGCGGTGAGATCGTCATCCAGGGCGAAGGGTTCGGCTATGTGGTGGATGCCACGACGGGGCAACTGAAGTTGGCCAAGGTGGCCGATCGGCAACTGCCGCTGGCAGGGCCTTGCCTGACGGTGATCCCGATGAACGCCGAGAATGGCGGGGATCGGCAACTGAAAGGCAAGGAGCCCGATGTGAAGCCGTTGTGGGGGTTGTGTACCGCCTGGAAAGCAACGTCGGTTTCCGCCGCGAAGTCGGCGGATCGGATCGTGGTCAAGGTGGCCGGAAACTATGCGGAAGCGGTTGGCGGTTATGAACTGGCCTTTGATGGCGCCGGTCGCCTGACTGTGGCATGGAACTTCACCAGTCCGGTGGAGGTGGATCTGCGCCAACTGGGTATCGTCTTCAGCCTCCCCAAAACCTGTGATACCCTCACCTGGCGGCGGCGCGGCCAGTGGAATTTCTATCCGGATGACCACATCGGGCGCCTGTCGGGCCAGGCCAAGGCATTTCCGGGCACCCCCTTCTGCGGTTTGTTTGGGCCGCGGACCAAGCCGGGGTGGCCGTGGAGCGAGGATACGCTGGCGCATGGCTGCAATGACTTCCGCGCCACGAAGCTGAACATCCTGACGGCAACGCTGTGTGACGAACGCTCGGTGGGTTTGAGGGCGGTTGCGGCGGCAGACCGGCATGCCCATGCCTGGATGGATGGCGACCAGGCGTTTTTTGCGGTTCTTGACTATGCCAATGACGGTGTGAACGAGGGCTTGGCCAGGGATCGGCGTGGTGTCCCTGTGCGAGTGATTGAAAAAGGCGGGGTTATTGCAGGTTCGGCCCAGGTTGAACTGGTCGGCGGGCCGGCCGATGCGGCTGAGCCTCTGCCCGCCTCTAAAGGCATGACTGAAGGACCGGCGCTGGTCTATCTGGATTCCCGCGACTACGGCATCAGCCGCAACATGACGGCGATGGAAATGGAGCGGGGAGCCGCCGTCTCCCGGATCAAGATCATTGGCGGCGCCTCCGGCGATACCCGGTTCGACGTGCGCACCTTCTGCCAGGTCGCCAAGGCGAGGGGGCGCAAGTACTATGTCCTGCTCAAGGCGGAAGAATGTGGCGACTTCAGTTGGACCTATCATGTCGGGTTTACCGACAATCCGGCGCCCGATATCAAGAAGGAGTTCGGGGCTGAGTTCTCCGAAACCGACGAGTCCGGAAACAAGCGCCCGGTGGTTCGGGTGGCTGACCTCGATGCACGGTTAAAGGCAAGACCACAGGACTAATCAATCAGACTGACGGGATCGGACAAAGACAAGAAAGTTATTCCGTATGGGAAAAATACGTTCCACCTCGTTTGTGACAATGATGTTGATGGTTGGGCTATGGTCCAGCGGATCGGCCTTGGGTACCGATGTCGTTCCTGTGGCCGGGGAGTGGCATTATCGGCTGGATCCGCGGGATGTGGGGCGACAAGAGAACTGGTTCGCCAAGGAGTTGCCGGGCGAGGCCTCCGCGGCGAGCGGCGTGCTGTCCCTGCCGGGCACGCTGGATACGGCCGGCGTGGCGCCCAATACGGAAGCGCCCACGTTGATGCGCCTTTACCGCGCCACCAAGTACGTCGGTCCGGCCTGGTATGAGCGCGAGATCGAGATCCCCGCCGCCTGGCAGGGAAAGCGCGTCACGCTGTTCCTGGAACGGGTTCATTGCAACAGCCGGGCGTGGCTGGATGGCCGCCCGCTCGGCTATCAGGACAGCCTGGCGGTCCCGCACGTCTACGAGCTGGGTATGGTGGCCGCGGGCCGGCACCGTCTGACGCTGTGCATCAACAACATTGCCACACCCGATATCGGCGGAACCTGGGCGCACTCGGTCGGCGAGAACACCCAGGTCAACTGGAATGGCGTCATCGGCCGCATGGAACTGCAGGCGACGGAGCCGGTGTACCTGGCCGATGTCCAGGTCTTCCCGGACGTGGCGGCCAGGCGGGCGCGGGTGGTCGTGGAGATCGGCAACGCGAGCGGAAACACGGGAACCGGGGAAATTCGGTGGACGGTGGACGGTGGACGGTGGACGGAGGGCAGTGGGCGACTGGTTGCGGAATGGGGCGAGAAGGGCGGGAAGGCCGAGTTTGAAATCAGGTTCGGGGATAAGGCGAAGTTGTGGGACGAGTTTTCCCCGGCGATGCAGGAACTGACGCTCCGGTTCGGCGACGAGCAGCGGACGGTGCGCTTCGGGATGAGGGAATTCAAGGCGGAGGGCAGGCATTTGGTCGTTAACGGCCGGCGCGTTTTCCTGCGCGGCACCTTGGATAATTGCGTCCAGCCGCTGACCGGCTATCCGCCGATGGATGAGGAGAGCTGGCGGCGGATCTTCCGGGTCATCAAGAGCTATGGGCTAAACTTTGTCCGGTATCATTCCTGGTGCCCACCCGAGGCGGCTTTCCGCGCGGCCGATGAGGAAGGGATGTATCTGCTGCCCGAAGCCGGGGCCTGGTACCACGACGTGGGGGCCTTGCCCGAACGCGACCGGTGGATGGAGGTCGAGGCCACGCGGATAGTGAAGGCTTATGGAAATCATCCTTCGTTCTGTCTCTTCACGCTGGGCAACGAAATGGAATGCAAGGATGTGTTCGGGCCGACCGTGGATCGGCTGATTCACGCCGACCCGCGCCGGCTCTACTCCAGTCATTCGGGCATGCGCCATAGCGATCCGGTCCGCAACGACCAGTTCCGGGAGACGGATGGCTTTCACGGCGCCACGATCCGCAACCTCGGCGATACGCCTTCCACCTTGGACGATTTCCGCGAGGCGGTGGATCGCGCGCCGGTTCCCCTGCTGACGCACGAGATGGGGCTTTGCGTGGCCTTTCCCAACGTGGCCGACATCCCGAGATACACGGGTGTGCTGAAGCCCGGAAACTACGAGCTCATCAGGGATCACCTGGCACGCAAGGGGCTCCTCGCACAGTCCGGCGATTTCGTCCAGGCGACCGGCAAACTCTGCTTCCAGCAATACAAGAACATGATCGAACAGTCCTTGCGGACCCCGGGCCTCGGCGGCTTTTCGTTGTACTGCCTGCAGGATTTCCCCGGCCAGGGGATGGCCATGCTCGGCATGGTGGATGCCTTCTGGGAATCCAAGGGGATCACCACCCCGGAAGCCTGGCGGGAGTTTTGCGGCGAGACGGTGCCGCTGCTGCGCTTTGAAAAGCGTGTCTATACGACCGTGGAAACTTTTTCCGCTACGGCTGAAGTGGCCAACTACGGTCCATGCGAGTTGCGCGGGATTGAGCCGACGTGGACTGTCCGCGACGGGCAGGGGAAGGAAGTGGCCGCGGGCCGCTGGTCCAAGTTGAACCTCCCCACCGGGGGGGTGACCTCGTTGGGGAAACTCGAGTTGCCCTTGGCGGCGTTGCCCGCTCCTTGCACGCTGACGGTGGCGGTGGCCTTGGCCGGCACTCCTTTTGTCAATCGCTGGGATATCCATGTCTATCCCGCCACGCCGGCCCCGCCGCCCCCGGCCGACGTGCTGATCGTGCGGGAGTGGGGGGCTGAGGCAAAGGCGGCCCTGGTGGAAGGCCGCAAGGTGTTCCTGCAAATCCTGCCGGAGACGTACGAAAACTCCTTCCGCGCCCCGTGGCGCGCGTCGGTGAGCAGTCCGCTGCTTCGGGGGCTGAAGAACCAGACGATGGGTGGATTGTTTGACGTGAAGCATCCAGCCTTTGCCCGGTTCCCGACGCAGATGTACCGTGACTTCCGCTGGTATGACCTGGCTAGCCGCTCGGTGGCCCTTCTGTTGGATGCCACGCCCCTGGAGTATCGGCCGATCGCGCAGATGATCGACAACCACGGCGAGAATCGAAAGCTGGGTGAACTCTTCGAGGCGAGGGTCGGGCCTGGTCGGCTGCTGGCCTGCGGCTTTAACGTGTGGGATGACCTGAACAACCGGCCGGAAGCCAGGCAACTGCTGCGCAGTCTTTACAACTACATGGACTCCGCCGCCTTTTCCCCGCCGGCCTTGGACGAGGCGGTGCTCGACCAGGTGTTCCGCAAGCTGGTGGACGGCAATTCCGGCCGGCTGGGGGTGCGGCTGGTCTCGATCGGAAGCGAGGCCCCGGGTTTCCCGGCCTCCAGCCTGCTCGATGGGAACCCGCGGACGGTTTGGCGGAGTGCCGAACCGCTAAGCGCCCCCGTTTATGCGATCAGCGAGGCAGGCCTGCAAACGAACCTCTGGAAGGGCGCTGACGCGGTCAACGCTCCGGTCTATCCCAAGGAAATCGTGCTGGAACTGCCCCGAGCGGAGGTGCTGCGCGGCGTGAAACTGGTGGCGGCCTGGGGCGGTCGGGTGAAGGGGTATGCGGTGTACACCCGAGGGGCGCAAGAGGCCTGGGTGCAAGCCGCGCGCGGCGAATGCAACCGTAACGACGCCAGCGAGACGGTGCTGTTCGCGGCGCCGCGGCCGGCCATGGCGGTCAAGCTGTTGCTCACCAGTGGGGTTGATCCCGATGCGGCCTACGCCAGCCTGGCCGAGATCGAACTGCTGCCGGTGGAGAAATGAGAAGCTGGAACCAAAAGGCGAAACGATGCGAATGCAAAACAAACTCATGATGTGGACAAGTGCGATATGGATGACCGGGGCTCTGGTTATGCCGATGGCCGGGGCGGCGGACGCTCCTGGCATTCCGGCTGACAAATGGTTCACCCCGCCTGAACGCGGTTTCGTCAGCCGCAAGCCCGCGTTGAGCTGGGAACACGCGTTGGTGGCTGGAAATGGCACTGTGGGTGTCATGGTCATGGGCAATCCGTGCAACGAGACCCTCCATCTCGGTCATTCGGCGCTCTATCTGCCCACCGAGCAGAATGACAATCCCTTCGCCATGGCTAAGCATGTGGGGCGTATCCGCGAGCTGTGTCTGGCCGGAAAGTTCGAGGAAGCCGGCCTAGTGCTCAACGAAGTCCGCAAGGAGTGCGATTACAACTTCGGGCGTGACACATTCATCGGCGGCTTTAGCTTGCAGATCCAACATCCGGAAACGGATGTCAGCCGCTACCAGCGGGCAGTGGATTTCATGACCGGCGAGGCGCACGTGGCCTACGTGGGCGAGGCTGGGGCGGTTCGTCGTAGCGTCTTTGTTTCTCGTGCCGATGATGTGGTTGTGGTGCGGATTGAGGGAGAGAATCTGGGCCGGGTGGTGTTGCGGATGAACCCGATGCCGGCCGGCGGCGTAGGCTGCACGGATTGGCCGGCGGCCGGTCTGCGTGAAATCCAGACAGTGGCCAAGAGCCTCAAGAGCCAGGTTTTCGGCCGGGACGGGCAGTATCTGAGGTTTCAGTCTAAGTTTGCCGTCACCAACCTCGAGAACCCGATCAGCGGCTATGAGGCGGTGTGCCGAATGGTCAACAAAGGGGGGTGGAACGGGCCCACGGGTAATCTCAACAACTGCAAGGAAATTGTGCTGCTCATCAAGGTGCGTCCGATTTTGAAAGGGCAGGACTCCAATCTCGAGGCGATCAAGCAGGAGTTGGAGGCGTTGCCCGGGGACTACGATCAGTTGCTGGCAAGGCACGCGAAGATCCATGGCGATCTGATGGGCCGGTCCAGCTTCTCGCTGAACGCGCCGACGGCGGATCGCGCCAAGCCCACCGAGGACCTGATCAAGCAATCGGCCAAGCTCGAAGCGCCCCTGGCCCAGATCGAACGGGCCTTTGACGCCAGCCGTTACCTCATCATCTCGAGCACCGGCTACAACCCGCCCAACCTGCAGGGCATTTGGAGCGCCACCTGGCGCGCGCCTTGGGGCGGGGGGCTTACGGTTGACGGCAATCTGCCTTGCGCCATCGCATTCCTGGAAATGGGTAACACCCCCGAGTTGATGGAACGGTTTTTCGCGTTCAACGAGCGGATGCTGCCGGGGTTGCGCCGCAACATGAAAGAGCTGTATGGCATGCGCGGCTTCCATGTGCCGGCGCAAATCACCGCCTCCCCTCGGATCACGGATTTCTCTCCAAACTACTCGCTGACCTACTGGCACGTGGGCGCGCCCTGGTTCTGCCAGTTCTACTACGACCACTGGCTCTGCACGGGCGACCGCAAGTTCCTGGAGCAGCGGTGCTATCCGCTGCTGAAGGAAGCGGCTGCCTTCTACGAGGATTTCCTCACGGTGACGGACAAGGACGGCAGGCTCGTGTTCGTGCCCTCGTATGCCCCGGAGAACAGGCCGCCAACCGCCAAGAAGGCCCAGACCTGCATCAATGCCACGATGGATGTGGCGGCCGCCAAACAACTCCTCAACCATGCGATAACTGCCGCGAAGGAACTGGGGTGCGACGAGGAGTTGCAGCAGAAGTGGGCCGATTTGCTTGCGAAGATGCCGGCTTACCAGGTGGGCGAGGACGGGTCCTTCCGCGAGTGGCTCTGGCCGGGTTTTCCGGACAACAACCGCCATCGCCATGTCTCGAACCTTTATGCCCTTTATGACGAGCGCCCCGCCGACATTGTGGATAACCCGGCCCTGGTGAAGGCGGTGGGCCATACCATGCGGGAACGGCTGGATTACATGGAGAAGGAGTGCAGTCTGTCTTTCGGCATGGCATTGACCGGTTTGGCCGCCGCGCACGTAGGCAATGCGGAAACGGCACAGCGGGTGATCAATTACCTCGGCAAAAACGCCTGGACCTATGGGATGGGGGCCTGGCACTTGAACGGAACCCTTTTCAATACCGATATCGGCGGCGGGTTTCCGTATCTCTGCGCATCGACCCTCGTCTATTCCGATCCGGGCCTGATCCTGTTCTTCCCCGCCCGCCCGGCGAGTTGGAAGAGCGGGTCGATCAAGGGCCTGCGCCTGCGCGGGGCGATCACCTTGAAGGAACTGACCTGGGACGAGAAGGGCGCCAGGGCGGTGCTGGTGTCGGACAAGGACCA
The DNA here is from genome assembly GCA_903958395.1 of uncultured bacterium. Lineage (GTDB taxonomy): Bacteria > Verrucomicrobiota > Kiritimatiellia > CAIKKV01 > CAITUY01 > JAABPW01. The sequence goes on along the minus strand of CAJBSZ010000066.1, from coordinate 14,218 downwards.
GACGATTACGGTCATCCACCCGGATGGCGGGAAAAAGAGCTGTGAACTGAAGGCCGGAAAGGCGGAGGAAATGCAGTTGTGATAGCCCTGGAGCCGGCCGTCCTCGGCCGGTAGCGAAAAGGAAGACTGAAAGGCTACCGGCTCCAAGGCGGAGGACGCGACTACGCCAAGGCTTCGTAGCGCAGAACGTGCGAATGATAAAGGGAAAACAGAGTAATCAGGAGTAAGACAAATGCTGCGATATGGAATGAGTGTTTTATTGGCGGGCGCCGTAGCGATGGGGGTTTGGGCGCAGGACCAGGACAACGTCCCCAGCGAGGTGCAGGGCGATGCGATCGTCCGGCGCAACGGGATCTATTTCAACAACCGTCCGCTCTATGGCGGCCACGGTCGGCCGGCGGACCCGTACTACTGGGTGTTCGCCAGCGACCGGCCGTTTCTGCGCTTCGGCGGCGACCCGTGGCTCGACGCTTGTTTCGTGACGGGGTTCCAGCGCGCCGATGGCACGGCCAAGTGGCTGCTGGATTTCAAGTCGGTCGAATACCGCTACTACGGCGGGCGCGTCGAATGGGTCGTCAGCGATCCGGCGTTTCCCGGCGTGACGATTTCCCTGCACGCCCTGCCGCTGGGCAAAGGCACCGGGCTGGCCGCCCAGGCGCGCGTCAATGGCGCGCAGGACGGGGATCGCCTGGTGTGGATGCTCGGCTGTGCTCATTATCGTCCCTACGTCAAGGCCATTGATGCCATGGACGAGAACCGCTTCGTGACGCGCCAGTACGGGTTCGTCCCCGCTGAAGCCGAAGGGAACCTTATTGAGATGACGAATGGTGTTATCCGGGTGGCGCCGCCGCACTATCGAAATGCAAAACACCGCTACACCCTCTCGGCCTGCAGCGCCGCCTCGGAGTTCCGCGTGGCCGATGCGGACCAGTGGAAGACGCCTAACGCTTTGCTGGCGAGCACGGGTGACAAGCGTCCGATCGTCTGCGGCGTGACGCCCCTCACGGGCGGCGAACCGGTGACCTGGATCAGCCGGGCGTGGGAGAGCACGGAAACCGAAGCCGCCGCGCCGACGGTCGCGGAGGACTTCCGCGCCGCCTGGGATCGGGTCGAGACGCTGCGGCGGCGCGTGGTGAGCCGTACGCCGGATGCGCGGCTCGATTTCATGCTCCGCTCGCTCGGCTCGGTCATTGACGGGATCTGGCGCACGTACGCCTATGGCGATGGGGGCACCTCGGCCTTTCCCCATCCGCTGCTCGGTTGGCGGAACAACTACGGCGGCACGGTTTACGCCTGGCATGACCGCAACCTGATCGCCGCCAAGCATTACTTTGCCTCGCAGGTCACCAAGGATACCTACCTGGATCACCCGGAACTGAAGGCGCGCATCGAGCAGAACGAGGAAATCAACCGGTTCGATGGCACGCTCTGCCATCCGGGCAAGGATCCCCGCTTCCATAGCAAGGGGCGGCTGATCCCCGACCAGAACTCGACGATGTATGACATGCAGTCCCAGTTCTTCGACCAGATGATCGAGGACTGGCGTTACAGCGCCGATCCGGAGATGGAAAAGGTGCTTCGCCCGGCGCTGGAACTGCACCTCGGCTACATCGAACGCTGCTTCGATCCCGACGGCGACGGCGCCTACGAGAGCCTGCCAAACACGATGCTTACGGATAGCGTCTGGTTTAACGGCGGCGCGACGCCCGAGGAGACGGCGTTTGCTTACCGCGGCCACCAAGCCGCCCGCGACATGGCTCGGCGGGCAGGGGATGAAGCCGCGGCGAAGCGGCATGAGGTCAAGCTGGAACATATACGCAAAGCCTTCTTTGATAAGCTCTGGGTAACCCGATCCGGGCATCCGGGCGCGTATCGCGAGCAGGGCGGTTACCAGCGGCTGCACCCCGACGCCTGGTTGCCCGGCATCGTGCTCGCGCTGGATTGTCCCGGCTTGCTCAATGATGCGCAAATGGCCTCATCGCTTTACTTTACGGAATACGGGCAGGAACGCGTCAGGCATCCGCGTGGCGGGGTCCGGGTTCTGCCCTCGAACTGGGTGCCTTCGGATTGGTCCAACCGGGTAAAATATTCCGGCGATGAGTATCACCTGGCCCTGGGCTACTGTTTCGCTGGGATGCCCGAGAACGCCCTCGAGATCATTCGCGGCAACGTGGACGAACTGGCGTTCGACTCGGCGGTGCCCGGCAATCTCGGCCTCGGCGCGCCCTACGGCAGTTGCGGGGTGGATTTCTCCGACAACGTGATGACCTTCGCGCGGGCGATGATCGCGGGGGTCTTCGGCTATCGTCCGGACCGGCCCAACGGGCTGGTCACCATGGCCCCCCAGTTCCCGGCGGACTGGGATCACGCCTCGATCGAGCACCCCGAATTCAAGCTGGACTATAAGCGGCAGGGCTTGGGCGAATCGCTGATGGTCGAACTCGCGCAGGAATCGGCGATGGACGTGCAGGTTCCGTTCCGCGGGAAGGGGCCGGTCACGGTGATGGTGAACGGCCAGCCGGTCAAAGGCGAGATCCTGCCCGGGTTCGGTCGGTCGGTGTGCCGCGTGCGCACTCCCGTCGTGAAGAAAGCGGTGGTCGTGGTGACCGTGCAAGAGCCATTGCCGGCCGGAGTCCCGACCTTCCGTGAGGTCGAAGTCGGTCAGGCCATTGATCTCGCCGTGGACGGCGGCAATGTCAAAGCCGTGAATGACGCGCAGGGTGTCTTTGCCTCATCGGATATCGCCGCTAGCAAGGTGACGGCCCGTATCGGCGCGAACGTCGGGCATAACCGCGTGCTGGTCCGCGCGGAGTTCGGCCCGGATGCGCCGCAATGGCGAATCTTCGATTTCAATGTCCGTGATCCCAAGGCTGAGCAGTACGCGGCGGAGAAGAACCTGCGGCAGGCGCCCGCCGGCGCCACGTGGAGCGGGATTGATCTCGCTGGCGTACTCAATGGCCGGGTGAGGGAGATCTTCCGCCATGACTACGTCTCGCCGCGGCCCGACACAATTTCCACGCGCCTGGCCCGCGATGCCTATGGGGTCTGGAACCATGTCTATACCGGGAAACTGCCGTCGGGCATTGACCTGAGCAACACCCGCCCGCGAAGGCCCGTGCCGGTCTATGACGCTGACTTCGCCGGTTTCAAGCCGGGCAAGGAACTGACGATTGAGGCCTGGGTATGGGCCGACTTGAGTGACATGCAGCAGTGGACGGGCACTCAACTTTTGAGACTCGGTGAGTTCTCCATGGAATTCCTCAACCATGGCGGACGCCTGATGCAGTTGTTCGCCCCGCACAATATCTTTGTCGGCACGTCGAGTTTTTCCGGCGACCGTCGGACTCATGTCGCCCTGGTGCTTCGCAATGGCAAACCGGGCCAACTCTTCTATGACGGGAAGAAGGTGTTTGTCGAGACGGGGCCACTGGAACTGGCGAAGATCAACTTTGGCCCGACGCTACGCTTGGGCGCCGATGCCAAGGGAGGGAACCGCCTGTTGGGCCGCATTGACCTGGTGGCGATCGCCACCCGTGCGGCTACCGCCGGGGAACTGAAGAACCGCGCCCTCGACGCGGCGCCGTTGCCGGGCGCGGTGGCCGACTGGCGGATTCCCGAATCGGCTGACGCACAAGTGGTGTCGGGTGTCCTGGGCGGTCCGGCGCTGGTACGGCAGGATATTCCCTTCCAGAGCCCGAAGAGTCTGGGGGAACCGTTGAAGGTGGCTGACGGGATACTCCAGGTGCCGCAGGGGGCGCAATTTCTCTGGAAGCCCGGCGCCCAGGATATCGCCTTCACCTCGCTCTGGGACAACTGGCCGAGGAAGGTGACGGTGCCGGTGCGTAAGAAGGGCGACTCCGTCTGGCTGCTGGTGGCCGGCTCCACCAACCCGATGCAGGTGCGCATCGCCAACGCGGTGATCCGTTTCGAGTACGCCGACGGGGTCAAGGAGGAGTTGGAACTGGTGCCGCCGTTCAACTTCTGGTCGCTTTGTCCTTACTTCTGGAACGATTACGACTACATTAAGGACGCATTTGCGCTGCCCAAGGAGCCGCCGTCGCAGGTGCAGTTGGGCAGCAATTGCCGGGCGATGGTGTACGGGTGGAAACTGCGGCCGGGCGTTGCCCTCAAGCAGGTGACCCTGGAGACGCTCTCCCAGGAGGTCGTGATCGGGCTGATGGGGTTGAGTGTCTGTGATAACAAGCAATAGCAGGCTGGCAAGAGTGCGTTTAGGAGCGATACCATGAGTGCAACTTCCCGTGATCTGGTCAAGGCGGCTCTGACCTTTCAAAGCCCCGCCCGCGTGCCGCGCAACCTCTGGACGCTGCCGTGGGCGGAAAAGCGTTACGCCAAGGAGTTGGCGGCGTTGCGCGCGGAATTTCCCGACGACTTTATTTTCGCGCCCGCCGCCGGCCAACCCTCGCCGCTGAAGAATGGCGACCCGTACAGAGTTGGCGAGTCGGTCGATGATTGGGGAGCCGTTTTCACCAACATTCACGACGGCATCCATGGCGAGGTTAAGCATCCGGTGCTCACTGGCGGCAGTCCGGACGCCAAGACCATCCGCCCCCCGGCGGAGAACCTGCCGGCCGACCCGGCCAAGGCGCGCGATGCGGTCAACCGCTTCTGCGCCGGTACCGAAAAGTTCGTGATGGCCGGTTGCCTGCCGCGCCCATGGGAACGCTACCAGTTCCTGCGGGGCACGGAGAACAGCCTCATGGACGTGATGATGCCGGAGGAAGGAATGGAGGCCTGCCTCAAAGCGATTCATGACCACTACCTGCGTGAGCTTGAGTTTTGGGTGAAGACGGACGTGGACGCCATCTTCTTCATGGACGACTGGGGTTCCCAAAGCCAGCTCCTGATTCCGCCGCCGCTCTGGCGTCGGCTCTTCAAACCGCTCTACGCCGACTACTGCTCCATCGCCCGCGCCCATGGCAAGTTCGCCTTCATGCACTCCGATGGCTACATCGCGGAAGTGTACGAGGACCTGGTGGAGGTTGGCGTTGACGCGCAGAACTCGCAGCTCTTCATCATGGATAGGGCGGATCTCGCGAAACGAGTGAAGGGGAAGATCACTTTTTGGGGCGAGATGGATCGGCAGCACATCCTGACCGCGGAAAATCCCGATGTCGGCCGTCGTGGAGTCCGTGCTGTTGTGGAGCACTTGTACGATCCGAAGGGTGGCGTTATTGCCCAGCTTGAGTTCGGCCCCGGTTCACAGCCGGAAACGGTTCGCGCAGTGTTCGATGAGTGGTGTAAGGTTGTTACATAATGATCTACGCAGAATCAAATCACAACAGTTTGCCTAGCTTCAGAACCCAGGGAGTCGTGGTGCGCTCGGCAGTGAGCAGGGTGCATTCATGGGTGTCGGCGAGGGCAATATAGACCCCCTGCCGGACCGCCGGCTCCAGGTCCACATAATGGACCTGCCGGTCAACAAAAAGGTGACAAGACAGGTTTGGCGGAATCGTGTTCAATGGCCCTGTTGATTCAAGTAGTAATCGGGAGGGCGAATGAAAGGGATGCACACGAGCAGCGTGGCGGGGTTGTTGAGCTTGCTCCCGGTTTTGGTCTTTGGCGCGAGCGAACCGCTCAGCGCCCCGGTATATGCGATCAACGAAGCTGGCGTGCAAACGAGCCTCTGGAAGGACGCGGCTTCGGCCCGTGCCTCGGTTTATCCCCAGGAACTCATCCTGGAGCCCGAAACCCACGCGGCTGCGCGGCGTGAAACTGGTGGCGGGCTGGGGCGGGCGGGTGAAGGGGTATGAGGTGCATGCCCGGGCGGCGCAAGGGGACTGGGTGCGGGTTGTGAGCGGCAAATGCAACCCGCAGGACGCCAGCGAGACGGTGCTGTTCGCGGCGCCGCGCCTGGCCATAGCGGTCAAGTTGGTGCTCACCAGTGGAGTTGATCCCGATGCGGCCTATGCCAGCTTGGCGGAAGTCGAATTGCTGGTTCAAGAGGGGAACAACGTGAAATGAAACATCATGCTCGCTGTACGATCATCCTGGTGGGAGCACTAATGACCGTGGTTGCGACGGCAGGGCCCGTTGCGCAGTCGCCTACCCCTGCCACGAAACGGGTCCCCGGCTGGCCGGAGGGGGTGCAGGCGATCACCTACATCAGCCGGGCGGACCACACCCGCCAGCCGTGTCTGTTTTACACTCCCGTTCAGGCGTCACCCGTGCCCCTGCTCGTGGCTCTGCACACCTGGAGCGGCGATTATCGCCAGGCGCAACCGTTTTATGCCCAATGGTGCATCAAGAACCGGTGGGCGATGATCCATCCCCATTGCCGAGGCCCGAACCGGTCGCCCCAGGCTTGCGGGTCGGACCTGGCCGTGCAGGACATCCTCGACGCCGTCGCGTATGCCCGCGAGCAAGTGAAAATTGACACGAACCGTATTTATCTGGTCGGCGTTTCGGGCGGGGGGTATATGGCGATGCTCATGGCCGGGCGCGCGCCGGAGCTGTGGGCGGGGGTGTCGGCCTGGTGCGGTATCCACGACCTAGCCGCCTGGCATGCGCAACAGCGACAGAGCCACGGCGTTTATGACCGTGCCTTGGAGGCGGTTTGCAGGGGGGCTCCAGGCGCATCTGCGGTCGTGGATCACGAATATAGCCACCGATCCCCTGCGACCTGGCTGAAGCGGGCCACAGACGTGCCGTTGGATCTGGCGGCGGGGATTGCCGACGGCCACAGTGGTTCGGTCCCCGTCAGCCATACGCTCCATGCCTTCAACGACCTGGCCGCCGAGGCCGATCACATTCCCGAGGCGGAGATCGCCGCCCTGACGTCACAACCCAGTGTGCCCCAGGCGCTGCAGTATTCGGCGGTGGACCCGCTCTACGGCTCCCGGCGGGTGTTATACCGGCGTCAATCGCGTCAGGTGCGGGTGACCTTATTTGAGGGGGGGCACGAGATAGTGCCCAATGTCGCTCTGGCCTGGCTGGCAGCCCAACGCAGGGGCCAGTCGACCGACTGGAACCCCGGCACCGGTACGAAGGGGGCGGTGGCTTTTCCGGAAGAGCATGGGGGGGCCATAGAAAGCGGCAAATGATGAGAACAAGCAATGAGTTGGTAGCCGGACTGACCGGCAACAGCGCAACATGGGCGTGGTTTTTGCGATCACGGTTGCGCGGCGTGAAACTCTTGGTGGGCTGGGGCGGTCGGGTGAAGGGGTATGCGGTGTACACCCGAGGGGCGCAAGAGGCCTGGGTGCAAGCCGCGCGCGGCGAATGCAACCGTAACGACGCCAGCCAGACCGTGCTGTTCGGCGAGCCGCGCCCGGCGGTGGCCGTCAAGCTGGTGTTGCGCAGCGGTAGCGATCCCAATGCCACGTATGCCAGCCTGGCCGAGATCGAACTGTTGCCGGTGGAGAAATAGACTTTTTCAAGAAACGGAGCTAGAACATGAAAAACATGACGAGACGAAGCATAGTTGTGGTCGCGCTGGGGATGATTCTCGGAGTCGGATCGCTGCGGGCGGCGGAACCCCTGCGGCTGTGGTATGACAAGCCGGCCGGCAATTGGGAACAACAGGGCATGCCGATGGGGAACGGGCGGCTCGGCTGCATGGTGCTGGGCGGCGTGGAACAGGAGCGCGTCCAGTTCAACGTCGACAGCCTCTGGACCGGGGCGTATGCAGGAAACGAAAAGAGTTTTGGGTCCTATCAGAGTTTTGGAAACCTCTGGATTGACCTTGAGCCCGGAGCGACCCGCAAACCTTTCTCGGAGTACCGGCGTGAACTCTCGCTTGGGGAGGGCGAGTTCCGAGCGACTTTCGTCCGGGATGGTGTCACCCACACCCGCACCGTGTTCGCCAGCCAACCCGATCAGCTCATTGCCGTGCGCTGGACGACCGACCGGAGCGGGGGGATTTCCGGTACGCTGCGGCTCGAAGGGACCCATGGCGAAAAGCCCTGGACCCGCGGCGACACCTTGGGCTTTGGCGGCACGCTTACCAATGGGATCCAGTACGAGGCGCGGACCCGGGTGGTCGTCAAGGGCGGCACGGTTGAGCCCGCCGCGGCAGGCGCCCTGCGCCTGCGGGGGTGCAACGAGGTGCTGGTCCTGTTGGCGGCGCGGACCAGCTACGTGATGGATTCCGCGCGCAAATATCTCGGTGATCCGCCGGGGCCGCGCGTGGCGAAGGACCTCGATGCGGTGGTGCAGTCCGATTACGCGAGGCTGCGGGAGCGGCACCTGTCTCATTATCGTAATCTTTTCGGGCGCGTGGCGATTGATCTGGGACGGTCGTCCCCGGAGCGGCAGGCTTTGCCTACGGATCAGCGCATCAAGATTTACGGGCAAAACGATGGCGGCGATCCCGAGTTGGAGGCGCTGCTCTTCCAGTTTGGCCGCTACGTGCTGATCAGTTCATCCCAGCGGCCGGGGCTCCCCGCGAATTTGCAGGGGCTTTGGAACCAGTCCAACAAACCGCCATGGAACAGCGATTATCACACGGATATCAATGTGGAGATGAACTACTGGGCGGCCGAGCCGGCGAACCTGCCGGAATGTCATCTGCCGCTCTTTGACCTGATCGGCAGTCAGCTCGAACCGTGGCGCAAGGTGGCGCAATCGCACTTCACGGGCCGTCTGGCGAAACCGGAATTCAAGGATCGGCCGGACAAGGTGCGCGGCTGGTTGGTGGGCGCCGCGCATAACATCACGGGCGGAACCGGCTGGCTCTCGTTCGGGGCCACGCCCAATGCCTGGCTCTGCATGCACCTGTGGGAGCACTACGCCTTTGGCGGTGACAAGGAATATCTGCGGCAAACGGCTTATCCGATCATGAAGGAGGCCTGTGAACTCTGGGAAGATCAGCTTATCGCACTGCCGGATGGGCGGCTGATTGCGCCGGTCGGCATGTCTCCCGAGCACGGGCCGGGGGAGCAAGGTGGCACCTATTCCCAGGAGTTGGTGTGGGATCTTTTCGGCAATTTCATCGCGGCGGCCGAGGCGCTGGGGGTTGATCGCGAGTATCGTGAGAAGATCGCCGCCCTGCGCGCGCGGCTGCTCTTGCCCGCCATCGGCAAATGGGGGCAGTTGCAGGAGTGGATGGTTGATCGCGACAACGCCGATCTTACGCATCGGCACACTTCGCAAATGATGGGGCTCTATCCGGGCAGGCGGATCAGCCGGTACAAGACTCCAGAGTTGGCCCGGGCGGCGATGGTGGCGCTGGCCGCGCGCGGAGAAAACGGCGAAGCCGCGAACACCTGGACCTGGGCCTGGCGTTGCGCCCTTTGGGCCAGGCTGGGTCAGGCGGAACACGCCCATCGGCAGATTCGCAATATGCTCACCCATAACGTCTATCAAAATCTTTTTGCCGGCGGCTGTTTGCAGGTTGACGGCACTCTCGGGATCACGGGCGCGATGAGCGAGATGTTGTTGCAGTCGCAGGAGGAGCCAGTCGAGCTGCTGCCCGCCATGCCCGCGGCCTGGGCGGATGGCAGCGTCAAGGGTTTGCGTGCCCGGGGCGGCTTGACCGTGGACATGCAATGGAAAGACGGGAAAGTCACGGGTTACAAGTTGAGTGCCGCCGAGCCGTGCGAGGTGCGGGTGAGGATCAATGGCGAAGTGAAGACTGTCAAGGTGGAGAAACGATAATGAAGAAAAACCTACAAACAAAAATGTTGTCCGCGGGATTGCTGATCATCGCGGGCTGGTACGGGGTTGAAGGGCGGGCGGCTGATTATACGGACCTTCGTCTGCATTATGACAAGCCGGCAGGGGGGCGGACCGAGGCGTTGCCGCTGGGGAATGGCCGGCTGGGCTGCCTGGTATTTGGAAATGTGGAACAGGAGCGTATTCCCTTTAACGAAAACTCTCTGTGGTCGGGTGATGCGAAGGCACCGGCCGTCCCCGAGCGCTTTGGCGAACTCGCGCTGGAGTTCGAGCCGGACGCGGCCCGGGGCGGGGTAACCGATTACCGGCGCGAACTCTCCATCGATGAAGCCGAGTCACGGGTGACGTTCAAGCGCAACGGCGTAACGCACATCCGCACGATCTTCGTCAGCCAGCCGGACCAGGTGCTGATCGTCCGGTGGCAGGCCGACCGACCGGGGGCAGTCAATGGCGTGCTGAGGTTGCGGGGCGCCCATGGCGAAACGACCCGGGCTGCGGGCAGCACGGTTGGGTTCACCGGCACATTAGCCAACGGCATGCAGTATGAGGCGCGCGCCCAGGTGTATGCGAAGGGCGGGAAACTGGAGGCATCCGATGGTGTCTTCCATCTTCGAGGGTGCGATGAAGTTTGGGTGGCGCTGGCGGCCGAGACCGGCTACGTCATGAAACCCGCCAGACCCTATCCTGACGATTCACCGTCCGCTCGAATTGATGAGGTCTTGAGCGAGGTGTCGCGTTTCGGATTCGACTTGGTCCGGATGCGCCACCTAGCCCATCACCAGTGCTTTTTCAGGCAGGTTCGGCTCGACCTCGGATCGACGTCGCTGGAACGGCGTTCCATGACGACCGACCGTCGCCTGGCCGAGTATGCCAAGGACGGGGCCGATCCGGAATTGGAGGCGTTGCTGTTCCAGTTTGGGCGATACTTGCTGTTGAGCAGCTCGCACCGGACGGGCCTGCCGGAGAAATACATCCCGAAACAGACGTTCGGGTGGTATCCGGGCGCCGCTCTGAGACCCGGCCTTCCGGCGCTCGCGCATGGGCTCTGGCACGATGGCAACACGACGGGGTATCAGGCGGACGGAAGCCTGCAGATGAGTTATTGGGCGGCGGAACCGGCGAACGTGGACAAATGTCATTTGCCCCTGTTCGATCTGATCCGCAGCCAGCGCGAACCCTGGAGCCGGAATTGGGAGCAGACAGCCAATGCCTGGCTTTGCCGCCATCTCTGGCAGCACTACGAGTTTATCGGGACGCCACGCGGGAAGCAGGTTTACTTGGAAGGTATGGCCTATCCGATTTTGAAGGCCGCGTGCGAGTTCTGGGAGAACCGGCTCAAGACTCTGCCGGATGGCCGACTTGGCGTGGAGGGCGGCACCGGGGGCGATCAGGAAATCGTCTGGGACTTGTTCAACAACTACGCCGAAGTGTGTGCCGCTCTCAAGTTCGATGTTGAATATGGCGGCAAGATCGCGGGGATGCGCGATAAACTGGCTTTATCCCAGGTTGGCGGGGCTGGCACTGAACGGGATCTCTTCGGCGTCTATCCCGGTGGCCGGATCAACCGGGTCAAGATGCCGGAGTTGGCGAAGGAGGCGGCAACGGCGTTAACGGCGCTTGAAGCGAAGAATTCGGGGGAATCAGCGATCACGGTGCCGTGGCGCTGCGCGCTATGGGCACGGCTAGGTGAGGGAGGGAATGCCTATCGCCAGATTCGCGGCTTCATGGCTGGAAACCTCAATCCGAACCTCTGCTCCGGCAAGCCGGCGTTGCGGGTGGACGGCAACCTGGGGATGACGGGCGCGATGTGCGAGCTGCTCCTGCAGTCGCATGCCGGCACCTTGGAACTGTTGCCCGCGCTGCCTGCGGTCTGGCCGGAAGGGTCTGTAAAAGGGTTGAAGGCGCCGGGCGGCCTGCTTGTGGATATCGAATGGAAAGCCGGTAAAGTCACCTCGTACAATGTGACCGCCTACGATCAGGCGGCGCCGGTGTCGGTAACGAGCAACGGCGAGACGCAGGTGGTCACGCCGGTCAAGGGCGACAATCTTATAGAGTTCCAGGGGTGGTAGCAAACGGGGCAACCGCAACACTTCGTCGGCTACACTAGTGTCGTATCTCTCAAATGACTATACATAATCCAGATCACCACCCGCTTCGCTTGAGACACAGAGGCACAGAGAAGAAGCAGAAATGCAAATGTTTCGCGTATTTTCCGGAAGCGGAGTACCGTTTCCGAAAAATACGCGAAACCCTTCTTGAAGGAATACAAGGAGGGGGAGGAGATCAAGATGGTGGAATTTCCTCCTCTTTCTCTTTGCCTTACTCCATGTCTCAAGCCTGGTACTCCAGGCGGGTGGTGAAGTCTTGCCTCCAGGCGGTATCGGTTGCTTGCTTGCTGGTCGGCAGCGGGGCGCAGGCGGCGACCATTGTTGAACGGCTGCGTTGCGAGGGATTTGAAAACCCGATGGGGATCGATCGGGCCCACCCGCAACTTTCCTGGATCCTCCAGTCCGGGGAGCGGGATCAGAAACAGGCGGCCTGTCAAATCCTGGTTGCTTCCTCGGCGGAGAAGTTGGCGCGCGGTGAAGGTGACTTGTGGGACAGCGGCCAACTCGCCGGCGATCAATCCGTCCGCGTGCCCTATGCGGGTAAGCCGTTGAGTTCGGGAGCTGAGTGCTTCTGGAAGGTGCGGGTATGGCTTGCCCTGAGCGGCGTCGAAGGGCTTGCCCTGAGCGGAGTCGAAGGGGATACGCACAACAAGCGCACCGAGTGGAGTTCACCCGCGAAGTGGAGCATGGGACTGCTGGCCCAGGAAGATTGGAAGGGCTCCTGGATCACCGCCTCCAAGTGGTTTGTTCCGCCCGGGAGCGGCTGGGGCAATACCGCTTCCGAAACGGACAATCACCGCTCCTGGGTCAGGGTGGACTTGGGCCAGTCCGTACCGGTCGAAAAGGTCAGGCTAGTGGCGATGGAGCCGGAGTCATTTCCCTTGCGGTTCAGGATCGAAGCCGATGACGACTTTGAATTCAGTGCTCCCAAGACGATTGCCGATTGCAGCGGCGAGGATTATCGGCTTGAGTCGGCCGGAATCGCCGAGTTTTCCGCCAGGCGGATCAAGGCCCGATACGTCCGTATCCTCGTATTCAAGTCGCCTCTCTCCAAGGTGCATACCTCCATCGCCGCAGACGAGCGCAAGAAAGCCATCGCCGCGGGGAAAAAGGTTAAGGACGGCTCTGACTTGCGTTATCAAAGTAAAATCAGGCAACTGGAAGTCATTTCGGGTGGGCGCAACGTCGCCCGCCATAAACCGACAACCGAATCGGAGGGCTTTTTTTCGGCTTGCCTGGTTGACGGCGCGCCCTATGCCCCGGTGGGGAAAAAATGCCCTCCTGATGCTTGTGCGGCCGCTCAGGCCCCGATGTTGAGAAAGGCCTTCACGGTGGATAAGCCGGTGCGACGGGCGGTGCTCTACTATGCGGCGCACGGCATGGCCGAGATGACGCTCAACGGGGCCAGCGTGGACGATACTGTACTAGGACCGGCTTTCTCGGATTATTTCAAACGCATCGAATATCGCGCAGTCGATGTCACCAACCTGCTTGCCGACAGGACGAATGTGCTCGGCGCCGTGCTCGGGAACGGCTTCTTCAGTGCGCCCGGTTGGGGGTATGCACGACGAAACAACGGACATGGTCAGCCGAGACTCCTGGCCCAACTTGAAATGGAATTCCAGGATGGCACCCGTCAACGGATCGTCTCGGATCAGAGTTGGAGATGGGCGCCCAGTGAGATCACGAAGAACGATGTGTGGCAGGGTTACGAGGAAGATCGTCGTCTTGCCACCCCTGACTGGAACAAGCCCGGCTTCGACGATTCGGGGTGGCAGGCCGTCGGCATGGCGGAATCATTGGGTGGCAGACTCTCCGCGTCCATCGGCCCGCCGGTACGCGTGCTCGGTCAGCTCAAGCCCGTGCGGGTGGAAGGCGATACCGCGATTTTCGACGTGTTCACGGCCGGCTGGCCGCGCGTGGTTGTCGCCAACGGCAAGGCCGGTCAAACCATCACTTTCACGGGCGAGCCCAGGATCGTTCCGTGCCGGTTCACGCTTGCCCAGGATGGTCCGGCGGTGCTGGAGCCCAAGTTCATCTGGAGTTCCGGTCCGTTGAAACTGAAGGTCGAGGGGTTGGTCGAGCCGGACAATTGACACCGGCGCTCTGCAGGCCGCCATCGATGCCTGCCACGCCGCCGGGGGCGGACGGGTCTACCTGCACAACGGCCGCTTTCGCGCCGGCACGCTGCGCGTCAAGGACAATGTCATCCTCCACGTCGAAGCCGGGGCGACGTTGGTGGCCAGCCCGGGGCTGGAGGATTTCCCGACGAGACCGTCGCGCCATCCCAGCTACACGGGCGAGATGATCACCGGAAAGATGTTCCTTCATGCCGAGGACGGGCGGAACATCGGTATCGAGGGCCGCGGCACGATCGACGGGGGCGGTGAAACCTGGAACGAGGGGCCGTACGGTTCGCCTTCGTTTCATTTCCGCCCGCGGCTCCTGTTCTTCGTGGGGTGCGAGAATGTGCAGAT